>CAZFVH010000089.1:20441-21636 GCA_964522465.1 uncultured Rubrivivax sp. | reverse complement strand
CACGACAGCCTGGCGCGCGGGCTGGACAAGCTGCAGGTCGACGAGGCCCGCCTGGCCGCCGACCTCGACGGCGCCTGGGAGGTGCTGGCCGAGGCCGTGCAGACGGTGATGCGCCGTCACGGCCTGCCCGAGCCCAAAGAGCAGCTCAAGGCCTTCACGCGCGGGCAGCCGATGACGCGCGAGCTGATGCGCGGCTTCATCGACGGCCTGGCCCTGCCGCTTGCCGAGAAGGATCGGCTGCTGGCGATGACGCCGGCCGATTACACCGGCGCCGCGGCGGCGCTGGCGCGCCGGGTGTGAGGGGTGCCATGACGAGCCCGTTCACCGACCTGCTCCGCGCCGCCGAGGCGCGCCACCGTTCCATGCTGTGCGTCGGGCTCGACCCCGAGCCGGCGAAGTTTCCGGGCGACTGGAAGGGCGATGCCGCGCGCATCTTCGACTTCTGCGCCGCCATCGTCGACGCGACCCGGGATCTGGTGTGCGCCTACAAGCCGCAGATCGCCTATTTCGCGGCGTATCGCGCCGAAGACCAACTCGAGTGCCTGTGCGCACACATCCGGGCGGTGGCGCCGGGTGTGCCGGTGATCCTGGATGCCAAGCGCGGCGACATCGGCGCCACGGCCGAGCAGTACGCGCGCGAGGCCTTCGAGCGCTACCGCGCCGATGCGGTGACGCTGTCGCCCTTCATGGGCTTCGACTCGGTGGAGCCCTTCCTGCGCCACGCCGGCAAGGGCGTGATCCTGCTGTGCCGCACCTCCAACCCGGGCGGTGACGATCTGCAGGCGCAGGTGCTCGATGGGGGCGAGCGCGTCTACGAGCGCATCGCGCGGCTGGCTGCCGGGCCGTGGAACCGCAATGGCCAGGTCGGTCTGGTGGTCGGCGCCACCTACCCGGCCGAGGTGGCGCGGGTGCGCGAGCTCGCGCCGACGCTGCCGCTGCTGATCCCGGGCGTGGGCGCCCAAGGTGGTGACGCCGCGGCCACGGTGCGTGCCGGCTGGCGCGGCACGGTAGGGCCGGACGGTGCTTGGTCGACCACCGGGCCGATCATTGTGAACTCCTCGCGCGCGGTGCTGTACGCCAGCGCGGGGGCCGATTTCGCGCAGGCCGCACGTCGCGTGGCCGAGGCCACACGCGCACAGCTCCTGCCCGTCTGAGCGGCGGAGCCGCTGGACCGCCGAGTCGCCGAGTCGCCGAG
>CAZFVH010000089.1:14927-20341 GCA_964522465.1 uncultured Rubrivivax sp. | reverse complement strand
TCCTGCCCGTCTGAGCGGCGGAGCCGCTGGACCGCCGAGTCGCCGAGTCGCCGAGCTACCCGCGCGCCGGGGTTGCCGAGCGCTCGAGCTTCCGAGCGTCATCTCCCCTGCCCGGCGTCGGTCCGTCCCGCCCGGTTGTCGGCGCCGCAGGCGATGGGGCCGTGATCAGCGCAGCACGCCCGGGGCCGGTGTCCCGCCATCCCCCGCGGGCGTGGCCCCCAGCACCACGGCCGTGCGAAGGGTGCCGGCGCGGTCGGCACTCGCGGTCAGGGCGATGCGCGTGCCGGACGGCGCGCGCACCGTCCACTCGACCACGCCGCGGTCGGCGGTGACGTCCCGGCGGTTCAGGAAGGCCTGCAGCGAGTTCTTCGGCGCGTGGCCCTCGAGGTGGTCTCCCACCTCGCGCGCCTTGCCGGCGAGCAGTTGCGCGCCCTCGGGCAGGTCGATCGTGCAGACCAGGCCGCGCGCGGTTCGGCGCTCGAGCGCGCGGCGCGTGACATAGCTCGGCAGGTAGCCGGCGTTGGCCACCGCCAGGCGCACACGCCAGGTGTCGGGGCCGAGCGCCGTGGCGTCGGCCTGCAGCAGCTCGAGTTTCGGCAGCGACAGCGCGAGTTGCTCCATCCACCCCGGAAAGCGCGCGGCCTCGCGCTCGCGCAGGTGCGCTGGCGGGTTGCGCCAGAAGTTCATGCGGTCCCAGCCGCCGAGCTCGACGGGGCCGAACTGCGGATGCTCGAAGGCGTACCAGTCGACGTGCGCCTGCCCGCCGCAGGCCTCGTCGCTCCACTTCAGCAGCTTCAGGTCGTCTTCGGGCGGGTGTTCGCGGTACCAGTCGATCCAGGCGTAGTTCTCGATACCGGCCTCGCGGTTCGGCGCCCAGATCTCCACCGTCCAGAACAGCGCGCCCAGGTGCTCGTAGATCCAGTCCTGCGTGCCGGTGATGACTTCTTTGGGGTGGTACTTGAAGTCGTGGAAGATGCTGATGGCCGGGTAGCCGGTGAGCCGGGCGCCCAGGTCGCTCAGGCGCCGGTACTGCCACAGGTCTTCGGGGGTGAAGTCGTCGTCGCTCTGCGTGCCCATGGGCCGCAGAATGACGCCGCTGTGGGTGTGGAAGCTGATCGCCGCACCGATGTTGGGATGGCGCGTCACGAAGTCGACCATGGCCCGCACCTCGGGCTCGCTGGTGGGGTAGGGGCCGGCGCCGGGTTGCTGGAACTCCTGCCGCCAGTAGGCGGGGAAGTTGCGGTTCAGGTCCAGGCCCTCGCGGTCGGGGTTGACGGCGTACTTCAGCGTGTCGCCGCTGCGCAGCCGTCCTTCGGGGACGATGCGCCAGTAGCGCCCGCCGAACTCGCCGGGCTCGCGGGGGATCATCAGCCGCGGCTCGTCCGGATGGGCCTTCCAGCTGCCGTGCGCATCGGGCAGGCGCATCATCAGGATGCGGCCGTCGCCGTCGACGTCCTCGATGTCCAGGCCGTCGACCGTGGGCTCGTCCCAGGGGTAGGGCCGCGTGGATGAGCGGATGTGACGCGGCCGGTCGGCCAGGGCGAGCTCGGCGCCGTCGGGGTTCAGGCGCGGCACCATGTAGACGGTGCGGGTGTCGAGCAGGTGGGTGATGCGCTCGTCCTGCCCGTACTGGTCGGCCAGCCGGTGCAGCCAGTACAGGCAGGCCGTGCCTGCGGTCAGCTCGGCGGCGTGGATGTTGCCGTCGACCCAGAAGGCCGGCTTGTCGGTGTCGGCACCGGTGGCCTGCTGGGTGATGACCAGCAGCGCGATCTCCCGGCCCTCGTGGCTGCGGCCCAGGGTGCGCAGCTCGATCAGCCCGGGGCGGGCCTCGGCGTAGGCGCGCAGCAGCCCGATCAGCTCGTCGTGGCGGTAGAAGCGGTCGAAGGATGGGGTGGGCAGGCTGGACATGGGGTGGGCTCGCGTGGGGGGCAAGGCGGGGCTGGGCGGCCCCAGACCCGGACGACCGGGCTGCTGGCCCAGTCACCGGGAACGCCTGGCCGTGGGACCCGGGTGCCGGCCAGCATGCCAGGCGCCGGAGCCTCACGACAGAGCAGAAACGCCAAGTCCTCGTGGGGTCGAGATCCCTGTTCCCGCTGGCACGGCGCGGGGCGCTCTCGAGGGTTCAGCTTGTCAGCAATTTGACCATCCCGCGCCAGGTGATCAACTGGGCCGGCGTGGCCCGCTCCTGGAGCAGGTCGGCCATGCGGCGCCGGATCGCGGGGCTGGCGGCCGCGCGGCGGACCAGCAGTTCGGTCAGCCAGGGGTGGTGGTTGACGGTGTTGCCGCGCTCGTAGAGGTCGAACCGGGGTTTCAGCGGCGCCAGCCGGGCCAGGTAGTCGGCTTGCAGCGCGCTGTCGTCGGCGCCCGTGGCGCGGGCGTCCAGCAGCGCCTGCGCGGCCAGCAGCCCGGTCTCCATCGCCTTGCCGATGCCCTCGCCGGTGAAGGAGTAGGTGCTGCCCGCGGCCTCGCCGGTGACCAGGATGCCGGGTGCGGCGCAGCGCGCGCCCAGCAGCGAGCTGCGCAGCGGCGCGCCCTTGAGTTCGCCGATCCAGGTGCCGCCCTCGACCAGCGTGCGCGCTGGCACGTGCAGGCGCGTGAAATCGTCGAAGACCTCGCGCAGGTTGCGCTGCAGTGTGGCGGCGCGGCCGTCGGGTCGTGCGCGGTGGCTGTCGATGAGGCCCACGCCGATGTTGTAGACGCCATCCGGGCAGGGGAAGATCCAGCCGTAGCCGGGCTTCAGGCGGCGGTGCCAGTAGACCTCTAACCGCTCGCGCAGGCCCTGCAGCGCAGGCTCCAGGCCGCTGTGGCGGATGTAGCCGCGCAGGCCCATCGCGCTGGGCGCGCGTCGCTCGCACAGGCCGGCGGCCACCAGCGCCTGCGCCGTCGCGCCGGTGGCGAGCACGACGTGGCGCGCGCGGATCTCGAGTGCCGGGCGGGTCGGGTGTGCCGGTCGTGCGGGGCCTGCCGCGGTGTGCTCGGCCGACGGCGTGCCTGCGGGCTTCTCGTCTGCCGATGCCGCAGGTCTGGCGCCAGCGGCTCGGGCTTGGAGGTCACCGACCGACAACCGGCTGTTGCCACGCATTCCTTCGCTTGACGCGGTCCCGCCGAAAGCCCGCAGTCGCGCGCCTTCCACGCGCCCGTCAGCGCCGCGCAGCGGCGCCTCGAAACGCCAGGGTGTGAGCAGCCGCGCGCCGGCGCGCTGCGCCGCGCGCACGAGCACGTGGTCGAGCTCGCGCCGCGGCAGCACGGCCAGGGTGCCGGGCACGTCGACGTGGCGGCCGCTGGGGGCGACGCAGCGCACGTCGCCCACGCGCAGGGCGAGGTCCATCACCTCGTTGTGCACGCCCAGGCGGCGCAGCGCGGCGTGCGCGTCGGGGATCAGGCCGTCGCCACAGGTCTTGTCGCGCGGGAAGTCGTGCTGGTCGGCCAGCAGCGCGTCCACGCCGTGCCGCGCCAGCCACTGCGCGCAGGCGCTGCCGGCCGGGCCGGCGCCGACCACCAGCACGTCGCAGCGGACGGGCGCGGGCTCGTTCATGTGTTGCAGCCCAGGCCCCGCACACTGCATGCCGCCCGCCTGGAAACCGTGCGCACCGAGCTTGCCGATGGGCTGGCCAGAGCCTTGGCGGGGGCATGCACATCCCCGTCGAAGCGTGCTGCCGGACAGGTTCCTACGCACAGGCTGCACACCGCCAGAACCATGGGATGCCTCCCGGTCAGTCAGGCGCCGTGCAGCGCCTCGTCCAGGACCTCTACCCAGTGCTTCACCGGCGTGGCCGTGCCCGACTGCAGGTGCTGGATGCAGCCGATGTTGGCCGAGATCACAGTCTCGTCCGCCGTCGGGGCGAGCGCGCCGAGCTTGCGGTCGCGCAGTTGGGTGGCGAGCTCGGGCTGCAGCACGCTGTAGGTGCCGGCCGAGCCGCAGCACAGGTGGCTCTCGCTGGCGGCCAGGCGGACGTCGAAGCCGAGCTCGCGCAGATGGGACTCGACTCCGCCTCGCAATTGCTGGCCGTGCTGCAGCGTGCAGGGCGGGTGGAAGACGAGGCGGCCCCGGGGCGCAGGGTCCACACCGGGCACCGCGTCGCCCGACGCAACGACGATCGGACCTGACGCCGTCGCAACGGGAACCTCACGGGTGGCGTCTACCGATCCGCCTGGCGGAGCCGCGTTCACTCCTTCGGACCCACCCAGGCGCTCGCGCAGCGCGGGCAGCATCTCGGGCAGCAGCTCGCTCAGGTCTCGCGTCAGTGCGCTGATGCGGCGCGCCTTGTCGGCGTAGGCAGCGTCGTGCGCCAGCGCGTGCCCGTACTCCTTGACCGTGACCCCGCAGCCCGAGGCGTTCATCACGATGGCCTCGACGCCGCCGTCGGCCGCGGCGCGCTCGACGTGCGGCCACCAGGCGTCGATGTTGCGGCGCATGTCGGCCAGGCCGCCTTCGCTGTCGTTCAGGTGCGACCGGATCGCACCGCAGCAGCCGGCGCCGGCGGCGACCACGGCCTGGATGCCGGCGGCGTCGAGCACGCGCGCGGTCGCGGCATTGATGTTCGGCAGCATCGCCGGCTGCACGCAGCCAGCCAGCACCAGCACCTTGCGCGCGTGCTCGCGCCGGGGCCATTCGTGCGCGCGCGCGCCCTGCGCCGCGGGCACCTTGTGCTGCAGCGTGGTCGGCAGCAGCGGGCGCACGGCCTGGCCGAGCTTCATCGCCGGCGCGAACAGCGCAGAGGTCAGGCCCTCCTTCAGCAGCCAGCGCACGGCGCGCTCGCCCGCCGGACGCTCGACCTTGCGCTCGACGATGCGCCGGCCGATGTCCACCAGGTGGCCGTACTGCACCCCGCTCGGGCACGTGATCTCGCAGTTGCGACAGGTCAGGCAGCGGTCCAGGTGCTGCTGCGTCTTGCGCGTGACGGGCGCGCCCTCCAGCACCTGCTTCATCAGGTAGATGCGCCCGCGCGGCCCGTCGAGCTCGTCGCCGAGCAACTGGTAGGTCGGGCAGGTGGCGGTGCAGAAGCCGCAGTGGACGCACTTGCGCAGGATGGCCTCGGCCTCGGTGCCGTCGCGCGTGCCTTGGAATTCGGGGGCGAGGGTGGTCTGCATGCGGGGCGGGTTGGCTTGTACGGTAGGGACCAGGGTGGGCGGTGCGGTGCGATTCGGCGGGCAGCCAGGCGCGGGCTCTCGGCCGTTCAGAGCCCGGGGATCAGCTGCCCGCGGTTGAACAGCCCGTCGGGGTCGAAGGCCTGCTTGAGCTGGCGGTGGATGCGCGCCAGCGGCTCGGCCAGTGGCGCGGACGCGCCGCCGGCCAGGGCCGCGCGGTTGCGCACGCGGAACGCGCTCGCGTGGCCGCCTGCCGCGGCGGCGGCGGAATGGATGTGTTCAGCCGCCGCTGCGGCTGAGCGCGTTTGATCGGCCGCCGCTGCGGC
>CAZFVH010000089.1:0-14827 GCA_964522465.1 uncultured Rubrivivax sp. | reverse complement strand
GGATGTGTTCAGCCGCCGCTGCGGCTGAGCGCGTTTGATCGGCCGCCGCTGCGGCCGCGTCGTGCACCTGGTCCGGCGGGGCGTCGGCCAGCAGCCAGCGCTGCGCCCCGCCCCACTCGATGAGCTGCTCGCCCGGCAGCGCCAGCGGCGGGGCCACCTGCGGCAGCGACAGGCGCCACAGCGTCGCGCCGGCCTCGATGCGCGAGCGCGCCTGCGCGAACCAGGCGTCGGCCTGGTCGCGCAGGCCGGTCCAGAAGGTGTCGGCCTGATCGGCGTCCACCGCTTCGCCGCCGAGCTGCCGCGCCGCGGCCTCCACGGCGGCCCGGGCGCCGGCCAGGCGCAGGTGCAGCACGCCGTCGCGCCAGGCGCTCGCGTTCAGCGGCAGGGGCTGGCCTCCCCAGGCGTTCAGGCGCCGCAGCGCCTCGCCCTGATCGCAGGCGAAGCGCAGCGTGGCGCGCACCACCGGCTGCGGCAGCACCTTCAGCGAGACCTCGCAGATCACGCCCAGGCTGCCCATCGAGCCCGCGAGCAGGCGCGAGACGTCGTAGCCGGCCACGTTCTTCATCACCTGGCCGCCGAAGCTGAGCAACTCGGCGCGCCCGTCGAGCATCGTCGCGCCGAGGACGTAGTCGCGCACCCCGCCCACGGCCGCGCGCGCCGGACCGGCCAGCCCGGCGGCGACCATGCCGCCCACCGTGCCCCCCGGGGCGAAGCGCGGCGGCTCGAAGGGCAGGCACTGGCCGCGTTCGGCAAGCGCGGCCTCCAGCTCGGCCAGCGGCGTGCCGGCACGCACCGTCACGACCAGCTCGCTCGGCTCGTAGGCGCTGATGCCCGCCAGCGGCCGCAGGTCCAGCACCTCGCCCTGCGGCGCGCCGCCGATGGAGGCCTTGGTGCCGCCTCCGGTGATGGCCAGCGGTGTGCGGTCGGCGCGCGCGGCGCGCACGTGGTCGACCAGGGTCTGCAGGGCGGGGTCGGATGGGTTCATGGGGATCGTCCGGCCGCTGCGGCCGGCTGTGTCGAAGGGATGCCCGCGGCGGCAGGGGCCGCGGCAGGGTCGGCGGCCTGCACCTGAACACGGCGGTCGCTCACCCGGCGCCTGAAACCTTCACCGACGGCAGGCCAGTCGACGAGATCCACCTTCCAGGGCAGGTCGGACTCGACAAAGGCCTCGCGCAAGGCACCCAGCCGCCAGGCGCCCAGTGGCGCATCACCGCCGATGGCCAGGTCGAGGTCGGACCAGGTCCAGGCCTGCCCTGTCGCGCGCGAGCCGAAGGCCCAGACCTCGCGCTCGGGCACGTGCTGCCGAAGGATCGCGCGCACGACCTCCCACTCGTGCGGGGTCAGATCGAGGCCTGCGGGCACCGTCATGGCCGACCCCCTCTTGCGTCGAGCCGGTCGCGCAGCACTCGCACTTCCTCGATGAACTCCGGGATGCAGGCCACGACCTCGAGCGCGATCTCCTCGTCGTAAGTGTGGCTGGTCTTGGCGCGCAGCTCGCGAAAGCGCCGCCAGGCCGGCCAGTCCCCGCGCAGCAGGCCGCGCTCGTTGCCGGTGCGCACGAGATCGGCGAAGGCCATGGCTGCCACTTCGTCGGGTGAGGCCGCCGTGACGCGCAGCCAGCGCCGCAAGGTCTTGTGCGCCAGCTCGTAGGTGAACTCGAAGCGCTGCACCAAGCCGTCGCGGATCTGCGTGTCGCTGCGGTCGAGCGCGTAGCGCGCCCAGCCTTCCTCGAGCCGGGCCAGCACCTGGCGCAGCGGGCCCAGGTCGAAGACGTCGTCTTCCGCTGCCATGTCCGCCTCGGGCTTTCAGGCTCTCAGAACCGCTCCAGCTGCGGAAAGGGCAGCAGGCCCTTGCGCACGTGCATCCGGCCGTACTCGGCGCAGCGTGTCAGGGTGGGGATCACCTTGCCCGGGTTCAGCAGGCCGGCGGGGTCGAAGGCGGCCTTCAGCGCCAGCATGGCCTCGCGCTCGGCGGGGCTGAACTGGACGCACATCGAATTCAGCTTTTCGATCCCCACGCCGTGCTCGCCTGTGACCGTGCCGCCGAGCGCGACGCTGGTCTCCAGGATGTCGGCGCCGAAGAGCTCGCAGCGGTGCAACTGGTCCGGGTCGTTGGCGTCGAACAGGATCAACGGGTGCAGGTTGCCGTCGCCGGCGTGGAAGACGTTGGCGCAGCGCAGGCCGTACTTGCGCTCCATCGCCTGGATGGCCAACAGGATGTCGGCCAGGCGCTTGCGCGGGATGGTCGAGTCCATGCACATGTAGTCGGGGCTGATGCGCCCGCTGGCCGGGAAGGCGTTCTTGCGCCCGCTCCAGAACTTCAGGCGCTGCGCCTCGTCGCGGCTGACGGCCAGACGCGTGGCGCCGGCGGCGGTCAGCACCGCCTGCATGCGCTCGATCTCCTCGGCCACCTCCTCGGGCGTGCCGTCGCTCTCGCACAGCAGGATGGCCTCGGCGTCGAGGTCGTAGCCGGCGTGGACGAAGTCCTCGACCGCGGCGGTCATCGGCTTGTCCATCATCTCCAGCCCGGCCGGGATGATGCCGGCGGCGATGATGGCGGCCACCGCGTCGCCGGCCTTGCGCACATCGTCGAAGCTGGCCATCACGCAGCGCGCGAGGCGGGGCTTGGGCACCAGCCTGACGGTGACCTCCGTGGTGACGGCCAGCATGCCCTCGCTGCCGACCACCACGGCCAGCAGGTCCAGGCCCGGTGCGTCCAGCGCGAGCGAACCGAAGGTCACCGGCTCGCCCTCGACCGTGTAGCCGCGCACGCGCAGCACGTTGTGCAGCGTCAGGCCGTACTTCAGGCAGTGCACGCCGCCGGAGTTCTCGGCCACGTTGCCGCCGATGGTGCAGGCGATCTGGCTGCTCGGGTCGGGCGCGTAGTACAGGCCGTGCGGTGCGGCGGCCTCGCTGATGGCCAGGTTGCGCACGCCGCACTGCACGGTGGCGGTGCGGCTCACCGGGTCCACCGCGAGGATGCGGTTGAACTTGGCCAACGAGAGCGTGACGCCGAGTGCGTGCGGCAGCGCGCCGCCCGACAGCCCGGTGCCGGCGCCGCGCGCGACCACCGGGACCGCCAGCCGATGGCAGGCCTTCAGCACCGCGGCGACCTGGGCCTCGGTCTCGGGCAGGGCCACCACCAGGGGACGCTGCCGATAGGCGGTCAACCCGTCACACTCGTAGGGCGTGGTGTCTTCGGATTGCCACAGCAGCGCGTGGGCCGGCAGCAAAGGCGCGAGCGCGGCCACGACCTCGCGCTGGCGCTCGGCGCGTTCGGCGGCGGAGAGGACTGCAGCGGGCAGGGGTGCGTTCATGGCAGTGTCGGATCGTAGGGGGCAGGGGGCGGTCGGCAGGGTGGGCGCTCAGCGTCTCAGCCCGACGTGAACACCGTGAGCACGCCGGTGTAGCCATACAGCTGCCGCCGAGCGATCTCGCCGGCGGCGAAGAAGCCGGCCAAGGGTACGTCGCCCAGCGCGCGCTGGACGATCTTCAACTCGGCCGAAGGTGCGCCGAAATGCGGGCCGCCGCGACCGTTGCAGCTGACGTAGATCGCCCCGAGGATCCGGCGCGAGGTGCCGCCGCCCGTGCCGGATTCGGCGTCGGATTCGACCTCGTCACGGATCTCGCTGCAGATGCGCACGAGGTCGCGCCGCGCGGCCTCGGTGTGGCGCTGGCTGAAGGCCAGGCGCATGCCCGGCTCGACCCGCTCGGCCACGGCCACGGCCTGACGCGCCGGGTCCAGGCCGATCAGGTGACGCGCGCGCACGTCCGGACCGAACTGCCCGCCACGGCCGAGCAGCGCCGCGTCGGCATCGGTCAGCCCCACCAGCGTGGCGCGCAGCACCGGCATGGCCATGCGTGGGTCGTCCAGCGTGATGCCGAGATCCTCCAGCAGGCAGGGCAGCGCCGGGCGACCGTCAAGCGTGAGCACCAAGGGCCCGTCGGCCGCGGTGATGACGCGCTCGGGCCCGACCGGCTGGCAGCCCTGGGTGACGCGCGACACCAGCGCCACGCCCGGCCCGAAGGCCACGCCCGACAGCCCGCCGTCGAACAGGCCCTGGGCGACCTGCAGCGCACCGGCGCGCGACGACACCAGGCCACCGAAGAGATAGCCCGTGGCCACGCGCTCGCTGAGTTCGGCCACCAGCTCGGTGAGGTCGGCCGTACCCGGGTCGGCGTGCACCAGCGCCGTGTGTGCCGTCTTGGCCCCACTCGCAGCCCCCAGGGGCCGCGTGCCCGAATACACCTCGAAGCTGCCGGGCGCCAGCGGGCACAGCATCACCACCAGCGCCGGCTCGTCGAAATACTCGACGCCGCTGGCGGCCACGCCGACCGCGGCGCAGCCGGCCCATCGCACGTCCGGCCAGCGCTCGCTCAGCGCCCGGTGCAGGGCCTGGGCCTGATCTGCATAGTGGTCGGTGAAGTAGACCAGGCCCAGGCTGGGTGCTGCCGCGCCGGGCGGGCGCGTGCTCGCCTGTGCATCCAGCTGTGCCGCCACCATCGCCAACGCCATGCGCCAGTCGGGGTGCGTGGCGTGCCCGACGAGGAAGGCCGAGGCGTCCATCGAGGGCTTGGGCGGGTTGAAGGACGGAGGGGTGCCGGCGCCGCTCATCGGCGGGCTGCCGACTTGCGCGCCGGGCGACGCGCCGGGCCGGTCTTCGCCGCGGCGGCGGCCGGCGACGGTGCGGCGCCGGCGCTCGAACCCGTCGCGGTCGCTGCCATCGGTGTGACCCCTGCGGCCGTGGCCGCCCCCTCCTTCATCGCCTGTGCCGCGATCTGACCGAACTGTTGCGTGAGGGTGTTCCACCATTGCATCGGGTCCACCAGCCCTGCCGCTGACGATGCATCGGTGGCGGGCGGGTCGGCCGGGCCGGCCTCGGCCTTGGCCGTCGTGCGGCGTCTCGGGGCCGATGGCGGGACGGGTGCGGACTCGGGGGCTTTCGCGCCGGCGTCCTCGCCGGCTGGCGGCACGGGCGGTGTGGGGATGCGGAAGGCCGCAGCCAGGTCACCCATCTGCACGTTCATCGACCGCAGCGTCGTCAGCGTCATGCGCTGGACTTCCAGCGACTGGATCGTCGTGGCGATCAGCCGGGCGTTGTTCTCGAGCCAGAACTGCACCGTGCGCAGCTCCTCGATGCGCTTGGACAACTCCTGAGGATCCAGCGTCGGCGTGGCCCACGGGCCCAGGCCGGGCACGGCAGCGCCGGCCTTGCCGAGCATGTCCTGCAGGATGTCCAGGCCCGGGAGGAAACTCCCGGCGGAGGGGGAATCGGCAGCCATCGTCTTCTCCTCAGGGCGTAGATCGGGCGCGGGGTGGGCTCGCCCACGCTCTGTCGCGTGCAGGCCGTGCCCACTGTCTATTGTGGGGCGCCCGGGCCCGCGTTGTGCGCAGCGCAGGGGACGATCCTGCGCTGCAGGTGCGCTGTCCGTGCGTTTCGGTGGCAAGATCCAGCGCATGCAGGTCCATTCCGCGCACACTGCCATGCGCCCGCACGGCGTGGCCCCCGGTGCCGTGAAGGTCACCCGACGCCGCTGGCTGCTTTCTGGCGTGGGGTGCGTCGTGACGGCCGTCCGATGTCCCGCGCAGGCTGCGCCGACCGGGTCGTCCACCGACCGGCTGGAGGACGACTCGCTGCCCGGGGTGCTGCCCGCTCGCGTGCCAACGTCGCTGCGTCTGGCTTTCGGGATGCGCAGCGGGATGCTGCGGGGTCAGGCCGAACTCGTCTTCGAGAGGCGGGATGGGGTCTATGCGATGGACCTTCGTGGGCGCGCGATCGGTTTGGACATCCTGCACCTGTCCAGCCGCGGGCGCATCGGCGCCCACGGTTTCGAGCCTGAACGTTATGCCGACCAGCGGCTGTCTCGCGCGGCCCGCGTCGCGGAGTTCGATCGCGCCACAGGACGCATCCGTTACGCCGGCAGCGATGTCACGCGCACGCTGCCACCGGGTTGCCAGGATCGAGTGACCTGGATGCTCCAACTGTCGGGTGTCCTCGACGCGGTGCCGGCCCTGCGACAACCGGGCAGCGTACTGGCACTCCCGGTGTCGGGCGCACGCACCGACCTGGACGTGTGGCGCTTCGGCGTGCACGGCCTCGAGGCCATCACGCCGGACAGCGGGGCCACCTTGCGGGCCCTGCGGCTCACGCGGGCGCCCCGTCGGACCCAGGACACCGAGGTGGAGATCTGGCTCGACCCGGCGCGTGGCTTCCTGCCCGTGCGGGCCCGTCTGACGACGATGCCGGATGGCGACACGCTCGAGTTGTCGCTGCGGGCTTGAAACTTGCGTGCGCACACCCAGTTTCCTGGCCTGGAGGTGATGCCCATGCAGATGCTCTACAACTCCGACAGCTATGTGGTGATGCAGTTCGAGGCGCCAGCGACGGACGACGCGGCGCCGGCCCTGATGCGCGGTGGTTTCGAGATCGTGGATAAGGCCGCCCGGCGCGAGATCTTCCTCGAGGGCGCCTTGGCCGAGCGCTTTCGCCAGGGCGTGGAAGCGCTGGTGCGTGAGGGCCAGCGCGCGCCCGAGGTGTTTGACGACTACATCGCCGGCTTCAGCGGGCTGGCGCAGCAGCCGTTGACGCTGCACTGACCTTGCGCTGAGCACGCCTGCGCCGGCCCGTGTGATGTCGCGGCTGCGCGTGTGCGTCTCGGTGCCTCCCTAGAATCGGGTGATGTCGAAGCCCCTTTCCGTCTACACCCGTGCCGCGGCGCTGCCCGTCCTGCTGCAGCAGCGCATCGTCATCATCGACGGCGCCATGGGCACGATGATCCAGCGCGAGCGCCTGACCGAAGCCGATTTCCGCGCAGCACGTTTCGCGGCGCATCCGAAGGACCTCAAGGGCAACAACGACCTGCTGGTGCTCACCCGTCCGGACCTGATCGCCCGCATCCACGACGAGTACCTGCGGGCCGGCGCCGACATCATCGAGACCAACACCTTCGGCGCCACGTCCATCGCGCAGGACGATTACGGCCTTGGGCACGTCGCGCGCGAGATGAATGTCGCGGCTGCGCGGCTGGCACGCGAGGTCGCCGACCGCCACGCCACGCCGCAGCGCCCGCGCTTCGTCGCCGGCGCGCTCGGCCCGACGCCGCGCACCGCCAGCATCAGCCCCGACGTCAACGACCCGGGCGCGCGCAACGTCGATTTCGACCAGTTGCGCGCGGCTTATGCGGAGCAGGCGGAAGGGTTGATGGACGGCGGCTGCGACCTCTTCCTGGTCGAGACCGTGTTCGACACGCTGAACGCCAAGGCAGCGCTGTTCGCCCTGGACGAGTTGATGGAAGCACGTGGCGAGCGGCTGCCGGTCATCGTCAGCGGCACGGTCACCGATGCGTCGGGCCGCATCCTGTCGGGCCAGACGGTCGGCGCCTTCTGGCACTCCATCCGCCACGCCCGCCCGCTGGCGGTGGGGCTGAACTGCGCGCTCGGCGCGGCGCTCATGCGCCCGTACATCGAGGAGTTGTCCAAGGTGGCGGCCGACACCTGGATCAGCTGCTACCCGAACGCCGGCCTGCCCAACCCGATGAGCGAGACCGGCTTCGACGAGACGCCCGAGGTGACGGCCGGGCTGATGGAAGGCTTCGCACGCAGCGGCTTCCTGAACATCGCCGGCGGCTGCTGCGGCACCACCCCCGAGCATATCGCCGAGATCGCGCGCCGCGTCAGTGCCTACCGGCCTCGCGGGCGTGCCGACCCGCTGTTCTCCGGGCTGCTGGCGGCCTGATCGGGGTTGGCGCCGGATTCCTCTCGCAGAAGCTCGATCTTCGAAATCGGGCCCTTGGTCTGTCGCCTGGCATGGCCCGGTTCATGAGTCATCGGGTCTGCGATCCGCAAGCCAGCCCGCCGCAGGGCCTCGCGCCTGGGCCTCAGGCAGGGTCGAGCAGGTTGTCGAAAGGCTCGCGCCCCTTCCACCGATAGGTGCCGAAGTCCCGGCAGTCGGTCGACAGGATGCGGCCGTGGCCCAGATGCTCGGCCAGCAGCACCAGGCTGGCGTCGGTCAGGTCCATCGGCAGCGCGGCGTACTGGCGCATCAGGCCGGGGATCGCGGCCCAGCGCGGCGCGGGCAGTGCCCACACGTGCAGGCCGCCGTCGGCCACGTCCTCCATGAGCGCGGCTGCGAAGTCGCTGCCGAGGTGGCGCTGGAACAGGTGGCAGGCCTCGGTGAGCACGGGCCAGGTCGTCACCCAACCCTCGGCCGCGGTGGCGCGCTGCGCGAGTGCCCGGGCGTGCCAGCGGTCCCGCCGGTCGACCAGGGCGAAGAGGAAGCCGGTGTCGACGGCGATCACGGGGCCGGGCGAGGTGCGGGCGTGTGGAAACGAGCGGGGCCGAGCGGCTCGCGGGCCGCTACCTTTGGCTTGCCGCAGGGTGGGTGCCGAGCTTGGCGTCGAGGCCCACGCCGAGGAAGCGCTTGGTGTCGGAAGCGATGTCCTCACGCCCGCTGTCGCCCTGGCCGGCGAGCGCGAGCAGGCGGCGCGGGCCCGCCTGGCGGGCCTGCACCTGCGCGTGGTACAGCGCCACGCCCTCGCGCACGACGTGGCTCACGCTCTGGCCGGTGGCCTCGGTCAGCCAGGCGATGCGTGCTTCGGTGTGTTCGTCGATGCGGGCGTTGACACGGCTCATCTCGGCCTCCGGTGTGTTTGCATCAACAGTGTAGCGGATGTGGACGCGGCGTATGACGACGTATGTCAGTCGTGTCGGATCGCCACCGTCTTCAGCACCGAGAAGCCGTACAGGGCCTCGAAGCCCTTCTCGCGCCCGTGGCCGGAGTGCTTGACGCCGCCGAAGGGCAGCTCGATGCCGCCGCCGGCGCCGTAGTTGTTGACGAAGACCTGGCCGCACTGCAGCTTGCGCGCCATGCGCAGCGCGCGGCTGCCGTCGCGCGTCCACACGCCAGCCACCAGGCCGTAGGGCGTGCCGTTGGCGATGCGCAAGGCCTGGGCCTCACCTTCGAACGGGATCAGCGCCTGCACCGGACCGAAGATCTCCTCCTGCTCGATCCGGTGGCCCGGCTCGACGTCGGCCACCAGCGTCGGTGGCACCCAGTAGCCCCCGGCCGGCAGCGAGGCCGGCAGCGGGGCCTGCGCGGCGATGCGCAGGCCGCTGTCCCGCACCACGTCGAGGTAGCCCTGGACGATCTCGCGCTGGCGCGCCGAGATCACCGGCCCGATGTCGCCGTCGTCCAGTGCCGGGACCACGCGCAGCGCGCGGTAGCGCTCGGCCATGCGCGCCATCACGGTGTCGAACACCGGCCGCTCCACCAGGATGCGACTGGCCGCCGAGCAGGTCTGCCCAGCGTTCTGGATGCCGGCATTCACCAGGAAGGGCAGCGCGGCGTCGAGGTCGGCGTCGGCGAAGACGATCTGCGGGCTCTTGCCGCCGAGTTCGAGCGTGACCGGGATGGCGTTCTTCGCCGCCGCGGTCTGGATCAGCGTGCCCACCGGCACCGAGCCGGTGAAGGAGATGTGGCGCACGCCCGGGTGGGCCGACAGCGCGGCGCCGGCCTCCTCGCCCAGGCCGGGCACGACGTTCAGCGCGCCGGCGGGCAGGCCGGCGGCCTCGGCGATGCGCGCGAAGGCCAGCGCCGTCAGGCAGGCCTCCTCCGCCGGCTTCAGCACGCAGGCGTTGCCCATCGCAAGCGCGGCGCCGACACTGCGGCCGATGATCTGCATCGGGTAGTTCCACGGCACGATGTGCGCCGTGACGCCGTGCGGCTCGCGCAGCGTGAGCGCGGTGTAGCCGTTGGCGAAGGGGAGGGTCTGCCCGTGCACCTTGTCGGCCGCGCCGCCGTAGAACTCGAGGTAGCGCGCCAGCGCCACGGCGTCGGCGCGGCCCTGCTTCAGCGGCTTGCCGACGTCCAGCGCCTCCAGGCGCGCCAGCTCGTCGGCCTGCTCGAGCGCGAGCGCGCTCATCTTCAGCAGGATGCGGCCGCGCTCGGCGGCGGTGAGCCGGCCCCAGGGGCCAGCGCGCTCGCCCTCGGTGGCGCCCGGGCCGTCCAGCGCGGCCTGCGCCGCGGCGACGGCCGCGTCGATGTCGGCGCCGCTGCCGCGCGCGATGCGCGCGAGCTCGCTGCCGTCCGAGGGGTTCATCAGCGCCAGCGTCTGGCCGCTGTCGGGGGCGCGCCAGCGCCCGTCGATGTAGGTGCCGGTGGTGTCGAAGGCGATGTCGGGCATGGTCGAGAATGAGGGGTGGTGTAGGCGCCCGGAGGCGAAGGGATCATAGACCGCGATGCTGCTGTTCCTGCTGAAGCGACTGGCCACTCTCGCGGCGACATTGGCCGTGGCATCGGTGCTGGTGTTTGCGGTGCTGGAGCTGTTGCCGGGCAACGCGGCCGAGGTCATCCTGGGCGACACCGCCACGCCCGAGTCGCTGGCGGCGCTCGAAGCCCGGCTGGGTCTGGACCGTCCCGCGCTGCAGCGCTATGGCGACTGGGTCGGCGGCCTGGTGCGTGGGCACACGGCCGACAGCATCAGCTACGACACCCCGACGGCCGAACTGATTGCCGAGCGGCTGCGCGTGTCGCTGCCGCTGGCCGTGCTCGCCATGGGCTTGACGGTGGTGCTGGCGCTCGGCCTGGGCGTGTACGCGGCCTCGCGGCATGGCACGCTGGGCGACGTCGGGGTCATGACGGCCAGCCAGGTCGGGATCGCGATCCCCAACTTCTGGTTCGCCATCCTGCTGATCCTGGTCTTCGCCGTGCACCTGCAGTGGGTCAGCGCGGGCGGCTTCCCCGGCTGGACCGAAGACGAGGGGGGCAGCCTGTGGGATGGCCTGAAGGCGCTGCTGCTGCCGGCCGTGGCGCTGGCGATGGTGCAGGCGGCCATCCTGGCCCGTGTGACGCGGTCGGCCGTGCTCGAGGTGCTGCGAGAGGACTACGTGCGCACCGCGCGCGCCAAGGGCCTGAGCCGCCGCCAGGCGCTGTGGCGTCATGTGCTGCGCAACGCCATGATCCCGGTGTTGACGGTGATGGGGCTGCAGTTCGCTAATCTCATCACCGGCACCATCGTGGTCGAGAACGTCTTCGTGCTGCCGGGCATCGGCCGGCTGGTCTTCCAGGCCATCAGCAACCGCGACCTGGTCGTGGTGCGCGACGTCGTGATGCTGCTGGCTGCCGTGGTGGTGGTCGTCAACTTTGTCATCGACCTGCTGTATGCCTGGGTCGACCCGCGGCTGCGCAGGGGCTGAGATGAAGGTGTCCCGAGCCTCGCCATCTCAGACCTGCGCGGTCACATCCCGCGATGTCGCAGTCGATGCGTGGCACTGAGATGGACGGCTTCTGGTCACGCGCCCGGCGTCACAAGAGCTTCGTACTCGGTGGCGTGCTGACGCTGCTGCTGGCCGCGGCGGCGCTGCTGTCGCTGGTGTGGACGCCCCACCCCCATGCCGAGATCGACATCCCGAACAAGCTGCAGGGCCCGTCGATGGCGAACTGGCTGGGCACCGACAGCCTGGGCCGCGACATCGCCTCGCAACTGCTGGTGGGCTCGCAGAACTCCATCGTCGTGGGGGTGGTCGCGGTGGGCATCGGGCTGCTGGCCGGGGTCTTCCTCGGCTGCGTGGCCGCGGCGCGCGGCGGCTGGCTGGACGAACTGATCATGCGCGCGAGCGATTTCGCCTTCGCCTTCCCGGCGCTGCTGACCGCGATCATGCTCACGGCGATCTACGGGCCCGGCCTGCTGATGAGCATCGTGGCCATCGGCATCTTCAACGTGCCGGTGTTTGCCCGCATCGCGCGCGCCTCCGGGCGTGCCGTCTGGGCGCGGGAATTCGTGCTCGCAGCGCGTGCAGCCGGCAAGGGGCCCTGGCGCATCACGCTCGACCATGTGCTGCCCAACATCGCCAGCGTGCTGATCGTGCAGGCCACGATCTCGTTCGCCACCGCCATCCTGGCCGAGGCCGCGCTGAGCTACCTCGGCCTGGGCACCCAGCCGCCCCAGCCGAGCTGGGGCCGCATGCTCAACGACGCCCAGACCCAGATGTTCCAGGCGCCACTGCTGGCGGTATGGCCAGGCATGGCCATCGTGTTCAGCGTGCTCGGGCTGAACCTGCTGGGCGACGGGCTGCGCGACCTGCTGGACCCGAAGCTGGCGCGGCGGCGGTGACCACGCCGAGAGCATTGAAGGCGCTTGGCGATCTTGCCGGGCAGTCCCGCCCCGGTTGCATGGGGCTGTCGACGGCGTCGGCCTGACGCCAGGGCGTCAGTCTCTCAGCCCCAGAGCTCGCGGCTGGCCATCTCCGCGCCCTGCGCCATGCTGGCGAGCTTGGCGTAGGCGATCGGCGGGTGGATGGCGCCGAAGCCGGCGAAGGTGCCGAAGCCGCAATCGGTGGCGGCCATCACGCGGTCGCGGCCGACGATGTTCGCGTACTGCAGCAGTCGCTGCGCGACCAGCCGGGGGTGCTCGATGAAGTTGCTGACCGAGTCGAGCACGCCCGGCGCCAGGATCTTGTCCTCGGGGAGGCGGCCGGCGCGTGCGGCGGCAGCCCAGACTTCCCACTCATGGGCGTGGCGCGGGTTCGAGGCCTCGAACAGGATCGTCGACACGCGCGCCGACAGCACGACGTCGAGGATGCGCTCCAGGCCTATGTCGTGGTGGTGCGGGCCTTCGTAGTTGCCCCAGCAGATGTGCATGCGCACGCGCTCGGGCGGCACGTTGCGCAGCGCGTGGTTCAGCGCTTCCACCTGCAGTCGCGCGTTGCGCAGGAACTCGGGCTCGTCCGCGTCGCGAAAGCGGATGTGCCGGCCCATGCCGAGGTCGGGCGCGTCGATCTGCAGGTCCAGCCCGGCAGCGACGATGGTCTCGTACTCGGTCTGCATCGCGTCGGCCAGCGCCTCGAGATAGGCCTCCTGGCTCGCGTAGTGCTGGTTGGGCTGAAAGACCGCGATCACGCCGGGCGAGGCGCTGTTCATGAAGGCCCGATCGACACCCGCCTGCGCGCAGGCCGCCTTCAGGTTGGCGATGTCCTGGTGCAGGCCGGAGAGGTCCTTCACGCCGATCGGCCCGGTGCAGATCGGCCGGTGGTACTTGGGCGTGCCGCCCATCTTGGCCAGCCGGTCCTTGTACTCGGGGAAGTCGTCGAGGTCGCGCGGCGTGGCGCGGGGCATCACGCCGATCTCGAAGCCGGTCAGGCGGTGGCGGATGTAGGTGGCGTAGCTGATCTTGCTCATCTCGCCGTCGCTGACGACGTCGACCTGCGACTCGGCCTGGCGCGACACGACGGCTTGCACCTCCTCGCGCATGGCGGCATCGAAGGCCTGCGCGTCATGGCCGACGCCCGTGTCCTGGGCGAACAGCAGGTCCACGACGCGCTGCGGGCGCGGCAGGCTGCCGACGTGGGTGGTCAGGATGCGTCCTGCGCTCATCTGGGGTCTCCTTTCAGGTCGGGGTTTGCAATCGTATGCATCTTGCGATCCAACGAGGTTGGTCGTCTGTGCGGCGGGTGGAGGTGGTGCGCGCGGCGGGCGGGACAGGCCGCGGGTGGTGGTCAGGCTTTCGGCGCGGCAGGACGCGCGGCCACATCAGGACGGGCCCACCCGCGCGGCGCCGTGCCATCGGCCCGCGGCGACTCTGGGCGACGCCGAGCCGCGCCTGACCGCTGTGCCCTTCCGCGCCGGCCCGACACGGCCGACAGCGCGTCCTCGGGCGAGCTCATGGGCAGGCGGCGATCACCTGCGCCACTGCGGCCGTCAGCCGCTTGGCGTAGGGGATGTGCAGGAACTCGTTCGGCCCGTGGGCATTGCTCTTGGGCCCGAGCACGCCGCACACCATCATCTGCGCCTGCGGGAAGCCGCGCTGCAGCATGCTCATCAGCGGGATGGTGCCGCCCTGGCCGATGTAGCCCACCGGCGCGCCGTAATGCGTGCGGGAGGCCGCGTTCAGGGCGTTCTCGAGCCAGGGGGCGAGCTCTGGCGCGTTCCAGCCCGTGGCGCCGAGCGCGCCGGCGCGGCCGTCGGGGTGGAAGGTGACCTTGGCGTTGTAGGGCGCGTTGTCCTCCAGCAGGGCCTTCAGCTGCTGGCTGGCCAGGTGCGCATCCACCAGGGGCGGCGTGCGCAGGCTGAGCTTGAAGGCCGTGTGCGGGCGCAGCACGTTGCCGGCGTTGCCCAGGGTCGGGAAGCCGTCGGCGCCGGTGACGCTCAGCGTGGGCCGCCAGGTGCGGTTGAGCAGCGCCTCGACCGGGTCGGTCGTGGTCGGCAGCGAGGCGCCACCATCGGCGCCGCAGGCCCAGGGGAAGCGCTTCCAGACCTCGTCGCCCAGGATGGCCGCCGTGGCCTGCGCCTGCGCCTGGCGCGAGGCCGGGATCTCGCAGTGGAAGACCTGGGGCAGCAGTTGCCCGCTGGCGCTGTCCTCGAGCCGGTCCAGCACATGGCGCAGGATGCGGAAGCTCGACGGCACGAGGCCGCTGGCGTCGCCCGAGTGCACGCCCTCGGTCAGGATCTCGACCTTCAGCACACCGCTGACCATGCCGCGCAGGCTGGTGGTCAGCCACAGCTGGTCGTAGTTGCCGGCGCCCGAGTCCAGGCAGACGACGAGCCCGACATCGCCCAGGCGCGGCCTCAGCGCCTCGAGGTAGGCGGGCAGGTCGCCCGAACCGCTCTCCTCGCAGGTCTCGATCAGGCCGACCACCCGCGGCCGCGGCAGGCCTTGCGCGTCCAGGGCGGCCAGCGCCGTGACCGCAGCGTAGACCGCGTAGCCGTCGTCGGCGCCGCCACGCCCGTAGAGCTTGCCGTCCTCGACCTTGGGCGTCCAGGGGCCGAGGTCGCTGCGCCAGCCGTTGAACTCGGGCTGCTTGTCCAGGTGGCCGTACATCAGCACCGTCTGTA
>CAZFVH010000088.1:9772-21661 GCA_964522465.1 uncultured Rubrivivax sp. | reverse complement strand
TTCGCGCCAGCCTGGGCTGGAGGAACTGGCGGCCGCGGTGCACCTGAGCCCGCCGCGCTTGCATCGCGTGTTCTCGCGCTGGGCCGGCATCTCGCGACCTCGGAAGCTGGCGGAACAGGACAGCGCCCTCGGCTCAGCCCGGATGAATTGCTCGTGGCGACGAGCCGATTCGGCGTCTGGCTTGCGGCCGGTATCGACGAGAGCCCGGCTCATCTCGTCAGGTTCAGCGGGTTCCAGTACAGGCGGATCACTCCCTGGTCGTCTAGATGGATCAACAGACCGCGGGTGGCGGCGCCGAACAGAGGGTGTCGGCGTCGACAACGGGGGACCTGGTCCGCGCAGCGACATGGGGTCATCGCCCAACGCGCGGCCCCTGACCGCGACCAGCGGACCGGCCGCCCCTCTGCTTCGTGTGCCCGCTTGCCTGCGCCCACTGCCGCCGCCGGCGCGACATCGCCGCCAGCGTCTGGGCCACGCGGTGGTGCACGGTGCCTTCGGGCACGGCGCCGCGCGCATCGGCCGTGCCGGCGGGCACGCCGGTGAGCAAGGCGATGGCCTCGTCGGCGTCGTCCACCGGCCAGACGTGGAAGCGGCCCTGGGCAGCGGCCTCGACCACGTCGTCGCGCAGCATCAGGTGCTGCACGTTGGCGCGCGGGATGATGACGCCGTGGCTGCCGTCCAGGCCGCGCTCGCGGCACAGGTCGAAGAAGCCTTCGATCTTCTCGTGGATGCCGCCGACGGCCTGCACGCGGCCGAACTGGTTGATCGAGCCGGTCACCGCCAGCGCCTGGCGCAGCGGCAGGCCAGCCAGCGCCGACAGCAGCGCGCACAGCTCGGCCAGCGAGGCGCTGTCGCCCTCCACCGGGCCGTAGCTCTGCTCGAACACCAGGCTCGCGCTCAGCGACAGCGGCGCCGTGCGCGCGTGCCGCGCCGCCAGGCAGGCTGCCAGGATCATCACCCCCTTGGAGTGGATGGGCCCGCCCAGCGTGGACTCGCGCTCGATGTCGACGAGGTCGCCGTCGCCCAGGCGCACCGTGGCGGTCACGCGCACCGGGTGGCCGAAGCGGAAGGCCCCCATCTGGGTCACGGCCAGGCCATTGACCTGGCCGACGTGGCTCCCGTCGGTGGACACCAGCAGGGTCTGGCGGACCAGGGCGTCCTGCAGCCGCTCGCGCACGCGGTCGGCGCGGTGGATGCGCGCGCGCTGGGCCTGGGCGACGTCGTCCGCGGTGACGACGTCGCGACCTGCGCGGGCCGCGTGCGTGTCGGCCTCGTGCAGCAGGTCGGCGAGCGTGCGGGTGTGGGTGGACAGCCGCGCGCCGTCGTCGGCCAGGCGTGCCGCGTGATCCACCACGCGCGCCACCGCGTCGCGGTGCAGCGGGCGCAGGCGCTGCTCGCGCGCCGCGGCCGCCAGCCACTGCGCCAACTGCCGCACCTGCGGCGGCCCGCGCGGAATGTCGTCGTCGAAGTCGGCGGCGATCTTGAACAGCTCGTCGAATTCCGGGTCGAGGGACTGCAGCAGGTAGTAGTGCTCGCGCTGCCCGAACAGCACGATCTTCAGGTCCAGCGGCACCGGCTCGGGCTCGAGCGGCAGGGTGTTGACCCAGCCCAGGGCCTGCGGCAGCGACTCGATGACCACGCGCGACGACTTCAGCGCGCGCTTCAGGCCGGCCCAGGCCATGGGTTCGGCGAGCACCTTCACGGCGTCGAGCATCAGCACGCCGCCGTTGGCGCGGTGCAGCGCACCCGGGCGGATCAGCGTGAAGTTGGTCAGCAGCGTGCCCATGTGGGCGATGTGGTCGATGCGGCCGACCAGGTTGGCGTAGCTCGGGTGCTCGCACTCGCGCACCGGCGCGTGACCGTCGTGGTCGGCATCGCCGTCGGCGCCGCGCCCGACCAGCAGGTTGACCTGGTAGCGGTGCAGCAGCAGGCTGCCGCTGAAGCCGCTGGGCTCGTCCTCGTCGCCACCGGCGCCGGGCTGGGCGCGCAACTGCTCGCCGGCGTCGATGATGTCGCGCCGGACCTCATCCAGGAAGGCGGCCACCGTCGGTTCGGCGGCGAAGCGGGCTTTCACCTCGTCGACGAGGTGTCCGGCCGCCAGGCCCATGGCGTCGCGCGTGGCCTCGCGCACGCGCTGCTCCATCTCGCGGCGCAGCCGCGGAAGTTCGTGCAACAGACGCTGGAGCTGCGCACCGGACGCCTCGATCACCTGTCCCAGGCGCTCGCGCTCGGCCGGCTGGAGCTTCTCGAAGTCCGCCGGGGGCATCGGCGCGCCGTCCCTCATGGGCGCGAAGGCGAAGCCCTGTGGGGTGCGCAGCAGGGCCACGCCCTGCGCCGCCGCGCGCTCGCCCAGCGACTGCAGCGCGCCGTCCTCGCGCGTCTTCGCCTCCTTCTGGATCGCATCCAGGCGCGAGCGGTATTCCTCGCTGTCGAGCGCGGCGGTCACGGCCTTGGACAACTCGCTGACGAAGCGCCGCATCGCCTCGCGCAGGCGCAGCCCTTCGCCCGGCGGCAGGCGCAGCACGCGCGGACGGTTGGGCTCGGCGAAGTTGTAGACGTAGCACCAGTCCGGCGGGGCCGGTCGGGTACGGGTATGGGCTTGAAGCAGGCGCCGCACTAGCGTGTGCGGGTCCACGCCGGAGGCCGCGAGCACGAAGGGGTTGAAGCCCGCCCCCGGGACGGCGAGCGCCAGCCGCAGCGCCTGGACCGCGCGGTCCTGCCCAAAGGCCAGCACCTCGTCGCCGATGTCGCCCCCGTCGCCCCTGTCGCCGAGTTCGGCCGTGGTCTCGAAACCCAAGCTGGTCGGGTCGCAGCGGTTGACGAGCGCCCCGGTCGGCAGCGGTCCGATCCCCGGCGCGTCCTCGGGGCCTCCGGCTGCCTGGGCCACGCCCAGGGGCCACCCATCGGGATCGGGGCGCCCGGGGGTGTCCCCTGCAGGATCCGGTGCCGGCACCCGGACGCCGCCTTCAGTGGACGGCGAGTTTCTTCTGCGCGGCGCCGGACTTCTTCGGCAGCTTCAACTCGAGGATGCCGTTCTCGTACTTGGCGTCGGCGCGGGTGTCGTCCACTGGGGTGGCGAGCGTGAAGCTGCGGCTGGCGTAGCCGTACTGGCGCTCGCTGCGCAGCAGACGCTCGCCGGACTTCTCCTCCCATTCCTTGCGCTTCTCGGCGCTGATGGTCACCAGGTTGCCTTCGATGCGCACATCGATGTCCTCCTTGCGCGCGCCGGGGATCTCGGCGCGGACGTGATACGTGCCGTCCTGCTCGGCCAGGTCGATGCGGATGCGCGGCGACGCCTCGGTGGTCTCCATGCGCCAGGGTCGCATCATGCTGCGCACGGCGTCCTCGAAGGGGTCGATGGAGAAGGGATCGAACAGTCTCATCTCGTTCATGGCGTGGGTCCTTTTCAAGCGGTGACGACGATCACCGACGTCCATCCGCCGCAAGGCGGCCGGGCGGCCGGTGTGAGCGGCGGATCTTGCGGCGCGGGCGCAGCCCGGCGCTTGAGCGGGCGCAAGTCGGTGGACGCCCCCATCGCTCCTTGCGTCGGCGCAGCCGCAGGGTCGGAGCGGGCGGCTACCGTCGAGCGGATCGCCCACCCCCCACCGAGCGAACCTGCCATGGCCGAATTCGTTTTGCTGACCCGCATCTCTCCCCAGTCGCTGCACCAGCCCCGCAGCTACGCGACGCTGGAGCGTCACGTCGCCGAGCAGGTGCGCCACCATTGCCCGGAGGTGAAATGGCTGCACAGCTGGGCGGTGCTCGGCCCCTGGGACTACATCGACGTCATCGACGCCCCCGACCTGGCCGCGGCCACCCGCGTGTCGGTGCTGGTGCGCAGCTTCGGGCAGACCCGCACCGAGATCTGGCCGGCGATGGCGTGGCCGCAGTTCAAGTCACTGGTGCAGGATCTGTCGGCGCGCTGAGACGGGAACGATGGACATGGACACCGCCACCCGCGCCGCACGCCCCTGGCTCGAGCACTACCCGCCGGGCATGCCCGCCGACATCGACCTGGCGGGATGCAGCACCCTGAAGGATCTGCTGCGCCAAGGGGTGGAGCGGTACGGCGCGCTGCCGGCGCTGCAGAGCATGGGCGTGTCGCTGACCTGGCGTGAGCTCGATCGCCTCAGCGCCGACTTCGGTGCCTGGCTGCAGCACGCCCTCGCGCTGGCGCCGGGCGACCGGGTGGCGCTGATGCTGCCCAACCTGCTGCAGCACCCGGTGGCGATGTTCGGCGCGCTGCGCGCGGGCCTGGTGGTGGTCAACGTCAACCCGCAATACACCGCCGACGAGCTCGAACGCCAGTTGCGCGACAGCGGCGCGCGCGTCATCGTCGTGCTGGAGAACTTCGCCCACACCCTGCAGGAGGTGCTCGAACGCAGCCCGGCGTTGCACCTGGCGGTGGTGGTGACCGGCGTGGGCGACCTGTTCCCGCCGGTGCGGGAGATGGTCACCCACGTGGTGGTGCGCCACCTGCGGCGCATGGTGCCGCCCTGGCATCTGCCGCAGGCGCACACCCTCGCGCAGGTGCTCGACACCGGCGCGCGCCACCTGCTGGACGACCGGCGCCTCGGGCCGCAGGACATCGCCTTCCTGCAGTACACCGGCGGCACCACCGGCACGCCCAAGGGCGCGGTGCTGACCCACGGCATGGTCATGGCCAACGTGCTGCAACTGGCCGCCTGGATCGCGCGCGACCTCCGGCCGGGGAAGGAGGCGGCGCTGATCCCGTTGCCGCTGTACCACGTCTATGCGCTGACCTGCGCGCTGACCTTCCTGCACATCGGCGCGCGCCTGGTGCTGGTGGCCGACCCGCGCGACCTGAAGGACATGGCCGCGCAGATGCGCAAGGCCGAGGTGACGGCCATGGTCGGGGTGAACACGCTGTACCGCGCGCTGCTGGACGCGCCCGGGATCGACGACGCCGCCTTCGCCCACCTGAAGCTGTGCGCGGCCGGCGGCATGGCGGTGCAGCGTGCCGTGGCGCAACGCTGGAAGGCCCGCACCGGCCGGCCCATCGTCGAGGGCTGGGGCCTGACCGAGGCCTCGCCGGTGCTGACCTCCAACCGCCTCGACATCGAGGACTGGACCGGCACCGTCGGCTTCCCGCTGCCGTCCACCGAAGTGGAAGTGCGCGACGCGCAGGGCAACCGCCTGCCCACGGGTGCGATCGGCGAGTTGTGCGCGCGCGGCCCGCAGGTGATGCGCGAGTACTGGCAGCAGCCGCAGGAGACGGCGCAGGCCTACACCGCCGACGGCTGGCTGCGCACCGGCGACCTCGGCTACCTCGACGAGCAGGGCCGGGTCACGATGACCGACCGCCTGAAGGACGTCATCGTGGTGTCGGGCTTCAAGGTCTTCCCCAGCGAGGTCGAGGAGGTCGTCTGCGCGCACCCAGGCGTGCGGGAAGCCGCCGCCATCGGCATCCCGGCGGCTTCGGGCGAGGCGGTGAAGGTGATCGTCGTTGCGAGCGACCCGGCCCTGACCGAGGACGTGCTGATCGCCCACTGTCGACGCCACCTCACGGCCTACAAGGTGCCCAGCGTGGTGGCCTTCCGCGCCACGCCACTGCCGCGATCGGGCATCGGCAAGGTGTTGCACCGCGCGCTGCGGGACGCCTAGGAGCTGTCGGACTTGTTGGGAATCGCCGGCTGCAAATCGGCCGCTGCGGTCCATTTCCCACCGTCCTCCTGGCCCATGGCGGGGCTGCGGGCCCGCAAATCCGGCCAGAACTGGCTTCGCTGGGGCCGATCTTCGCTTTCGGCGCCCCAAGCCCGACAGCCTCCCGGGAGCCGCTCGGGCCCCGCCTGTGGTGCCGCCAAGGGACATGCGGTCGGCGACGGTCACCCGACGACTCGCGGCACCGCCCCGACGTCTCTGAGACACTCGTGTCGCGACGACGCGAGACCCCAGCCTGTGAGGTTCGGGCCGACCCACCGGGCGGCATCGTCGCGGCCTGCGATGACCCTGGATCCGCTGACCCTCGACACCCTGCGCCAGCGCCACCCGGCATGGCGGCTGCTGCGTTCCGACCACGCAACGGTGGTGGCCGCCTTCCTGCACCGCGTCTTCGTCGCGCCGAATGTGCGCACGATGGCTGCAGCCGATCTGGCCGAGGCGCTGGAGGACGAGCTCTTCGCGCTGCGCCGGACGCTGGGCGCACAGGCCTTCCCGCGGCCGGCGATGGCCTATCTGGACGAGTGGGCGGCGCCGGAGCGCGGCTGGCTGCGCAAGTTCTACCGCCACGGCTCGGACGAGCCGCAGTTCGACCTGACGCCGGCCACCGAGAAGGCCATCGCCTGGCTGGTGTCGCTGACCGAGCGTGCCTTCGTCGGCACAGAGTCCCGGCTGCGCGTGCTGTTCGATCTGGTGCAGCAGATGAGCGAGGGCTCGGACACCGATCCACAGCGTCGCCTGGCTGAACTCCAGCGCCGGCGCGACGTCATCGACGTCGAGATCGCGCGGCTCCACGCCGGCGAGCTCGCACTGCTCGACGACACGGCGCTGAAGGACCGCTTCCAGCAGTTCCTGCAGATCGCGCGCGAGCTGCTGTCGGACTTCCGCGAGGTCGAGCACAACTTCCGCCAGCTCGACCGCGCGGTGCGTGAGCGCATCGCCCTGTGGGACGGGGCCAAGGGCGCGCTGCTGGAGCGCATCATGGGCGAGCGTGATGCCATCACCGATTCCGACCAGGGCCGCAGCTTCCGCGCTTTCTGGGATTTCCTGATGTCGCCGCAACGTCAGGACGAACTTGGCGAGCGCCTGGACCGGGTGCTGGCGCTGGCGCCGGTGGTGCAGATGCGACCCGACCCGCGCACGCGACGCATCCACCACGACTGGCTCGAGGCCGGCCAGCACGCGCAGCGCACGGTGGCACAGTTGTCGCAGCAGCTGCGGCGCTTCCTCGACGACCGCGCCTGGCTGGAGAACCGCCGCATCATGGATCTGCTGCGCGGCATCGAGGCGCACGCGCTGGCGCTGCGCGAGACGCCGCCGGCCGGCGCGGTGACGACGCTCGAGGCCATGGCCGCTGACATCCACCTCGTGCTGGAGCGGCCGCTGTACGCACCGGTGGCGCGCACGGTGCTGCAGGACGTGGCGGTGCTGGACGCCGACGGCGAGACGGTCGACGCATCGGCGCTGTACACCCTGTCGGTGGTCGATGCCGCCGAGCTGGCGCGCCACATCCGCCAGACGCTGCAACAGCAGGCGCAGGTCACGCTGGCCGAACTCGTGGCGCGGCGTCCGCTGCGCCACGGGCTGGCTGAACTCGTGACCTATCTGCAACTCGGCGCCGACCGTTTCGAGACCGTGGTGGACGAGTCGGCGCGCGAGACCGTGCGCTGGGAGGTCGCGCGCTTGGCCCCCCGGGCGTCGCACGATGCGACCACACCGTTGGAGGGCGTGGCCAGCGACGCTGCGGCCATATCGGGCGCAGCGGATGCGGGCGTCCTGCGTCGATCGGCCACGCTGCCGCGCGTGGTCTTCGTCCGGGCGGTGGCCGCCTCCGTGCAGCCCTGACAATCTGCCATGGACAACGACCGCGACGACGGGACCGATGCCGCCGGGCTGGGCGGGCGACCACTGCCCGAGGTCGCGTGCGCGACGGTCCGGCCCGATGCACCGGACGCCTCGCTGTCCTTGCTGACGGTGACGCTGCTCAAGGGGGTGCTGCAGCGCGAGGACGACGAGCGGCTGTGGGCATCGCTGCTGCGGCTGCAGTCGCGCGTGCGCGACGTTGCTGCGGTGCTCGGCCTGGTGCTGGTGGTCGACGAGGCGGAGGGCCACGCCTTCCTGCGCAGCCGCCCCGACGAGGCCACCGACGACGCACCCGAGGCGGGCGCGTCTGCCCGCCTGCCACGCCTGGTCGCGCGCCGGCCACTGTCCTACCCGGTGAGCCTGCTGCTGGCGCTGCTGCGCAAGAAGTTGGCCGAGTTCGACGCTGGCGGCAGCGACACCCGGCTGGTGCTGTCGCTCGACGACATCGTCGAAACGGTGCGCGTCTTCCTGCCCGACGGGCCCAACGAGGCCCGACTGGTCGATCAGGTGGAGTCGCACGTCAACCGCGTGGTCGACCTGGGCTTCCTGCGCCGGCTGACGCCGATGGCGGGCAGTGCGGGCGCGGCAGGTGCCGGCAGGGCGGCGCTGTTCGAGGTGCGGCGCATCCTCAAGGCCTATGTCGACGCACAGTGGCTGGCCGACTTCGAGGCCCGGCTGCAGGCCTACCGCGGCGTGCTGGTCGGCGAGGCGGCTTCTGCGACCGCCCATGCCGGCCGGGCTCGGGGCGGCGCCGACGCTCCCGCTGACGAGGCGCCGTGAGCATCGACAGCCTGTTTCCGGAGCTGTCGCCGCCCTCGGGGCCTGCCGAGGACGCCGCCGCGCCTGCGGTCCCGCGCCGCGCGGGCGCACCCGCCGGCCGGGCCGAGCGGTCCCGCGCCGCCCCCCGCCCCGCGTTGGCGCCGTCGGCACGACCGGCCACGCCCGCTCTGGCGGACGGGCTGGACTTCGCTGCCGACGATGCACGCTCGGGTTTCCGTCTGCAGCGGCTGGAGGTGCTGAACTGGGGCACCTTCGACGCGCGGGTTTGGTCGCTGCAGCTCGACGGGCGCAACGCACTGCTGACCGGCGACATCGGCTCGGGCAAGTCGACGCTGGTGGACGCGGTGACGACGCTGCTGGTGCCGGCGCACCGCATCGCCTACAACAAGGCCGCGGGGGCCGAAGCGCGCGAGCGCACGCTGCGCTCCTACGTGCTGGGCCACTACAAGTCCGAGCGCCACGAGGGCACTGGCGCGTCGCGTCCGGTGAGCCTGCGCGACGGCCGGCAGCCCAGCGTGATCCTGGGCGTCTTCCACAACGCCGGCTACGACCAGACGGTCACGCTGGCACAGGTATTCTGGCTGCGCGAGCCGCAGGCCCCGCCGGCGCGTCTGTACGTGACGGCCGAGCGCGCGCTGTCGATCGCGCACGACTTCGCCGGCTTCGGCGCCGACATCGCCGTGCTGCGTCGCCGCCTGCGCGCGCAGGGCGCGGAGGTCGAGGATGCCTTCGCGCGCTACGGCGCGTGGTTCCGCCGGCGCTTCGGCATCGACAACGAGCAGGCGCTGGAACTCTTCTCGCAGACGGTGTCGATGAAGTCGGTGGGCAACCTGACCGATTTCGTGCGCACCCACATGCTCGAGCCCTTCGACGTGGCGCCACGCATCGATGCGCTGATCGTCCACTTCGACGACCTGCGTCGGGCACACGAAGCGGTGCTGAAGGCCAAGGACCAGGTCGAGCGGCTGGCGCCGCTGGTGGCCGACGGTCAGCGTCATGCCGCGCACCTGGCCGAGATCGAGTCGCTGCGCTCCTGCCGCGACCTCCTGGCCGCGCATTTCGCCGCGCTGCGTCTGGCGCTGCTGGAGCGCCGCCTGCAGGCACTGGCCGAGGAGGCCGACCGTCTGGCACAGCGCCGCGCGCGCCGAGCCGAGCAGCGCGATGCCGAGCAGGCTCAGGTGCAGCAGCTCGAGCGCGCGGTCAGCGAGCAAGGCGGCGACCGGCTGGCGCAACTCGAGCGCGAGATCCGCGAGCACGAACGCGAGCGCGACCGCCGACAGCAACGCGCGCAGCAGCACGCCGCGCTGCTGGCGGTGCTGGCCGAGCCGGCGGTGGCCGACGAGGCCGATTTCCTGTCGCGCGGCCCGCGCTGGGCGCAGCGGCGCGAGGCGCTGGCCGACCAGGAGGCCCAGGGCCACAACCGTCTGACCGAGTCCAGTGTCGTGCTGCGCGATGCGCGGCAGGCCCATGCCCGTCTCAGCGAGGAGATCGACAGCCTGCAGGCGCGTCGCAGCAACATCCCGCGCGCGCAGGTGGCGCTGCGCCAGGCGCTGTGCGCGGCCGTCGGCGTCGACGAATCGGCCATGCCCTTCGCCGGCGAGCTAATCCAGGTGCGCGAGGACGCGCTGGCTTGGGAAGGGGCGGCCGAGCGCGTGCTGCACGGCTTCGGGCTGTCGCTGCTGGTGCCCGATGCGCACTACGCCGATGTGGCGGCGTGGGTCGACCGCACCGCGCTGGGCGCGCGGCTGGTGTACTTCCGGTGCCGACCGCCACGGCGCACCGACATGCCCGAGCCGTATCCGCAGTCGCTGCTGCACAAGCTGGCCCTGCGCACCGACTCGCCGCTGCACGACTGGCTCGAGCGCGAGCTCGCGCAGCGCTTCGACCTGGCCTGTTGCGACAGCACCGAACAGTTCCGGCGCGAGACGCGCGCGCTCACCCGCACCGGCCAGGTCAAGGCGCCGGGCGAGCGCCACGAGAAGGACGACCGCCACCGCCTGGACGACCGCAGCCGCTACGTGCTCGGCTGGAGCAACGAGGCCAAGCTCGCCGCACTGCAGGCGCAGCGCCGCGCCCTCGAGCGCCAGATCGCCGACACCGGGGCCATCGTCGCCCAGACCCAGCGCGAGGTCGCTGCGCTGCGGCGCCAGCTCGAGGCGCTGGCCGCGCTCGCGGCCTTCGGCGACTGGACCACCATCGACTGGGGCGCCAGCGCCGCCGCCGTGGCGCGGCTGCGCGACGAGCATGCGCGGCTGGAGGCGGCGAGCGACTCTCTGCGCGAGCTCTCTCGCCAGCTCGAGCTCGCCCGTGCGGCGCGTCGGGCCAGTGATGAGGCGCTCGACGCGCTGGCGCGCGATCTCGGTGGGCTGCAGGCGCGCCAGGAGGCGGCTCAGGCGATGGCCGAACAGGCCCGCAGTGTCGCCGTGCCGGTGGACGACGCGGTGGCGCGCCGGATCGAGGCGCTGCGCGAGCAGCACCAGGGCGGGCAGGCGCTGACGGTGGAGTCCTGCGAGGGCCGCGAGCGCGCGCTGCGCGAGCAGCTGCAGGCGCAGATCGACACCGAGGGCAAGCGCCTGGAGCGCGCTGCCGAGCGCATCATCAAGGCGATGTCGGCTTTCAAGGACGCCTACAAGCTCGACACCGCCGAGGTCGATGCCAGCCTGGAGGCCCTGCCCGAGTACCGCGGCATGCTCGAGCGTCTGCGTGCCGACGATCTGCCGCGCTTCGAGGGCCGTTTCAAGGAGCTGCTCAACGTCAACACGATCAACGAGATCGCGCAGTTCAACGCCCAGCTCGCTCGCGAACGCGAAACCATCCGCGACCGCATCGCGCGCATCAACGAGTCGCTGACGCAGATCGACTACAACACGGGCCGCTACATCGTGCTGGAGTCGCAGGTCAATGCCGACGCCGAGATCCGCGACTTCCAGGCCGCGCTGCGCGCCTGCACCGAGGGCGCGCTGACCGGCTCCGACGACACGCCCTACGCCGAGGCCAAGTTCCTGCAGGTGCGAGCCATCATCGACCGCTTCCGCGGACGCGACGGGCTCAGCGATCTGGATCGCCGCTGGACCGCCAAGGTCACCGACGTGCGTCAGTGGTTCGCCTTCGCCGCCAGCGAGCGCTGGCGCGAGGACGGCAGCGAGCACGAGCACTACGCCGACTCCGGCGGCAAGTCCGGCGGGCAGAAGGAAAAACTCGCCTACACCATCCTGGCCGCCAGCCTGGCCTACCAGTTCGGTCTGGAGTGGGGGGCGGTGCGCTCGCGCTCCTTCCGTTTCGTCGTCATCGACGAGGCCTTCGGGCGCGGCTCGGACGAGTCGGCGCAGTACGGACTGCGCCTGTTCCGCCAGTTGAACCTGCAGTTGCTGATCGTCACGCCCCTGCAGAAGATCCCGGTGATCGAGCCCTTCGTCTCGAGCGTGGGCTTCGTCCTGAACCCCCAGGGCCGCGCCTCGATGCTGCGCAACCTGACGATCGAGGCCTACCGCGCCGGGCGCGACGCCGCGGATGCGGATGCGGATGCGGATGCGGATGCGGATGCGGATGCGGATGCGGATGCGGATG
>CAZFVH010000088.1:0-9672 GCA_964522465.1 uncultured Rubrivivax sp. | reverse complement strand
CCGGAGGCGGAGGCGGAGGCGGAGGCGGAGGCGGGACGCCAGGATGAACTGGACGACCCCGGTCGACCTGAAAGCGGCCTGGCAGCGGCGCTGGGCGCGCGGGGATCTGGCACGGGCCGTCGTCGAACAGGCCGGTGGCCCCGTCGGCAGCCACGCCGTCGGTGCCGCGGACGTCGCGCGCGCGGCCCCCGCCGGTCTGGCCGTCCCCCACCGCACACCGCTGCGCGGCCCCGACACCGCCGAGATCGCCGATCGTTTCGACGCGGTGCGCGGCTGGATCGCCACGCTGCAGGCGCTGCCGCGGGTGCGGCTGGAGTGGCGCGAGATCCGTCACCGCGTCCACGGCGCGCAGCGCCTGCCGGTGGCGGCCTGGGTCGACACGCTCGATGACGCGCTCGTGCTGGCTGGCCGGCGCGCCGAGGCGGCGCAGTTGCGCACGCTGGCAGCACAGACGCGCGCGCTCGAGCCCCGCCTGCTGCCCTGGCTGGCACAGCGGCCGCTGCAGGCGCTCGAACTCGCCGCCGACTGGTCCCACCTGCTGGCGGCGGCCGCCTGGTTCGGGGCGCATCCGCGCCCCGGGGTCTATCTGCGCCAGATCGACGTCCCAGGCCTGCACACCAAGTTCATCGAGGCGCACCGCGCCGTGTTGTCGGCCTGGATGGATCTGCTGCTGCCGGCCGGCGCCATCGACACCCGGCACACCGGCGTGGGCGGCTTCGCGGCGCGGCACGGCTTCCTGGACAAGCCGGCGCGAGTGCGGCTGCGGCTGCTGGACCCGGGCCTGTCGCCGGGCTGGTTTGCCCACCCCACCACGGGGCTGGCCGACCTGACGCTGGATGCGGACAGCTTCGCCGCGCTGCACCTGCGCGCCCGGCATGTCGTGGTGGTGGAAAACGAGATCACCTTTCTGGCCCTGCCGCCGGTGCCGGACACCGTGGCGCTGTTCGGTGCCGGCTATGGCGTGGAGGCCGCACAGGCGCTGGCGTGTTCGGGCTGGGCTGCACAGGCCCAGGTGCACTACTGGGGCGACCTCGACACCCACGGCTTCGCCATCCTGGCGCGTTGGCGCGCGCGCCTGCCGCACACGCGCTCCTTGCTGATGGACCGCCCGACCCTGATGGCCCACCGCCCGCTGTGGGGCCAGGAGCCGCAACCCGTCGCCCACGATCTGCCTGGCCTCGACGATGCCGAGCAGGCGCTGTACGACGAGCTGCGTCATCACCACATCGCCCCAAGCCTGCGCCTGGAGCAGGAGCGCATCGGCTTCGGCTGGGTGCGCCGCGCACTCCAGGCGCTGCAGCCGTTGGTGACCAGCCCAGGGACATGACGTCGGCCGCCCGGGAAGACGCGGGCTGCCAAAGTTGTTCCCTACCTTGAGAACTGCGGGATGCTCTTGGCCGGAAGGGGCGTTCGCCGTGGTGACGGCCATGGTCGGCGTGAACACGCTGTACCGCGCGCTGCGGGATCGGTAGCGGCGCAGGCGCTGCCCGGCCTCGGGGGCGTTGTCAGTGCCGAGGATCGACCTCCAGCCAGTTTTCCAGCGCCAGGCCGGGATACCGCGCAAAGTCCCGTAGATTGTTCGTGACCAAGGTCACGCCCAGGCCGACGGCATGGGCGGCGATCAGCTTGTCGAGATGGTCCTTGCGCGACTCTCGGGTGGCCCACCGTATCGGCCCGTAGGCCGCGCCGGCGGCGGCATCGAAGGAAGCCACGGGGATATCCTCGATCAGTTCAGCCAGCGCCACACCTTCCCGGACAGGATCGGCGCAGACCGTCACGCCGAAGGCCAACTCGGCATAGGTCACCGCAGACATGACGACGTCGCCGACATGGCACTGGGCGAAACGCTGCGCGACCTCGACAGGCTGGTGCTTCATCAGGTAGATGCACATGTTCGTGTCGAACATGTAGCGCGGCTTCACATCGGATCCCGTTCGGCTTGCGCGTGCTCACCCCGTCCTTCGGCCATGAAGTCGGCAGAGAAGCGCGAGAACTTGTCCAGCACCCCGCTCAGCGAACGTCGAGCCGGCCTGATGCGGATCTCGTCGCCTACACGTTCGATCTCGAGTTCGACGTCGGTGCGCTCGTACGCCAGGTCGGCGGGGATGCGCACCGCCTGCGAGTTGCCATTGCGGAAGGCGCGTGTGGTGTGCATGGTGTGGGTGCGGCTGATGTACAACGTGTGTACTTTAACCGACTGCACCCTTCTTCACACGGTCTTGTCGGGTCGGGGCCGATACAAGCCAGTGCCGAACCCTCCCGCAGGAAGCCTCCCGCCTCCCGCCTCCCGCCTCACGCATCAAGCTTCACGCCTCACACCGCCGCCAGCGCCTGGTCCAGGTCTTCCTTCAGGTCGTCGATGTGCTCGATGCCGATGGACAGGCGCACCGTGTCCTCGCTGACGCCGGCCTTGGCGAGTTCCTCGGGGTTGAGTTGGCGGTGCGTGGTCGAGGCCGGGTGGCAGGCCAGCGAGCGGGCGTCGCCGATGTTGACCAGGCGGGTGAACAGCTTCAGGGCGTCCTGGAAGCGCGCGCCGCCTTCACGCCCGCCGGCCACGCCAAAGGTCAGGATGCCCGAGGCGCGGCCGCCCATGTAGCGCTGCGCCAGCGCGTGGCCCGGGTCGCCGGGCAGGCCGGCGTAGCGCACCCACTTCACCTTCGGGTGGGCCTGCAGGTGGCGCGCCACGGCCAAGGCGTTGTCGCAGATGCGGTCCATGCGCAGCGGCAGGGTCTCGATGCCCTGCAGGATCATGAAGGCGTTGAAGGGGCTGATGGCCGCGCCCATGTTGCGCAGCGGCACCACGCGCGCCCGGCCGATGTAGGCCGCCGGGCCCAGCGCCTCGGTGTAGACCACGCCGTGGTAGGACACGTCGGGCTCGTTCAGGCGCTTGAACTTGGCCTTGTGCTCGGCCCAGGGGAACTTGCCGGAGTCGACGATGGCGCCGCCCAGCGAGTTGCCGTGCCCGCCCATGTACTTGGTCAGCGAGTGCACGACGATGTCGGCACCGTGCTCGAAGGGCCGCAGCAGGTAGGGGCTGGGCACGGTGTTGTCGACGATCACCGGCACCCCGCGGGCGTGTGCCGCCTCGGCCAACCGGGCGAAGTCGGTGATGTTGCCCAACGGGTTGCCGATGGACTCGCAGTACACCGCCTTGGTGCGCTCGTCGATCAGACGTTCGAAGGCGCCAGGGTCGCGGTAGTCGGCAAACCGCACCTCGATGCCGTACTGCGGCAGCGTGTGCGCGAACAGGTTGTAGGTGCCGCCGTACAGCGCCGACGAGGCGACGATGTTGTCGCCCGCCTCGGCGATGGTCTGGATGGCATAGGTGACGGCCGCCTGACCGGACGCCAGCGCCAGCGCGGCGATGCCGCCTTCCATCGCGGCGACACGCTTTTCCAGCACGTCCTGCGTCGGGTTCATGATGCGGGTGTAGATGTTGCCCGCGACCTTCAGGTCGAACAGGTCGGCGCCGTGCTGCGTGTCGTCGAAGGCGTAAGCCACCGTCTGGTAAATCGGCACGGCCACTGCGTGAGTCGTCGGGTCGGGGCTCTGGCCGGCGTGGACGGCGAGGGTTTCGATGCGCATGGGGGATCTCCGTGGCGGTGTGGCAGGGGCATGGGCGCAGCCCGTCGGAAACGGACCGTGGACGGGATTTTGCGCCCGCGACTGCCGGCCATCCCGCGGTGGGCTGACCGATGCGGGGGTGATCGACCGCGAGGCCGAGGGTGGGCAGCGGGGCGCCCGATCCTCGGGTGACGGACGCTCAGCGCACGATGCCGTCGACGTAGAGCCAGCGGCCGGCCACGCGCTCGAAGCGGCTGGTCTCGTGCAGCCGGTGGGCACGCCCGCCGAGCTTGCTGCGGGCGACGAACTCCACCGTCGCGTGGTCGGCACCGGTCACGCCGTGGTGGCGCACTTCCAGGCCCAGCCAGCGCAGGCCCGGGGGGTCGGCGTCGAGGGCCGCAGGCCGGGTGCGCGGATGCCAGGTGTCGAGCACGTAGTCGCGCAGACCGCGCACGTAGGCGCTGTAGCGCGAGCGCATCAGCGTGACGGCGTCGGGCGCCGCCAGGTGCAGCGGCCCGGCATGCCAGCGGCCGCAGCAGTCGGCATAGGCCGCGGCCAGGCCGCAGGGGCAGGGGTCGGCGGGGGCGGCGGTGGGCATCGGTCGGGCCTGAGGCGAATCGTTGGGGCGGTGACTGCTGGAGGCCGAGTCCACGGGGCGTGGTTCCTGGTTCCTGGTTCCTGGTTCCTGCTTCCTGCTGTCTGCTGTCTGCTGTCTGCTGTCTGCTGTCTGGTGTCTGCTGTCTGGTGCAAGTTGCCAAATGCCAGGGTCAGGCGTCAGGCGTCAGGCGTCAGGCGTCAGGCGTCAGGCGTCAGGCGTCAGGCGAAGGCCCGGCGCAGCGCCGCGCCGCACAGCGCGATCGCCAGGTCGGCCTCCTCGATGGCGCGCGGCATGGCGATGAAGCCGTGCACCTGGCGCTCGAAGCAGACGTAGTGGGTGGCCACGCCCGCGGCCGACAGCGCGTCGGCGTACTGCCGTCCCTCGTCGCGCAGCGGGTCGAAGCCGGCGGTCAGCACGAGCGCCGGCGGCAGACCGCGGTGGTCGGCCGCCAGCAGCGGCGAGGCGCGCCAGTCGACCCAGTGCGCCTCGTCGGGCGTGTAGAGGCGGCGGTAGTGCGCCATCGAATCGCGGGTGAGCAGGTAGCCCTGGGCGTTGGCGGTGTAGGAGGGCGCCTGCTGGCGCATGTCGGTGACGGGGTAGATCAGCAACTGGAAGGCGGGCAGGGCTTGCCCTGCCTCGCGCAGGGCCAGGCAGACGGCGGCGGCCAGGTTGCCGCCGGCGCTGTCGCCGCCCACGGCCAGGCGTGAGGCGTCCAGTTGCAAGGCATCGGCCTGCGCGCGCACCCATTGCGTGGCCGCCATGCAGTCGTCCAGCGCGGCCGGGAAGGCATGCTCGGGAGCGAGGCGGTAGTCCACCGCCACCACGGCCGCGCCGGCTGCCAGCGCCAGTTGGCGGCACAGCACGTCGTGGGTGTCGAGGTCGCCGATGACCCAGCCGCCGCCGTGGAAGTAGACCAGCACCGGCTGCGGTTGGCCGGGGACGGCGGGCTGCGATCGGTACAGCCGCATCGGCACGCCGTCGGCCGACAGGTCGCGCACCTCGGCCACCTCCGGGGCGTCGGGTTGGGTGTAGGGGCGCCGCTCATGGTAGGCGCGACGCGCCTGCTCGGGCGTCATCAGGTGCGCGGGCTGGGCGCCGCGCGCGATCATGAAGTCGATGAAGGCGCGGGCCTGGGGGTCGAGCATGGGGCGCTCCGGGTGGGCGGGTGACGTCGGACAAGGCGCACCAGTGTAGGGGCCGGTGCGCGGGTATCCCTGCTCCGGCGAGGCGCGCCGTGGTGTGCGGGAAGGGTCCGTGGAATGCGTATGAGATGCGCATGGGATGCGCGATGGATGCGCGTGGGATGCGTCCGGGAGTTCGCCAGGGATGGACTTGAGTACTGTATGAAGATACAGTTGTCGTGTGTCTTTCACGAGCCTCCCTCCCTCCCGCGCAGCCTGCGCCGGCCCGCACGACCCCGAGGCCTTGCACCCCGGGCTGTGGCGTGCGCACCGCCTGGGCCGTGCCGGCACGGCGGTGGTGTGGCGCAGCGGCTTCGCTGCGCTGGACGCAGAGTTGCCCGGTGGGGGCTGGCCCTGTCAGGCGCTGACCGAACTGCTGCTGCCTCGCCCGGGCATCGGGGAGGTGCGGCTGCTGGCGCCGGTGCTGGCCGCGCCGCGGCAGACCGAGCGGGGTGCCGCACGTCGCGCGATGCTTTTCTGGCCTCCCGCGCTGCCGTGCACGCAGGCTCTGGGGCAAATGGGCATCGATGTGCGACATCTGGTCGTCGTGCCCGGGCCTGCGTCCAGCGATGCGCTGGCAGGGCGTGGCCGGCCGCCGCCTGTGGCGACCGATCTGTTGTGGGCACTGGAGCAGACCCTGCGCAGCGGCGCCGCAGGTCTGTTGCTGGCCTGGTTGCCGGGCCCGCTGTCGGGCGATCGACTGCGCCGCCTGCAACTGGCCGCACAGGCGCACGAAGCGCCGGCTTTCGTGCTGCGCAGCCTCGAGGCCCGCTTGCAGCCGAGCCCGGCTCCCCTGCGTCTGATCTTGCATCCACAGTCCGACCCGGATGTGTTGTCGGTGCACCTGCTCAAGCGGCGAGGGCCCGCGCGGGCGCATCCTGTATGTCTGGCGCTGCCCCCGGTGCTGGCGGGGGTGGTCGGTGCTCGGGCCAGGGAGCGTCAGGCCGCGGGGGTCACCGGTCTGGCGGCAGGTGCGGCTGCTGCGACGGTGTCGCGCGCCTCCGTACGGCCGGATCCGGCCGCGAGCCTGCATCGCTGAAGCCCCATGCAGGGCCAAGGCTGCGGAAGCGTGCACGATGCAACATCGCCGTCGCTTGTCCTTTGCCGGCCAGCAACCCACCCACGACCTGTTCGGCCACGGCAGTCCTGCACCGCAAGGCCTGCGGTCGGCGCAGGGTCGTGATTCCAGCAAGGCAGCAGCCTGCACCTTTCCCCGGCCGGCCCTGTCTTGCGAAGGCGGTGGAGCAGCCGCCACATCTCCCGTGGCCTTGCCTGCGACAACGACGCATGTGCCGGCGTGCTGGGTGGCGGCCCATCTGCCCGACCTCTCTCTGGAGGCCTTCGTCGCGACGCTCGATGCCCAGGCGCGTGAGCTCCCTGTGGCCTTGCAGACCCGCAGCGGGATCGTCGCGGTGGACTCGGCCGCGGCGGCCCTGGGAGTGCGGCCCGGCCAGCGCCGCGCGACGGCGCTGGCGCTGGCGCCGACGCTGTGCCTGGCGCAGGCCGACGAGGTCCGCGATACCCAGGCCCTGCGCGTGGCCGCGCTCGCGGCCCTGCATTTCACGCCCTCGGTGACGCTGGACGCCCCGTCCACGGTGCTGCTGGAGGTGGCCTCGACGCTGCGCCTGTTCGGTGGGCTCGAAGCACTGGCCGCCGATCTGCGCCACAGGCTCGCGCTGCTGGGGCATCGCGCCGTCCTCGCCTGCGCCCCGACGCCACTGGGCGCGGTGCTGCTGGCGCGGCAAAAGACGGGCATTTCTGATCCATACAAGTCATCTACGAAAACAACCTCAACTCAAAACTCAACCTCAACCTCAACCTCAACCTCTACTTCAACTTCAACTTCAACTTCAACTTCAACTTCAACTTCAACGCCTTCCGCTATTGTCAGAACAAGAAAAACCTCCGCTGTACCCGTGCTCGTGCCCACACTCGACGAAGGCGCGGGCATGACGTCCCCTGCCCTGGAGATGCCGCAGCCCGAGGCCTTCCTGCAGCGGCTAGACCGTCTGCCCGTGGCCCTGCTCGCAGGGGCGCAGGTCGCGCAGGACCTGCAGGCCATGGGCGTGCGCACGCTGGGTGGGTTGCGTGCCCTGCCGCGCGCCGGGCTGGCGCGCCGTGTCGGACCGGCACTGCTGCAGGCGCTGGACCGCGCGCGCGGCGATCGGCCCGACCCGCGTGCCTGGCTCGTCGCGCCGGAGACCTTCGAGTCGGGGCTGGAATTGCAGGCTCGCGCCGACAACGCTGCACAGTTGCTGCAGGCTGCCGACGTGCTGCTGGCGCGCCTGCGGGCCTGGGCTGGGGCGCGGCAGGGCCGTGTGCCGCACTTCGAGCTGATCCTGCGCCACGAACCCCGGCACCGTACCGATGACGATCGCGTGCCCGCGCAGACGGTGATCGAACTCGCGCTGGCCACGCCTTCGTCGGACGCCGCGCACCTGCAGTCGCTGTTGCGCGAGCGCCTGGCTCGTCTGGCCTTGCCGGCTCCAGCACTCGAGTTGCACATCCGCTGTGCCCGACTCGTCCACGAGGCCCCACCGCCTCAGGACCTCTTTGCCGCGCGTGCCGACGCCCACGTCGGCTTTGCCCAGTTGCTCGAACGCCTGCAAGCACGGCTCGGGCACGATGGCGTGCGCCAGTTGCTCGATCTCGAAGACCACCGTCCGGAGCGGGCCACGCGGGTCGAGCCTCTCTCCGTGTCAGCCGCGGTGTCGACGTCGGTGCGATCATCGTCAGCGCGCAAGCCCTGGGTAGGTGGCTCGGGGCCGTCAGAAGGGCAGGGCGCCCCGGAGGACGTCCCGCACGAAGGTGATCGGTCGATGCCCAGCGGCGCGGGTGCTCCATCGGCGGCCCTGCTGACACGACCAGCCTGGCTGCTGCCCGAACCGCGGAGGCTGCGCGAGCAGACGTCCCGCCCGCTGCTCGACGGCCACCCCCTGCAACTGCTGGCCGGCCCGGAACGCCTGGAATCGGGCTGGTGGGACGGTGCGCTGGCGGTACGCGACTACTTCATCGCCCAGGCCGGCGACGGTGCGCTGGTGTGGGTCTACCGTTCGCGTCTGGCATCTACGGCCGACGAGACCGGCTGGTTCCTGCACGGATGGTTTGGTTGAGTGTCACATCCACCGAGGGTTTTCACTGGGACAATCTCAGGATCACGTCGGTGCTGCCGTGTTCCCGTGGGCTCTGCGCCGTGCCCGCTGTCCGCCTCACGCGGCGCGGCCCCGCCCCGCAAAGTCTCGCCTCTGGCCCGGACTTTGCATCCCATCGCCACTGCATCCAACCGGGCTGCGCGCCCGCCCCGAGGGAGTTCCCGTGTCCATCCACGCTGCCCTGCACCACGTCACCCGCTACCGCTACGACCGGCCGGTGACCCTCGGCCCGCAGGTGGTGCGCCTGCGCCCTGCGCCGCACTGCCGCACCCCGATCGTCAGCTACTCGCTGCGCGTGGAGCCGGCGACGCACTTCGTCAACTGGCAGCAGGACCCCTTCGCCAACCACCTGGCGCGGCTGGTCTTCCCGGAGAAGACGACCGAGTTCACCGTCACCGTCGACCTGGTGGCGGAGATGTCGGTCTACAACCCCTTCGACTTCTTTCTCGAGCCCGAGGCCGAGCACTTCCCCTTCGCCTACGGCGCCGACACCCTGCCCGACCTCGCGCCCTATCTCGCGCGCGGTGCGCTGACCCCGCGCTTCGAGGCCTTCCTGGCCAGCATCCCGCGGGAGCGCGCGCGCACGATCGACTTCCTGGTCGGGCTGAACCAGCGCCTGCAGCGCGAGATCGGCTACCTGATCCGCATGGAGCCGGGCGTGCAGACGCCCGAGCAGACGCTGGACAGTGCCTCGGGCTCCTGCCGCGACACCGGCTGGCTGCTCGTGCAGACCCTGCGCCATCTTGGGCTGGCGGCGCGCTTCGTCTCGGGCTACCTGATCCAGCTGAAGCCCGATGTGAAGTCGCTCGACGGCCCCTCGGGCACCGAGGTCGACTTCACCGACCTGCACGCCTGGTGCGAGGTCTACCTGCCCGGCGCGGGCTGGATCGGGCTGGACCCGACCTCCGGCCTGCTGGCCGGCGAGGGCCACATCCCGGTGGCCTGCACGCCCGAGCCCTCGAGCGCGGCGCCGGTGAGCGGCCTGGTCGACGAGTGCGAGGTCGAGTTCGGCCACGAGATGCGCGTCACGCGCGTCCACGAGTCGCCGCGCGTGACCCAGCCCTACACCGACGCGCAGTGGGCCGACATCGTCGCGCTCGGGCACGCGGTGGACGCGCAACTGCAGGCCGGCGACGTGCGCCTGACCATGGGCGGCGAGCCGACCGTCGTCTCGGTG
>CAZFVH010000087.1:0-21772 GCA_964522465.1 uncultured Rubrivivax sp. | reverse complement strand
CGGCGCAGCACGCCGGACGCGTCCAGCGATTCGTCGGGCACGTCAGTCTCGGCCCCGATCTGGGCGTTCACAGGGATCAGGTAGTTGGCCCCGCCCACCTGCGCACCGTGGCCGGCGAAGTAGAACAAGGCCACCTCGGCACCGCGCGCACGGGCCTCGAAATCACGCAGCGCGCCCAGCAGGCCGCGCCGGTCCACGTCGATGGCCACCTGCACCTCGAAGCCCAGATCGCGCAGCGTGGTCTGCATCAGCCGCGCGTCATTGACAGGGTTGCGCAGTGGGCGGTCTGTGTAGGCGGCGTTTCCGACCACCAGAGCGACGCGCTGGGCTGATGCGGCCGAAGGTACCAGCAGAGCGAATAGAACGGCCAGGAAGGCGATTAGAGGCCTCCGTGAAGGCCTGCCGATGAGATGCCGCGGCAGCGAGCCACAGCGGCTCCACGCGCTCGCTAGCGGCTGTCCTGGCGGCAGAGGACGACCGCCGCGGGCACCGCCCTCGAACCCCGGGCTCCATGTCTGCCTTGTGCCGTCATCGACCATGATCAGAGGGTAAAAGGGTAAAAGTGAAAAAGGCTAAAAGGTCCTGGCGATACGGAAGCCGGAGTCGCCGTGGCGGTTGCCCGGCGGGATCCCGTAGCGATTGGCCGAGCGCAGGCCCTGCGGCGTGATGCCCCACGAAGCGCCGCGAAGCACCCGCCGCCACTGAGAGCCGCCTTCCATCCACGCTGACGCGTCGCTGGGCGCACCATCGTAGTTGTTGTGCCAAACATCCTGCACCCACTCCCAGACGTTGCCGTGCATGTCGTGCAGACCAAAGGCATTTGCGCCGTAGCTGCCGACGCGCACGGTCTGACTCCCGTTGCTTGCTCGGCCTGCGTCGAATGCATCACCCCAGAAGTACGCCGTCGTCGTTCCTGCCCTCGCCGCGTACTCCCACTCCGCCTCGCTTGGCAGCCGGTAGCTCTGCCCCGAACGCTGGCTGAGCCTACGAATGAATTCCTGCGCGTCGTTCCAACTGACGCTCTCCACCGGACAGTCCGGCCCACAGTCGCGAAAGCGGCTCGGGTTGCTACCCATCACCGACTGCCACTGACGCTGGGTCACCTCAAACTTGCCCATCGCAAAACGCGGCACGTCCACCCAACGCTGCGGGCCTTCGTCGGCATCGCGTCCTGCCTCGCTCGCCGGGCTCCCCATCAAGAACCGCCCCGCCGGGATTACTACCATCTCCGGGCACTCGGCGCAGTCCTTGAAGGTCTGACCCGCGCCGGACACCACAGCGCCGGTCGCCCCGCTGTCCGCCGCAGATACGGAAGCGGCCGCCACACGCTGCTGCCGCTGCGCCTCAGCCTGACCCAGCGCCTGACGGGCCTGAGCCCGCAGTCGATCATCGTCCTCGCTTGTCGGGTTGTCGTCCTTCCAGGCGTCGAGGAAACGCTGCCACGCCTGCGCACGCAGATCCGCCCCGCCCTGGAAGCCAACGATACGGTCGAAGTCCGCCTGCATCCTTTGCTGCCATTGCGCCCAGCTCCGGCGCGCTTGCTCGATGCGTTCCAGATCGGCCAGGCTCACACCGCCACCTGCCACCTGCGGGGCTGCCACCACCCCCGGCGCCGCCATCGTCACCACCTGCTGCGCCGACCTGAAATAGAACGCACTGGTCAGCTTGCTGATCTCCTCCGGGCTCTGCTTGCGGTTGCTTGCACGCTCGACCTCGCGACGCACCTGCTGGAACACATCCTCCAGCCGAAGCCCAGGTGTCTCGATGGCTTGCAGCAGGTATTGCGTGTACAGCCCGTTGCGCCCGCCGCGGTTCTCGTCGGCCGTGCTGCCCGGCGCCGTGGCAAAGGCCACCAGCGATCCGCTGGGGGCCTCCATCCGGCCCAGGCCGCGGCTGGCCGTGGTGCGGCCCTCGGGCGGCAGAGGGGAGTCACGGCAGGCGTCCAGGATCACGATGTTCAGGCTCGCGCCCGATTCCTCCATCCGCGCCAGCACCGTGCTCGCGTCCAGCCCGAAGAGTTCCACGTCGCGCTCGCGCCGGTAGTCCACGCCCACCGGCAGCAGGTAGTTGCGCCCGCCCCGCCCGGCCTGCATGCCGTGCCCGGCAAAGTAGAACAAGCCCACCGCCCCCGGGCCAAGCTTGTCTTGAAACTCAACGAGGTCGCGCCGCAGATCGTCGGCAGTCCGGTTGCGGCGCTCCAGCACCTCGAAGCCCAGCCGCCGCAGCGCCGCAGCCAGATCAGCTGCATCGTTCAATGGATTGACCAGCGGCGCACGGACGTAGTCGGCGTTGCCCACCACCAGCGCCACGCGGCGCTCGGCCTGCGCGTACGACAGGCCGACCCACGACCACATGATCATCACCACCAGGGTGATCCGGAAGATGGACGCTACGTCAAACCAGGGACCTGCCATCCCTCGCCCTCCAAAGTCGGTCGAAGCCCGATCTTACGGGTGCTTCACAGCGCGCGCGCGCACTGAAAATGAAAGACGTCGTCCGACCCAAGACCTCAGACCGGCCCCTCAAACCGCCATCGCACTGCCCTTCCGACGCAACACCACCGCCGCCCCCGACCTAAACCGATCCTCCGCCATCGAGCCCAGCCAGATGCCGCGACGCGCGGGAATGTAGACGTCAGCCCCCGCCGAACTTCGAGCAAGCCAATGCACCCAGGCGCTCGATCATGTGGCGGTACCGCTCGGGCATCTGCTCGGCCCCCAGTCAATCATGCTCGATCTGCCTGAGGTCGGCTTTCGGCAGGGCCAAGGCCGGCGGCGAGTGCACGGCGGCAATCGCCACGCCGGCTCGTGGCCACTTGCGTGCTTCTTTTTGTGAAGCCTTTCAGTAGGGCATTTCGTCCCCGATCAGAACTGGCCGCCGCCGTAGGGCAACGGCGGCCGTTCGGGGTGGTAGTTGAGGACGTCGAGCGCCATCTCCTTGATCCCATCAACCTCCTCTATCGTTGGCAGGGGCTTGTCTTCGAGCAGCCGCCTGCGCAGCAGGAACTTGAAGTCGCGCAGCGCGCCGGGTGAACACGTCCTGCGGTCGAACTCGGTAAATACTTTGTTCTCGTACATCGTCATCGCCGCCTCGAACGCGGCCTCGACTTGGCGGTCGGTGGGCTCATTCATTGCGCCACCTCGACCTCAAAGTTGATGAGGTCGCGCAGCGCCAGCAGGCCGGCACGGTCGAGGGACACCTGAAACACTGTCCTCGGTGCGGGAGCACTGGCGCCAGCGAACAGGCTGGCGATGGTGAAGTTGTAGCTGCCTGTCGGCGCATCCAGTGGTCGCACCTCGGCCGAGTAGCTGAAGGCCTCATTGGCCAGGATAACGGCTCGCATCTGATCTCCGTCCCCCGCAGCCGGTGAAGTCGGCGTCGAGGCGGGGAGGAGCTCGGGCGGCGCGACCTTTAGGCGTTGGTGACGCGGCGCCAAGTAGTGCTGTAAAGCCCGCGGCCGAGAAGACCCTCGACGTCGCGATGGTAGCGCCACTTGCTCGCAAGGCAAGAGTGCTGAACCGCCGCCGGGAACAGCGATGCTCAAAACAAACCGGCACTGGGTTGCTCTGGGGCGAGTTTACGGAAGCACACTCGCCAACGGCGTCTCAGGACGCCGGCGGAGTCCCAGGAGGAGTCCCGGAGAAGCCGCAACGAAAACGGCCCATCAGGGCCGTTCGTAAGTTCTTGATCTACCTATGTATTTCTGGTGGGCGGTGCAGGGTTCGAACCTGCGACCCCTGCCGTGTGAAGGCAGTGCTCTACCGCTGAGCTAACCGCCCAGGCATGTTCGCCGGGGAAGCACATGATTATGCCACCGACATGGGCGGTGCGACACAATCGTCGTCGATTCGACAACACGGCATCTGATGGAGCGACGATGGAACTGGGTTTGAGCGGGCAGCATGTGGCGGTCTTCGGCATGGCCAGCGGCATCGGACGGGCGATCGCCGAGGGTTTCGAAGACGAGGGGTGTGTGGTGCGGGGCTTCGACCGCGTGGCGCACCCGTCGATCACCACCGTCCTCGGCGATGTGACGTCCACCGCGCAGGTGGCCGCCTTCGCCGCAGGTTTCGATCGGGTCGACCATGTCGTCTACTGCGTGGGCGTGGGCTCGGGGAAGTTCGGGTTCCCCTTCTGGAACCTCGAGCCCGAGGACTGGCCGCGGGTGTTGGACGTCAACCTCACCGGGGCGGTGCGCGCGGCGCATGCTTTCGCGCCCAAGCTGATCGACCGTGGCGCGGGCAGCATGCTGTTCCTGGTGTCGGTGGCCGGGCAGATCGGCTCGCAGACGGACCCGCCCTACAGCGCGGCCAAGGCTGGGCTGATCAACTTCGTCCACTGTGCCGCGAAGGATCTGGGGCCGCACGGCATCCGGGTCAACGCGATGGCTCCGGGCATGGTCAAGACCGACCTGAACCGCGCGGTGTGGGCTGCGGGGCAGCAGCGTCTGCCGCCGGATGCCCGCCAAGACTACGACACCTGGGCCGACGAGAAGATCCGCAAGGTGTCGCACCTCGGTCGCTGGCAGACGCCGCCGGAATACGCCTCGATGGCCTGCTACCTGGCATCCGACCACGGACGCAACATCACCGGGCAGACGCTGAACATCGACGGCGGGCAGGTGATGCACGCCTGAGCATCTACGCCGGCCTGCGCGCGACGATGCGCGCGGTGCGCACCGTCCCGACGTGGTAGCGCCCTTCCTGCAGTTGGCGTTCGGCCTCGTCGAAGGACACGATTTCCAGCCCGGCAAGTTCGGCACAGAGGTGCTCGACCGCAGGGTAACGCGCGTCCGGGCCGGCGCCGGGTTCGGCCTTGGCCTCGAGGATGAACCGCCCACCCGGGCGCAGCGCCTGCGACAGGCTGGCGTGCAGTCGTCGCCGCACCGTTGCCGGAGGCTGGCTGAAGACCGCGACCACCAGATCCCACTGATCGATGCCAAGGTCGAAGTCGTCCAGGTCGCCCAGCCGGTAGTCGATCATCACGTGGGCACGCATCGCCATCGTCAGGGCCTTGTCACGGCCGGTGGCCGAGAAGTCCACGGCCGTCACCCGGTGCCCCTGCGACGCCAGCCACACGGCGTTGCGCCCTTCGCCCTCGGCCAGGGTCAGGGCCGCCCCCGGCGGCAAACCCTGCGCGCAGCCGGCCAGGAAGACGTTGACGGTCTCACCGTAGGCATGCCCCGGCTCGGCGTACCTGCGGTCCCAGTCCGCCGGGCCCTTGCCGGGCACCGTACCCTTCGCAACCATCACGCGAAAGCCAGCGTGCGCCAGACCGTCTTGCCGCCGCTGGCCTTGTCCAGATCCTTCAACCAGGCTTCGTGCGCGGCGAGTTCGTCCGCGGTCGGCGCGATCACGGGCAGTACGTAGCGGGACAGATCGACACGCTCGATCCCGCCCTGCCCCGACGCCGCGCTGTCGCCGGCGTCGATGACGAGGGTCTCCTGTCCGCGCGTCATGCGCACGTAGACCTCGGCCAGCAGCCCGGCGTCCAGCAACGCGCCGTGGAAGCTGCGGTCACTGTTGTCCACCTCCAGCCGGCGGCACAGTGCATCGAGCGAGTTGGCCTTGCCCGGGTAGAGGTTGCGCGCCATCGCCAGGGTGTCGGTCACGCGGCCGGCCAGCTCGCGCAGCGGCGGCTGCTTCAGCCGCGACAGCTCGGCATCGAGAAAACCCGTGTCGAAGGCCGCGTTGTGGATCAGCACCTCGGCGCCGCGGACGAACTCCAGCACCTCGGCCGCCAACTCGGCAAAGCGCGGCTTGTCGGCCAGGAACTCGTCGCTCAGGCCGTGCACGCGCATGGCATCGGGGTGCACCGGGCGCTCGGGGTTGAGATAGTGGTGAAGGCGACGCCCGGTCAGGCGCCGGCCCACCATCTCGACGCAGCCGATCTCGACGATGCGGTCGCCGGCCGCGGCGTCCAGTCCGGTGGTTTCGGTGTCTAGGAAGACCTGGCGCATCATGGGCTTGGCACGGGGGAGGATGGATAGGGGACCGGCACCGAACAGAATGGGCCGGCCAGCAAAGGGGTTGGAGATCCTCTGGACGCCGGGGAAGACCGCTGGCCACCGGCCTCAGGCAGCCGCACCAGGCCCACCAGGCCCACCCGGCCCGCGGGCACGCGCCATCAGCCAGGCGCCGAACAACAGCATCGGCACGCACAGCCACTGCCCCATGCTCAGGCCCAGGGCCAGCAGGCCGAGGAAGGCATCCGGCTCGCGGAAGTACTCGGCCGTGAAGCGCAACACGGCGTAGCCGATGAGGAAGGCCCCCGCCACTTGCCCCTGCGGCCGCTCGCGGCGCGCGAACAGCCACAGCAGCGCAAACAGCAGCAGCCCCTCCAGCAACAACTGATAGATCTGCGAGGGATGCCGCGCCACCAGGCTGCCCGACTGCGGAAAGGCCATCGCCCAGGGCAGCGACGGATCTGCCGCGCGGCCCCAGAGCTCGCCGTTGATGAAGTTGCCCAGGCGGCCGCTGGCCAGGCCCAGGGGTACCGCGGGCGCGACGAAATCGGCCACCTGCAGAAAATCCCGCCCGCGAGAGCGCCCGAACCACGCCAGGGCCGCGATCACGCCCAGCAAGCCACCATGGAAGGACATCCCGCCCTGCCACAGCATCAGCATCTCCAGCGGGTTCTGCAGGTAGTGCGCGGGCTTGTAGAACAGCGCATACCCCAGACGTCCGCCGACGATCAAGCCGACGACGGCGTAGAACAGCAGGTCCTCGACGTCGCGCCGCGTCCATCCGGCGCGCGCGAAGGTCGGGTGGCGGGTGCGCGCGACAGCGAGCACGAACCACAGACCGAAGGCGACCAGATAGGTCAACCCGTACCAGTGGATCTGCACGGGCCCAAGGGCGATCGCCACCGGGTCGAACTGGGGGTGCATGAGCATCGCCGGACTGTTCCTCCTGGGTGCATTGTCGCGCGTGAAGGCCGTACGGCCGCGGGGCGCGATACAGTCCCGGGCTCGACTTGACGGAGACCCTGACGATGGCTTTCAACCGCCGCTCGAAGAACATCACTGAGGGCGTGGCGCGCGCGCCCAACCGCTCCATGTACTACGGCATGGGCTACACCGAAGGCGACTTCGGCAAGCCGATGATCGGCGTGGCCAACGGCCATTCAACGATCACGCCGTGCAACTCGGGCTTGCAGAAGCTGGCCGACGCAGCGGTCGAAGGCCTGAAAGCCGCCGGCGCCAACCCGCAGGTCTTCGGCGTGCCCACGATCAGCGACGGCATGTCCATGGGCACCGAGGGCATGAAGTACAGCCTGGCCTCGCGCGAGGTGATCGCCGACTGCGTCGAGACCTGTGTGGGCGGCCAGTGGATGGACGGCGTGCTCGTCATCGGCGGCTGCGACAAGAACATGCCCGGCGGCATGATGGGCATCGTCCGCGCCAACGTGCCGGCCATCTACGTCTACGGCGGCACCATTCTGCCGGGCAAGTACAAGGGCCAGGACCTGAACATCGTCAGCGTCTTCGAGGCCGTGGGCCAGTTCAGCGCCGGCAAGATGAGCGAGGAGGACTTCTGCGAGATCGAGCGCCGGGCCATCCCCGGCAGCGGCTCCTGCGGCGGCATGTACACCGCCAACACCATGTCCTCGTCCTTCGAGGCCCTGGGCATGAGCCTGCCGTTCTCGTCGACGATGGCCAACGTCGAGGACCCGATCGTCGCCTACACCGCCGAGGCCGCGCGCGTGCTGGTCGAGGCCGTCAAGGCCGACCTGAAGCCGCGCGACATCGTCACCCGCAAGTCCATCGAGAACGCCGTGGCCGTCATCATGGCCACCGGCGGCTCCACCAACGCGGTGCTGCACTTCCTGGCCATCGCCCACGCCGCCGGCGTGGAGTGGACGATCGACGACTTCGAGCGTGTGCGCCGCAAGGTGCCGGTGATCTGCGATCTCAAGCCCAGCGGCCGCTACATGGCCATCGACCTGCACCGCGCCGGGGGCATCCCGCAGGTGATGAAGGTGTTGCTGGACGCCGGCCTGCTGCACGGCGACTGCATCACCATCACCGGCAAGACGGTGGCCGAGAACCTGGCCGACGTGCCGTCTCAGCCTCGTGCCGACCAGGAAGTGATCCGTCCGATCGCCAAGCCGATGTACGAGCAGGGCCACCTGGCCATCCTGAAGGGCAACCTCTCGCCCGAGGGCTGCGTGGCCAAGATCACCGGCCTGAAAAACCCGGTCATCACCGGCCCGGCGCGGGTGTTCGACGACGAGCAGTCGGCCCTGGCGGCCATCATGGCCGGCAAGATCCAGGCCGGCGACGTGATGGTGCTGCGCTACCTGGGCCCCAAGGGCGGCCCGGGCATGCCCGAGATGCTGGCGCCCACCGGCGCGCTCATCGGTCAGGGCCTGGGTGAGAGCGTAGGCTTGATCACCGACGGACGCTTCTCCGGCGGCACCTGGGGTATGGTGGTGGGCCACGTGGCGCCAGAGGCCTACGCCGGCGGCCTGATCGCGCTGGTGGAGGAAGGTGACAAGATCACCATCGACGCGCACCAGTTGCTGCTGCACCTGGATGTGCCCGACGAGGTGATCGCGGCACGTCGCGCCGCCTGGACGCCGCCGCCGCCGCGCTACACGCGCGGCGTGCTGGGCAAGTTCTGGCGCAACGCCGCCAGCGCGAGCCGCGGCGGGGTGCTGGACGCGGATTGAGAACTGGCGCACGCCTGCCGCTGACGCGGCAGGCTGCGGCTGCGCCGCGCCCGCGCTGAAGCGCGGCCTGGATCAGTTGGTCTGCGCCAACTGATCCAGGATGGCCGGGTTCTCGCTGCGCCGGAGCCCCGCCACGCGGCTGCGCCGCGCCCGCGCTGAAGCGCGGCCTGGATCAGTTGGTCTGCGCCAACTGATCCAGGATGGCCGGGTTCTCCAGCGTCGAGGTGTCCTGGGTGATGGCCTCACCCTTGGCGATGCTGCGCAGCAGACGACGCATGATCTTGCCCGAGCGGGTCTTGGGCAGGTTGTCGCCGAAGCGGATGTCCTTGGGCTTGGCGATCGGGCCGATCTCCTTGGCCACCCAGTTGCGCAGCTCGTTGGCGATCTTCTTCGCCTCGTCGCCGGTCGGGCGCGGGCGCTTGAGCACCACGAAGGCGCAGATGGCCTCGCCCGTGGTCTCGTCCGGGCGGCCGACGACCGCGGCCTCGGCCACCAGATCGGTGCAGCTGACCAGGGCCGACTCGATCTCCATCGTGCCCATGCGGTGGCCGGAGACGTTGAGCACGTCGTCGATGCGGCCGGTGATCGTGAAGTAGCCGGTCTTCGCGTCGCGGATCGCGCCGTCGCCTGCGAGGTAGTAGCCCTTGAGCTCGGGCGGGTAGTAGCTCTTCTTGAAGCGCTCGGGGTCGCCCCAGATCGTGCGGATCATGCTCGGCCAGGGCTTCTTGACGACGAGGATGCCGCCCTGCCCGTTGGGCACGTCGTTGCCGGTCTCGTCGACGATGGCGGCCTGGATGCCCGGGAAGGGCAGCGTGCACGAGCCCGGCACCAGCGGCGTGGCCCCCGGCATCGGCGTGATCATGTGACCGCCGGTCTCGGTCTGCCAGAAGGTGTCGACGATGGGGCAACGGCCCCCACCGATGTGACGGTGGTACCACTCCCAGGCGGCTGGGTTGATGGGCTCGCCCACCGAGCCCAGGATGCGCAGGCTGGACAGATCGCTGTTGCGCGGGTGCACCGCCTCGTTGCCCTCTGCCGCCTTGATCAGTGAGCGGATGGCCGTCGGCGCGGTGTAGAAGATCGTGACCTTGTGGCGCTCGATCATCTTCCAGAAGCGCGCCGCGTCGGGGAAGGTGGGCACGCCCTCGAAGACGATCTCGGTGCCGCCCAGCGCCAGCGGGCCGTAGGTGATGTAGGTGTGGCCGGTGACCCAGCCGATGTCGGCCGTGCACCAGAAGATGTCGGCGGGCTTGAGGTCGAAGGTCCACTTCATCGTCAGCGCCGCGTGCAGCAGGTAGCCGCCCGTCGAATGCTGCACCCCCTTGGGCTTGCCGGTGGAGCCCGAGGTGTAGAGCAGGAACAGCGGGTGCTCGGCCTCGACCCACTCGGGCTCGCAGACCTCGGCCGCGGCGGCGGTGAGCTCGTGCATCCAGCGGTCGAGTGCCGGATTCCAGTTCACGGCACCGCCGGTACGGCGGTAGACGATGACGTCTCGGATGGTGCCGCAGCCGCCCATCCCGAGCGCCTCGTCGACGATGGCCTTCAGCGGCAGCTGCTTGCCGCCGCGCACCTGCTGGTCGGCAGTGATGACCATGACGGCGCCGGCGTCCTCGATGCGGTCGCGCAGGCTCTGCGCCGAGAAGCCGCCGAAGACCACCGAGTGCGTCGCGCCGATGCGCGCGCAGGCCTGCATCGCGACCACGCCCTCCACGCTCATCGGCATGTAGACGACGACGCGGTCGCCCTTCTTCACGCCGCGCGCCTTCAGGGCGTTGGCCATGCGGCCCACCTGGGCCAGCAGTTCACGGTAGGTCACGCGGGAGACGGCGCCGTCGTCGGCCTCGAAGACGATGGCGGTCTTGTCGCCCAGGCCGCGCTCGACGTTGCGGTCCAGGCAGTTGTAGGAGACGTTGAGCGTGCCGTCCTCGAACCACTTGTAGAACGGCGCGCTGGAGCTGTTCAGCACCTGGGTGAACGGTGTCTTCCAGGTGACGAGCTCACGGGCCAGACGCGCCCAGTAGCCTTCGTAGTCGCGCTCGGCCTCGGCACACAGCGCCTCGTAGGCCGCCATGCCCGATACAGCGGCATCGGCGACAAGGTCGGCAGGCGGCAGATAGGTCTGGACGACGGTGGCTTGATCACTCGACATGGGGTCTCCTGGGGGCAATGACGACGCTGGCATGTGGGCAGCCTCGCCGAACGCGGCCGGGCCCTGCCGAACCCTGCAATGGTGTGCAAAAGCTCTGACGAAGGCCTTACTCCCGGGTGTGTCGAGCGCGCCCGACGCGCGACATGGATCAAACCGCCGCGATCTTCGGACAACCCTCAAGCGCCTGCTGCCGCGCCACCATCGCGGCTCGGGCAAGACCGGACCGTCGTGGGCGACGCTCAGCCCGGCGCGCGCGTCCGCAGGCGTCGTCGGCGCTGCCAGCGGACCTTGACGACCCAGAACAGATGCACCACCAGGAACACGAGCACACCGAACAGGCAGGCGAAGAGGGCCAGCCCCAGCAACAGGGCCTGTCCCACCCCGGTGATCGAACGCCAGATGCGCGCCAGCACGCCCCCTTCTGCCGGCGGTATCTCGATGATCACCGTGCCGGACTCCGACATCACAGGCGGCGGCTCACCCTCGCCGAGGATCCAGGTACCGGTACGCCAGGCGGCGTAGTAGACCGGCGGGAAGGTGATGGGATTGGTGACGAGCGTGCTGACCATGGCCGCCGGCACGTTGGCGCGCAGCAACACCGCCGTCGCAGCCGAGAACGGGATCTGCGCGATCGGGATCAGGAACCCGAAGAACACGCCGATGGCCGCGCCCAGGGCGATGCCGCGGCGACTGACATGCCACAACCGCGGGTGGTGCAGGGCCGGACCCAGCCAACGCAGCCAACGATTGGCCATGGCCTGCTCGCGTGTGGGCACCAGACGGCGCAGACGGTCCAGCATGGGATTCAGCTCACAGGCGAAAAGGTGATGAGGTGCTGGACCGGCTGGACCTTGGAAGGCATCGGGCAGCACACCGCGGCGACCGATCCCAACCCTGGCCCATGCGCCCGAAAGCGACCGACCAGGCGCTTGGGTGCCCGTAGGGCGTCAGACCGTGAGATAGGCCAGCCCAAAGAGCGCCACGATCAGTATGGTCCAAACCGTCGTCGCGCCGATCGCCCACACACGCCCGAGCTCGCCGGATCCATCGGTCAGACCCTGAACGCCGCGCCGCAGCCGATTGAGAGCCCCGAGCAAAATGGCGATGAGGCGGCGCCACATTCGGCGGATCCACTGACCCAAGCGGTGGACCAGTGCCGGGCCGGCCTTGCGGTAGATCCAGTCGGTGTCCACGCTGAGCTTGGGCTCGCCCCCCAGATGCTTGAGCATCAGGAAGAAGCCCAAACCGGTGAACAGCAGCAACTGCAGCTCCCAGAACAGGTGGCCGGCCGAGTACGCGTTGTACTCGACAGGTGTGGGCATGAAGGCGTAGAGCCAGGCCGGGTAGACACCGATGAACACGCAGAAGAAAGCCGAGATCGCCATCGCCAACAGCATGTTCCAGGGCGCCTCCCTCGGGCGCAGGCCGACGTCCTTCCCCAAGAAGGTGAAGTACGGCAACTTCAACCCGGTATGCAGGAACGTCCCGGCCGACGCCATGGACAGCAGCAGCCAGATCCAGGCACGGTGGTCGACGGCGGCGGCCTCGACCACCATGGTCTTGCTGACGAAACCGCTGAACAGCGGAAAGGCCGAGATGGAAAAGGCCCCGACCATGTAGAGCACGAAGGTGATCGGCATGTACTTGTAGATGCCACCGAGCTCAGTCAGTTTGCTGCGTCCGGTCATCGAGATCACAGCCCCAGCGCCCATGAACAGGACCGACTTGTAGAGGATGTGCGTGAAGGCATGCGCCGTCGCGCCGTTGAGCGCGATCGCCGTGCCCATGCCGACACCAGCCACCATGTAGCCCACCTGGCTGATGATGTGGTAGGCCAGCAGCCGCCGGATGTCATTGGCCAACACGGCGTAGACAACGCCCCAAAGTGCCATGACCGTGCCGAGCCAGACGAGGAACTCGGTCCCCGGGAAGCCGCGGATCAAGGTGTAGACGGCGGTCTTGGTGGTCAATGCGCTCAGGAAGATCGCCCCGGTGATTGTCGACTCCGGGTAGGCGTCGGTAAGCCAGGCGTGAAGCGGGGGCACCGCAGCGTTGACGAGGAAGCCGATGAGCACCAGCCAGCCCGCCGGGCCGTCGAGTTGCATTCGATCGAAGCTGACGCTGCCGGTCTGGCCGTAGAGGAGCACGATGCCCGCCAGTAGCATCGCACCGCTGACCGCGTGCACCAGAAGGTAGCGGTAACCCGCCGCATAGGCCTCAGCCGTGGCGCGCCGCCAGATCAGCCACACCGACGCGAGCATCATCAGTTCCCAGAACACATACAAGGTGATCAGGTCGCCAGCGAACACCACCCCGACAGCCGATGCGGCGTACACATAGCCGGCCACATGCTGCACCGTGTCCTTCACGTGCAGCGCATAGACGGTCGCGATCAGGGTGATGAGGGCGAAGACGCTCGCGAAGGCGAGCGCCAGTTTGTCGGCTCGGCCGGTCAGCAAATCCAGACCACCGAAGGACATCTGACCGTAACTGCCGGCCTCGAGCCTGAACACGAGGAACAGGAAGACAACCGCCAGCGCCACACGCCAGACCTGTTGCAGGACGCCGCGCAACAGGGGCAGCAGCAGCGCTCCGACGATCAGCAAGATGGAGGGGTGCAGCCAGAAGCCCCCCGCGGCCGCAGCGACCACGGACTCAGTCATGCCCGCCCTCCCTGGACTCGGGGTTCCCGATGAGTTCGTTGCGACGGCGTTCGTTGTCGAAATAGTCCTCGGGCCGATACAGCAGACGATAGCCCAGGAACTTCGACACGACCACGATCACGACGCAAGCGAAGAGTCCGTAGACGGCCCCCGCCCCGCTGAGGCTCTCCCAGAAGAAGCGGTCGTAACCTGCGGGCACGGCGATGTCGACGATGACCAGAAGAGCCATGATCACCAGCATGACCCTGGAAAGCAAGCGGGACCGGTCATGGAGCGCTTCCAGCAAACGACCGAGCCCGTTGATCTCAGGGCGATCCTGCAGGCTCACTCCATCGACAGGGCTGCCCTGCCCCTTGCGCTCGTCCGTCATGTGCCGGCCCCCACGAAGACAGAGCCCACCAGCGCGCGAAGCGGGTCGGCCATGAAAAACAGCAGCAGCGCGCCCAGTGCCGTCAGCGACAGGGGGACCAGACACATCAGCGGCGCCTCCTCGATCCCCCGCGGCGTACCGGCGGGCGGCGGCAGCAGGAAAGCGCGGATCACCGGGGGCAGCAGGTAGGCGAAGTTGAGCAAGGTGCTGATCAGCAGCACACCGATCATGATGGCGTGCCCGGCGTCAACCGCTCCGAGCATCAGATGCCACTTGCTCCACAGCCCGCCCAGAGGCGGCGCGCCGATCACCGACAGGGCGCCGAGGAAGAAGGCCAACATGGTCACCGGCATCTTTCGACCCAAACCATCCATTTCGTGAATCTCGGTCTTGTGCGCCGCCACATAGATGGCCCCGGCGCAGAAGAACAGGGTGATCTTGCCGAAGGCGTGCATGACGATGTGCATGCCCCCACCGATGACCCCGAGCTGGCTGGCCAGCATGGCGCCGAGGACGATGTAGGACAGCTGACCGACCGTCGAGTAGGCCAGACGAGCCTTCAGGTTGGTCTTCTGCATGGCCACCACGGAGGCCGCGATCAGGGTGAATGCGGCCACCCACATCACCAGATCACTCGCCCACAAACCCTCGAGGTAGTCGAGCCCGAACAGATAGGTGCTGACCTTGAGTACCGAGAACACGCCGGCCTTCACGACCGCCACCGCGTGCAGCAGCGCGCTGACCGGGGTAGGCGCCACCATCGCTGCGGGCAACCAGCGGTGGAAGGGCATCAGCGCCGCCTTGCCAATGCCGAACATGTACAACAACAGCAGCAGCGAACCGATGGTCTGGCTGACCTGGCCCTGCATCACCCCGCCGGGCTGGAACTCAAGACTGCCGGTGAGCGACCACGTGAGGATCATGGCGGGCAGCAGCAGACCGATCGAGGTGCCCAGCAGCAGCCCCAGGTAGACGCGCGCGCCTCGCTTGGCCTCCTCGTTGCCCTTGTGAGCCACCAGCGGATAGGTGGACAAGGACAAAACCTCGTACAGCACGAACAGCGTGAACATGTTCTGTGCGAAGGCGACGCCGATGGCCGCGAAGATCGCGATCGAGAAACAGGCGAAGAACCGGGTCTGATGCTTCTCGTGGGCGCCGCGCATGTAGCCGATGGCGTAGACCGAGGTCAGGATCCAAAGACCCGATGCGACCAGCGCGAAAACCATACCGAGCGGCTCGACCTTGAAGCCGATGGTCAGCCCCGGCATCAGCGAGGTCAGCACGAGTTGCGGTCGCTCACCGGCCACCACGGCAGGCAGCAGCGACACGACGCACCCGAAGACGAGCACCGCAGAGGCGACCATCAGGCTGTCACGCAGCATCGGTGAACGCCCCGTCAGGGCGATCACCAGCGCGCCGGCCAGCGGTACCAGCAGGCTCAGCAGGATCAGGACGGCCTCGGTCATCTCAGCCCCCGCAGCAGGTCACCGACCTCGGCCGTGGACAGACCGACCGGCAGGCTGCTGTCCACACCGAACCAGAAGTTGGCCGCCACGAGGGCCCACAGCACGATCGTCATGCCCAGAGGTGCCTCGGGCGTCCCCGGGGCGCGTGGCGGCACCTTTGCGGAAGGCTCGAGGAAATAGGCGGCCTCGACGATCTTCCAGACATACACCACCGCCATCAGGGAACTCGCCAGGATCGCCAGCAGCAGCATCCAGCCGAGCGCTCCGTGCTCGAGCACGGCGCTGATGAGGTACCACTTGCTGATGAAGCCGGCCGTCAGCGGCACGCCGATCAGGGACACCCCAGCCAGGCACAGGGCCAGCGTCGTCAACGGCATGGTCTTGCCGATGCCAGCCAGGTCTTCGATTCGTGCGCTGCCGGTACGCAGCACCAGCGTACCGACCGCCATGAACAGGGCGGCCTTGATCAGCGCATGGTTGAACAAGTGGACCAGCGCCGCCGTCAGACCTGCCGCACTGGCCAGGCTGACCGCGAGCAGGATGTAGCCGATCTGGGCCACAGAAGAAAAGCCTAGCATGCGCTTGAGATCACGCTCGAACAGCGCCACGGCAGACCCGACCAGCATCGCCGCCACGCTCAGCGGCAGCAGCACGGCGACGATCATGTCCCGGTACGCGGGCAGGTTCGGAGCGAGCACCAGGAAGTCCATCCGTATGAACACGACGATCGCCACCTTGGTCGAACACGCCGCCAGGAAGACCGTCACGGGCGTTGGCGCGAAGCGATAGCTCTCCGGCATCCACGCGTGCATCGGAAACAGACCGGCCTTCAACGCCAACCCCAGCAGGATGAAGCCGCTGGCCATCAGTACCGGGGGCGTCGACGAGACCGCCGACAAGCGGTCGGCCATGTCGGTGATGTTCAGCGTACCGGTCATCATGTACAGGTAGCCGACGCCGATCAGGTAGAAGGTCGCGCCGACGGTGCCGGTGACCAGATACCTGAACGTGGCTGTCAGGGCCTGACGCCGCGGACCGGCCGCAACGATGACATAGGACGCAAGCGCCGAGATCTCCATGAACACGAAGATGTTGAAGGCGTCGTTGGTCACGGTGATCCCGACCAGTCCGCACAAGGCCAGCAACCAGCAGGCATACAGGAGCGACTGGTGCTCCACACCGACTTCGCTGTCCATGCTGGCGCGACCCCACAACAAGGCCAGCATGGAGGCCCCGGTGATCACCAACAGCATCAGCGCCGATAAAGGGCCCACCGACAGACCGATGCCGAAGGGCACCGGCCACCCGCCCAGCTCGTACACCAGGGGGCCGTGTGTCTGCACCTCGCGGACGATCGCCACCGCGACGGCAAAGGTCAACGCGCTGGCAAGCGTGGCGATCGACCACGGCAGCCTGCCACGGCTCGGCAGCGCCGCCAGCACGGGTGCCGCCAACATCGGCACCAGCACCACCAGGATGGGGAGATGGTCAGTGAGCGTCATGCCTGGCGATCCATCTCGGCGGTCTCGGCCTCTTCGATCGTCCCGTACTCTTCCTTGATGCGCACGGCCAGTGCCAGGCCCAGCGCCGTGACGGAGATCCCGACGACGATGGCAGTCAGGATCAGCACCTGAGGCAAGGGATTGGCAAAGATGTCCCCCGGCTGCGGAGGTTTCGTGAAGATCGGTCCGGTGCCGCCCTCGACCTTGTCCATCGAGATGTACAGCAGGAAGACCGCCCCCTGGAAGATGCCCAGGCCGATCATGCGCTTGACGAAATTGCCCTTGGCCAGGACGGCATACAGCCCGACCGCCAGCACGAAAACATAGATCCAGTAGTTGTACAGGCCGAGCAGGTTCATGCGTGTGTCGTGCCTAGGCTGGGATGTGGCGTCGCGCCGCGCGGGCAGCCGGGAGCGGACCCGGCGGCGTGCTCATGCTGCGGCATAGGTCTCACGGTTGGCGAGGGCGTTGAAGATCATGATGAGCACGCTGGCCACCGTCAGACCCACGCCGAACTCCACCAACAGGATCCCGAGGTACTGGCCGGCCAAGGGGTCGGGCATCAGGACGCCGTAGTCCAGGAAACGCCCGCCGAGCAACAGGCAGGCCACTCCCACCGCCGTGTACAGGGTCGCCCCGAAGGAGGCGAGCATCAGCATCGTCGACTGCGGCATCGCCCTGGCCGAGCGATCTGCGCCTTCGAGGATGCCGTACAACATCACCGCGGCGGCGAACAGGGCACCGGCGGAGAAGCCGCCACCGGGCGAATACTTGCCGTGGAACTGCACCAGCAGCGCGAACAGCATCAGCAGTGGAATGATGAGCTTGCCCACCACACGCAGGATCGAGTGGTGCTGCACACCGCGCATGCGCGAGGCCATGGCCTCGCCGGACAAACGTTGGCGCTGCCGCGGCCGGAACCCCAGAACCGACAGGACGCCGATGCCGGCTGTGAACACCACGATCACCTCCCCCAAGGTGTCGTATCCGCGGAAGGAGGCCAGGATGGCTGTGACGACGTTGGGGATGTCGATCAGCTTCGGCGTCTCACTCAGGTACCAGGGGGCTACGTGCTGGTGAACGGGCGCCAGCGGGTCACCCAGCCTTGGCTGGGAGAAGCTGACGACGAAGAGCACGCCCGCCAGCAGGACCACCGACAACACCGGAAGCCAGCGTACTTTCTCACGCACGTGCTCGTGCTCCGAGGTCAGGGCCAGCGCGCTCATGAAGAGCACGGTGGACACGCCTGCGCCCACGGCCGCCTCCGTCAGCGCGACGTCGGTGGCGTCGAGCAGGAAGAAGTTTGACGCCATCATCAGACTGAAGATGCCCGACCACATGCTGGCGACGAAGAGGTTGCGTGCCATGACCGTGGCCACGGCGGCCACGGCCAGGAAGGTCAGCGTGAAAAGACCGAGCACCGTGATCATGGACGCGACTCCACAGCGCCGGGAGCGCCCGGTGTGTCCTGCAGGCGCGGCGCCACCCCCGCGATGAGCGCTGTATTGGCCACCGCATAGGCGGCCACGGGGCCCGTGAACAACAGGAAGAGCAGGATGCCGAAGAGCTTGAACGTGGGCAAGGTCCAGCCCGAGATGAGCATCAGGCCCCCGATGACAAGCACGGTACCCATCGTCTCGGTCACGCTCGCGGCATGCATGCGTGTGTAGACATCCGGCATGCGCAGCATGCCGATGCCGCCGACGACGACGAAGAAGCCCCCCGCCAGCAACAGCACGCTTGCGACCCCTTCCACCCAACCCATCACCGTCTCCCTCGCTGACCGGACCGCCATCTCGCGACGTGCGCGTGACCCCGACGATCACGCGGCTTCATGCCCCACCCTCGCGCGTGCTGCGCTCGCCGCGCCGACGAGCCTCGCGGTTCTGCACGAACTGCAGGATGGCCAGCACGCCGATGAAATTGATCAGCGCATAGGCCAGTGCAAGGTCCAGGAAGTCGAACCGACCGAAGAGCGCCGCCACGACGGCCAGCAGCAGCACCGTCTTGGTCCCGAACATGTTCGCGGCCAGCACCCGGTCGTAGATCTCCGGGCCCTTCAGACCCCGCACGATGGCCATGGCCATCGTCACGATGATCGCCAGACCCGTTGCCAGGTACACGTCGTTCACGACCGAGCCTCCAATGCCGCGACACGCCGGTTCATCACGCCGTCCACCACATCGGCCGCCCCGGCGGCGGTCAGCGAGTGGACGGTCACCATGCCGCTGCCGTCGATGTCGGTGGTCAGCGTGCCCGGCGTCAGGGTGATGGAGTTGCCAAGCAACACGCGACCGACCTCGGTCCGAGGCAAGGCCCGGAACCGGACGACCTGGGGGCTGATGGGCAGACGCGGGGACAGCACGATGCGGGTCACCGTCAGGCTGGACATCACGATCTCCTTGAGCAGCCAGCCCCAATAACCCACGATGCGCAGGCCGAGGCTGACCGGCACCGACTCCTGGTCGACCGTGTCAAGACGGCGCACCAGCCACACGACCAGCAGACAGGAGATCAGGCCCAGGGCCAGCAGCAGGGGCTTGTAGAGGCCAGACCACACGACCCACAGCAGCGCAAGCCCGACGAAGAGTGCAGTCGATTTCAAGGTCACGCCCACTTCGGGAGGTTGTTCATCGCGGCAATTTTGCGTCGACGGATGGACGGGTCGACGGCAAACAGCGCAGCCCCGCGCGGGCGCGGGACCGGCCACCGGTCAACCTGCAGTTCAAGTGTTCCTGTGTCATGACTCACGCACGATTGGGGCACGGATGGGGGACGGATCGCCGAGCGTTGGCCAAGCAAACTTCATACGGTAGAGCAATTCTGTCACCCCCGCTTCGACTTCAACCGGAATCCCGCCGCCAGACAGGCTTTCTACAATGAACCACTTTCTCAACATGGTCATTACGCCTTTCTCGACATGACAACACTGATCAGGACGGTCAAAGCGCGCCTGGACGACCTCGCGGGGTCTCTCAAAGTCCGACATCTGGTCATGCTGGCCCTCGGTCTGGCGTACGCCGCGCCGGTTGCGGCGTCGGAGATCGACGGCGCATCCATGAGCGCGGCCTGGGGGCTCCCCTTCGCCGGGATGCTCCTTTCGATTGCAGTTCTGCCCCTGGTCGCGCCGATCCTGTGGCACCACCACTTCGGCAAGATTGCCCTCGGGTGGGCACTCCTGCTGATCGTGCCGCTGTCCATCAACGCAGGGCCGGCGGCCACCGGCGGGATGCTTGTGCACGTACTCCTGGGCGAGTACATCCCCTTCATCATCCTGCTGACGGCACTGTTCACCGTGGCAGGTGGCATCTTCGTGCGGGGCAACCTGCACGGCAGCCCGAGCCTGAACACCGGCATCATGGCCGTCGGTGCCGTGCTGGCCAGTCTGATGGGCACCACCGGCGCGTCCATGTTGCTGATCCGGCCCCTGATTCGCGCCAACGACAACCGCAAGCACGTGGCACACGTCATCGTGTTCTTCATCTTCATCGTCAGCAACGTCGGGGGCTCGCTCACGCCGCTGGGCGATCCACCGCTGTTCCTCGGCTTCCTGAAGGGTGTCGACTTCTTCTGGACGGCGAACAACATCTTTTCCGAAACCCTGTTCATGACGGCGAGCCTGCTGGCGATCTTCTACGTCGTCGATCGCCACCGGTACCGCAAGGAGGGCGTGACGCGCCAGGATCCAACACCTGATGACAAGGCGTTCGGCATCGAAGGTGGCTTCAACTTCCTGCTGCTGGCAGCGGTGGCCTGCATGGTGTTGCTCAGCGGCGTATGGCAACCGGGCATCGTGTTCAACATCGCCGGCACCGAGGTGGCGTTGCCACAGATCGTCCGGGACGGCGCGCTCGTGGTCATTGCTGGACTCTCCCTGGCCCTGACCCCTACGCGGGTTCGCCAAGCCAACCAGTTTTCCTGGGCGCCGATGCAGGAAGTCGCCAAACTCTTCATCGGTATCTTCGTGACGATGGTGCCGGTTCTCGCCATGCTCAAGGCCGGGGAGGCCGGCGCCTTTGCCGCCGTCACGCGGGCAGTCACCGGAAGCGACGGGTTGCCCGTGCCCTGGGCCTATTTCTGGTTCAGCGGATCACTGAGTTCCTTCCTCGACAACGCGCCGACCTACCTCGTGTTCTTCAACCTGGCCGGGGGTGATCCACAGCAACTGATGACGACGCTGGCGCCCACGCTCGCGGCCATCTCGGCCGGCGCCGTGTTCATGGGCGCCAACACCTACATCGGCAACGCGCCGAACTTCATGGTCAAGGCGATCGCCGAAGACCGGGGCATCCAGATGCCGAGTTTCTTCGGCTACATGGTCTGGTCGGGCGCCATCCTCATCCCGCTGTTCGTCATCCTGACGCTGATCTGGTTCCGCTGACCTCCTGCCGAGCAGCACGCGCAGAGCCGCACGGGCGCGCGGACTCCTGCGGGACAATGCAAGCCGCCCATCGAACCTGCCCTGTCGGACCATGCCCACCACCATCCGCCACGCCGACCTCGTCGACACCGTTGCCGCTGCACTGCAGTACATCAGCTACTACCACCCGGCCGACTACATCGCCCATTTGGCGCGCGCCTACGAGCGCGAGGCCTCGCCTGCGGCCAAGGACGCGATCGCGCAGATCCTGACCAACTCGCGCATGTGCGCCGAGGGCCACCGTCCGATCTGCCAGGACACCGGCATCGTCAACGTCTTCCTGAAGATCGGCATGGACGTGCGGTTCGAGGGCTTCCCCGGCTCGATCGAGGACGCGGTGAACGAAGGCGTGCGCCGAGGCTACCTCGACCCCGACAACAAACTGCGAGCCTCGGTGCTGGCCGACCCGATCTTCGAGCGCCGCAACACCAAGGACAACACGCCTGCCGTCGTGCACATGTCCGTGGTACCGGGTCACACCGTGGACGTGACGGTCGCCGCCAAGGGCGGCGGCAGTGAGAACAAGAGC
>CAZFVH010000086.1:17649-21923 GCA_964522465.1 uncultured Rubrivivax sp. | reverse complement strand
ATCCCTCCCTTTCCGCCAGCCGTCGCGCTCTGGCCCTCGACACCTGATGGATGAGCATCGGGTCCCTCGCAAGGCGCCCCGGCCTGCTTCTCCCTCCTCCCGCCTGAGTTCTCCCGGTACCGTCCAGGGTTTGGTGCCGCTGCGCCGCGGCTTGCACGAAAGACTGTACCGATGAGTTTCGAATCCCTGAACCTGCACGAGGCCCTGGCTACCGCATTGCGCGACGCTGGCTACACCGAGGCCACCGAGGTGCAATTGCGCGCCATCCCGCCCGCTCTCGAGGGGCGCGATCTGATGGTGTCCTCGAACACCGGCAGTGGCAAGACGGCGAGTTTCATGCTGCCGGCGCTGGCGCGCGTGTTGCAGGCTCGCCAGGACCCCGCTGCGCGACGGCCTGCCGGTGCGCCGACCGGTCCGCGCGTGCTGGTGCTGACCCCCACGCGCGAACTCGCGCTGCAACTCGCGCGCGCCGCGTCCAGCTACGGTCGTCACGTTCGCGGCCTGCGCGTGGCCACCGTGGTCGGTGGCGTGCCCTACGGCCTGCAACTGCGACAGCTGGCCGGCCCGCTCGACATCCTGATCGCCACACCCGGCCGCCTGATGGACCACATGGCGTCGGGACGCGCCGTGCTGTCCGGCGTGGAAATGCTCGTCCTCGACGAGGCCGATCGCATGCTGGACATGGGCTTCATCGACGACATCCATCACATCGCCCAGGCCCTGCCGTCCACACGTCAGACGGTGATGTACAGCGCCACCTTCGGCGGCCATGTCGGCCGCCTGGCCCAGACGTTGCTGCGCGAGCCGCAGCGCGTGGAAGTGGCCTCCCACACCCAGGCCCATGCCGACATCGAACAGCGCCTGCATTGGGCCGATGACCTTGACCACAAGCACGCCTTGCTCGACCACCTGCTGACCGAGCGCGATGTCGACCAGGCGGTGATCTTCACCAGCACCCAGCGCGATGCCGAGTGGCTGGCCGACCGGCTGGCCGACCGGGGCCACGCCGTGGCGGCGCTGCACGGCGGCATGCCGCAGGGCCAGCGCAACCGCGTGCTGCAGGGTCTGCGCAACGGACAGTTGCGGGTGCTGGTGGCCACCGATGTGGCTGCGCGCGGCATCGACGTCCCCAGCATCAGCCACGTCATCAACTACGGGCTGCCGATGAAGGCCGAGGACTACGTGCACCGCATCGGCCGCACCGGCCGTGCCGGCCGCAGCGGCCTGGCCGTCACGCTGGCCGAACGGCGCGACGCCGGCATGATCCAGCGCATCCAGCGCTACACGACGCAGGCCATCCCGCCCCGGGTGATCGCCGGGTTGGAGCCGCGGCGTCCGGCGCCTGAAGCATCGCGCAGCAATCCCCGCGCCGGACGCCCCCCGCACGGGGCTGGCCGCAGCGGCACGCACGTTCCGGCAGGTGGCTTCGCGCACGCGCCCCGCGGTGGCCGTGGCGCGGCGGCCCGGGGGCCCGGCTCTCACAAGCAGGGAGCAGCGGCGGGCCATCCTTCACGCGGGGCCGATCGCCGGCAAGGCTGAACGCCGCGAGCCCGGCGTGCGGTTCGCGCCGCCGTGGCTCTGGTCGGCGTCACCCCGGCCAGGACAGGTCGAAGGCCCGCTGGATGAGCCACAGCATGGCCAGCACCAACGCCGCCCATGAGCCGCCGGTGAAGATCACCTGCAGGTACAGCCGGGTGTGGCGCAGCGCGTAGGCCAGGGGCAGGAAGGCGGCGACGATCGCCATCTGTCCCAGTTCGACCCCAATGTTGAAGCCTGCCAGACTCCACGCCAGCGTCGCCGCTGGCAGACCGAGGTCGGCCAGCACGCTGGCGAAGCCGAAGCCGTGGATCAGCCCGAAGCCGAAGGCGACCACCCAACGGCGGCCGGCGACGATCGGTCGCAGATTGTTGGCCGCCGCCAGCACGACCGATGCGGCAATGACCGATTCGACCCAGCGCGAGGGCAGGCTGACCCAGCCGAGGGCGGCCAGCGACAGGGTGATCGAGTGTGCGGCGGTGAACGCCGTGACGACGGTCACCACGTCCCGCGCGGCAGAGCCGAAGCCTGACACACCGACCCAGCGCCCATCGCGCCTGACCAGTACCGCCGGCAGCAGCAGCGCCAGCAGGAACAGGATGTGGTCCAGGCCGATCCAGATGTGCCACACCCCTTGCAGCAGGAAAGCGGCCATCGATGCCATCGGCCCGGGCGCATCCGATCCGAAGGCGGGTGGGACTTGCCCCGGCACCAGCACGGCGGTGTGGTCCACCCCTTCGAGGTTCAGCTTCAGCAACCCCCGGTGCAGCGTGTCGATCTCCTGCAGCAGCCGATAGTCGAGCCCCAGCGGGCCACTGCTGCCCGGGCAGCGGCCTGTCAGGTGCAACACCGCGTAAGCCCCGTCGCTGTGCTCATCGACGGCGTGCGACGCCACCTCCATGCGGCAGCGGCCCGTCCGGTCCACCGACAGCGATGACAGCGCCCAAGCCGAGATCGCGTCATGGCGCCGGCGCAGTTCCCCCCACCGGATCTCACCATCGCCGTCGGCATCCAGCCCGAGCGCGATCTCGATGTCGCGCAGGGCAATGTCCCACTGGCCCGACACGTCGCGGCCGTCGACGCGCAGCCAGAGATAGCTGTCGCTGGCCTTGTGCGCGAGTGCTGAACTCCCCCACAACAGTCCTGCCGCCAGGGTTGCGCACAGGATGATCCAGTGCCGCAACCGCAGGCCCCCGGCGCGCATGGAGATCGCTCCCGGGGCCGGGCGGCGACCAGTCCGACTCCCGAGGGGGTCGAGAACCGTCGGGTCGGCCCGGCGTCTTCCTGTGAGGGTCATCGCGCTCCCGGTGCGATTCGAGGCGGTTCGGGTGGCAAGCCGGCCAACTCGCGCAGCCGCCGGTCCTCGAAGCCGCTGCGCTGCAGCCAGTCGATCGCGGCCTGTGCCGCCGAGCGCTGGCCTGCCGCCACCGCGCTCTGCAACAGGATGTGGGCATCGCGCGGTTCGCGCTGGGTGGCGTAGTTGTCCTGCGCCAGCCTCAGGGCGGTGGCTGCGTCGCCGCGCACGCGCCATTCGAAGCGAGCTTCTTCGCCGAGGTGCGTGGTGTCACCACGTGCCCGCGCGGCGGCGTAGCGGTCCTGGAGAGCTCGCTGCCAGCGTTCAGCCTGTGGCTTCTTCAGCGTGGTGGCTGCTTCGGTCAGCCTCAGCAGCAGGCTGTCGGACGACTCCCTGCCCTCGAGCGCCCGGAGAACCTCGTCGGCCCGGCCGGTGTCGAGCAGGAAATCGGCCCAGGCAGCGCGCAGGTAGACGCTTTCGACGTCCAGCGCCAGGGCCTGACGGTAGCGCTGCTCGGCGACCTGCGGCCGGCCCTGCCAGGTGGCTACCTCTGCCAGGCGCGTGAGCAGCCAGGAGCGTTGTTCGTCCGACCCTGCCGCCTGCAGCGCCTGCTCCAGGACGCGCCCTGCCGCAACCAGTTGTCCCGAATAGGCCAGCGCCAGCCCTTCGCAGGCGCCTGCCAGCGCCGCGCGCTCCAGTCGCCGCAGGGCTTCGCAATCGCGCAGCGCCAGTGCCGGTTCCGCCTGTACCAGGCGGACCGCGCCGCGCCAGGCGTGGGCGGGCGCGTGTGAGGGATCGATGGACAGTGCACGCTCGAAGTCCTCCAGCGCGCCCGGGAAGTCGTGGCGGTATTGGCGCATCACGCCCCGCAGCGTGAGCCATCGAGCGTCGGGCTGGCCCTTGTAGCGGATAAGCGCCGCCTCGGCGTAACCGACGTATCGGGGATCGCCCTGCGCCAAGGCCAGATCGAAGTAGTGTTCGGCCAGTGCAGCCACGGCCTGCGCCGATTCCGGCTGGGCCGCCGCCGCCGCGCGAAGCGTCGCCAATGTCTTCGCGCCTCCATCGCCGGCCCGCCAGGGCAGGCGTTCGAGCACTTGCTCATCGCTGGATGGTACGAAGGGGGCCGCGCAAGCTGTGCCGACGGCGAGACCGAATGTCCAGACCCCGATCAGGCGCAGGGCAGCCCTGAGGCCGATCGTTGCAGGCTGGCAACAGCGCCCCCCTGCACGGACAGCTGCCGAAGCGCTACATTGGCTTGCGGCCCTCGAAGGCCGTTGGTTCCTCACGATAACCGGAGTCTACCCATGACCAAGCTCCTGACCGCCGTTCTCGCTGCGGCTTTTTCCCTGGGCGCTGCCCAAGCCCTCGCCGGTGCACACGGCGGCGCGATGAAGGATGACGCCAAGATGGAGGCGTGCAAGAAGATGGACGCCGCCAAGGCCGA
>CAZFVH010000086.1:0-17549 GCA_964522465.1 uncultured Rubrivivax sp. | reverse complement strand
TGAAGGATGACGCCAAGATGGAGGCGTGCAAGAAGATGGACGCCGCCAAGGCCGACGCCAAGATGAAGGAAGAGTGCAAGAAGCTGATGGACGCCGCGGCGAAGAAGAAGTGAGCTTCTCTCGTTGACGTCGTGCGCGGCGGCCTCACCGGTCGCCGCCCATGCGATCACGGGCCTCGTCGAGGCCCGTGTTTCGTTCTGATTGCGTTCCGAATGCGTTCTGCGGGCGTTCCACGGGCCGACTGCGGGCGCCTCCCACCGTCACCAGGGAAGCCGCTGCCCGTCGTAGGCGACGAAGCTGCCGCTGTCCTCGGCCTGCAGCGCATCCAGCGCCGCCAGCATCTGTGCTGCCGCCAGTGCGGGCGCACGGCCGATCTCGTCGCCACGGAAGGGGCGGGACAGCGCCGAGGCCACGGTGCCCGGATGCACCGCGGCCAGCACGGCGCCTGGATGGGTGCGGCGCATCTCGATGGCCGCTGTGCGGATCATCATGTTCAGCGCTGCCTTGGAGGCGCGATAGCTGTACCAGCCGCCCAAGCGGTTGTCGCCGATGCTCCCCACCTTGGCCGACAGCAGCGCCATCAGGCTTCGCTCGCGCGCCAGCAGCGGGGCGATGTGCCGCAACACCAGCGCGGGCCCGAAGGTGTTGACGCGGAAGACCTCCTCCATCGTCGCCAGGGACAGGTCGGCCAGCCGTTTCTCCGGCCGCGCGCTGGCGCTGTGAAGGAGGCCGGTCGCCACGACCACCAGGTGCAGCGGTCCGAGCCCGCGCAGCCCGGCCGCGGCTGCCGCGACACTGTCCTCCTGCGTGAGGTCGAGCGCCGGCCGGCTGCCGCGGCCGAGCGTGTGCACCGCACCGCAGCGCGCGTCGGTGCGCAAGTGTTCGACGAAGGCCGAACCGATGGCGCCCGTGGCGCCGATGACCAGGGCCTGGTAGCCCTCGGGTAGGCTGTTCATCGCGGTTCCATCTGCATTGGCGGTGTCCTCGTCCCCGTGGCGTCTGGCGGGCAACGGGTCGCTGTCCGTTGCGTTCGCGTCTTCCGGGCTTCCAGGCTTCCAGGCTGCCAGTAACAGCGCGGTCAGGACGGCGTGGCGCGGCGCGCGCCGGCCGTTCAGCGCGCCGCCGCGCCCACCGTCAGCGACACCTCGCCCACGCCCTGCACCTGCCCGCGCAGCCGGTCGCCCGGCACCACGGCGCCCACGCCCTCCGGCGTGCCGGTGTAGATCAGGTCGCCCGGCTGCAGGTGGTAGAAGCGCGAGAGGTCCTCGATGATCTCGCGCACGTCCCAGATCAGTCGGCTGAGGTCGGAGCGCTGCCGCACCTGCCCGTTGACCTCGAGCGTGAGCTCGCCCTGGGCGAGGACGACGCCGGGCATCGGTACGATCTCGGAGATCACCGAGCCGTCCTCGATGTCCTTGCCCAGGTCCCAGGGCCGGCCCTTGTCCCGCGCGACCAGCTGCAGGTCGCGCCGCGTCATGTCCAGGCCGCAGGCGTAGCCGTAGACCAGTTCGTGCGCCTGTGCGGCCGGCACCTCGAAGCCGGCCCGGCCGATGGCCACGACCAGCTCCATCTCGTAGTGATAGTTGGACGTGCCGGCCGGGTAGGGCACGGTCGCGCCCGAGGGCACCAGCGTCGTCGTCGACTTCGTGAAGTAGAAAGGCCGCTCGGTGGCCTTGTCCACCGGTTTGCCCATCTCGATGGCGTGGGCGTGGTAGTTGCGCCCGACGAAGAACAGGCGGTGCACGGGCAGGCGTTCGGCACGTCCCTGGACGGGGACGCTGGGGGTGGGGGCCGGAGCCCAGAGGTAGGCGGTCATGGCGCAGGACGGGTTGGTGGTCGGAGAGCGATCCGGAGATCGATCCGGTGATCGGTGCATGGACCGGTGGATTCACCGGTGCATCGACCGGTCGGGTGTTCCGCCGTCAGGCGCGCACCTCGTACACCCCGAGCTTGCGGTGAAGCGGCGCCTCGTCTGCGACGAAGAGGAAGGCGGGCTCGGTGGCCGAGGCGTTGTGCAGCGTCACGCCGGTGTAGCCCGGCACGCAAGCCGTGTCGGCCGGGCCGAGGTCGAAGGCCTCGCCGTCGTCGGTGTGCAGGCGGGCGCCGCCCTCGATGGCGTGGAACACCATCGCCGGTGAGCGGGCCGGCAGTCGCAGCACCTGCCCGGGCCGCAGCATCATGGCGTAGAAGCCCAGGATGTTCTCCGCCGGCGCGCCGGTCTCGGGGTTGACGTACTCGACCTGCACGGCGTCGAGATCGGGGCGATCGTCGGCAAGGGCCACCAGCGCCGCGCGGGCGTCGGCCCAGGGGTAGCGCAGCATCGGGTAGGCGCGGTCCTCGCGGCGGAACACCGGGCTCGGGGCGACGCCGCCGCGTGCGTAGGCGCGGTCGCCGTGCCCGGGCCGCACGTCCTGACGCTGCCCGCCCACGACGTAGGAGGTCTCGGTGTAGTAGACGATGGGCAGGTCCAGCACGTCCAGCCACACCACCGGCGCGTCGCCGTCATGGCCGTGCTCGTGCCACAGTCCGGTGGGGGTGAGGATCAGGTCGCCCCGGCTCATCGGGCACTTCTCGCCGTCCACGGTCGTCCAGGCGCCTTCGCCCTCGACCACCATGCGCACCGCGTTGGGCGTGTGGCGGTGCGACGGCGCCCACTCCCCTGGCAGCAGCAGCTGCATGCCCAGGTACATCGCCGCGCTGGCCTGCATCTTGTCCAGGCCGTGGCCGGGGTTGGCCAGCACCAGCACGCGGCGCTCGGCCTTCTCAATGGGGGTGAGCTCGCCAGCGCGCATCAGCAGCGGGCGGATCGCGGCGTAGCGCCAGGCCGTGGCGCGCGTGCGGCGTGCCGGCACGGTGGGCGGCAGCAGCGCGCGCAGGCTGGGCCACAAGGGCACCAGGTTCTGCGCGGTGAGTTCGTCGCGGTAGGACTGCGGCAGGTCTTCGAGTCGGCCCAGGGCTTCCATGGCGCTTGTTCCTTCAGGCGGTCGGATGGGATCGGATGGGGGTGGGGGCGGTCGCAGGCGATCAGGTGGTCTGGCGGTCAGGCGGTCAGGCGGTCAGGCGCTCAGGCGCTCAGGCGCTCAGGCGCTCAGGTGGGGGCGAGGCAGTGGTCCACCTTCCAGCCGTACAGCCACTCCATCGCGTCGTAGAAGCGTTCCTGGCTTCGGCCCTGCCACAGCGAGTTGCGCACGAGACGCTCCACACCCGCCGCATGATAGAGGCGGCCCATCTCTCGGCCCGACAGCACGATGCGCGCGGTACGCGCCACGCGGCTGCGTTGGTAGAGATCGAGCGCGAGAGTCCAGTCGTTGCCGTGCACGCGCAGCGCCTCGCCCAGCGTCACCGCGTCCTCCATCGCCATGCAGGCACCCTGCGCCATGTACTGCGTGGTCGGGTGCGCGGCGTCGCCCAGGATGGTGGCGCGGCCGTGGACCCAGGTGTCGATCGGGTCCTTGTCGGCGGTGGCCCAGCGCTTCCAGCTGCGCGGCAGGTCGATCAGCTGACGCGGCTTGGCGGCGATGCCCTGGAAGTAACTCTGCACCTCCTCCTTGCTGCCGTCGGTGACGCCCCACTCCTCGATCTGGCGCGAGTGGAAGGTGACGACGACGTTGTACTGCTCGCCGCCGCGCAGCGGGTAGTGCACGAGATGGCACTTCGGGCCGGCCCACAGGCTGGCAGCGTTCCACTTCAGGTCGTCGGGGAAGTCCTGCTTGTCGACCACTGCCCGGTAGACGACGTGGCCGGTGACGCGTGGCGGGTCGTTGACGTACTTGTTGCGCACCACCGAGCGCACACCCTCGGCGCCGATCAGGGCCTGGCCGGTGTAGCGGCGGCCGTCGGCGCACACCGCGGTGGCCGTCTGGCCGTCCTGCTCGATGTCCACGACGCGCGTATTGGTGAAGAACTCGATGCGGCCGCTTTCCTGCGTGCCCTCGAGCAGCGAGCGGTGCACGTCCACCCGGTGGATCACCGCGTAGGGGTTGCCGAAGCGCTGGCGGAAGGCCTCACCCGTGAGCAGGCGGCCCACCAGCGACTCGTCCACGGCGTCGTGCATCACCATCTCGTCGGTGTAGACGGCGCGGCTGCGCGCCTTCGGCCCCACGCCCAGCGCGTCCAGCGCGGCGAAGCCGTTCGGCCCGAGCTGCATGCCCGCGCCGATCTCGCCGATCTCGGGCGCCTGCTCCAGCACCTGGACATGGAAGCCGCGGCGCACCAGCGCCAACGCGGCGGCCAGCCCGCCGATGCCGCCCCCGGCGACGATCACGGGCAGTGTGGAGGAGGGAGTCGTGGGCATCGTGCGGTCCTTTCCCGGGGCGAGGGAGGCGGAGGGCGGGGCGGTGCGCAGACCGGGGGTCGGCGCTGATTGTCAGTATACTCACGAAATCGTCAGTGTGCTGACTAATTTCCGTGATCCGGTACCATCCGCCCATGGCCGCGTCCACCGCCGAAGCTGCTGCTGATGTCCATGCCCCCGCGGTCGACCTGACCGAGATGCCGGGGCACCTGATCCGTCGCCTGCAGCAGATCGCGGTGGCGGCCTTCCTGCAGGAGTCCGAGGCCTTCGGGCTGACGCCGGTGCAGTTCGCCGCGCTGCAGGCGGTGGCGGCGCAGCCCCGGGTGGACCAGCGCACGCTGGCCGGTCTGGTCGGGCTCGACACCTCGACGGTGGCCGGCGTGGTCGACCGCCTGGAGGCGCGCGGGCTGCTGCAGCGCCAGGCCAGCACCGAGGACCGGCGCGTGCGCCTGCTGGTGGCGACCGAACAGGGGCAACGCCTGCTGGCCGACGTCGTGCCGGCCATGCTGCGCGCGCAGGAGCGCATCCTCGAGCCGCTGTGCCCGGCCGACCGGGCCGAGTTCATGCGCATGTTGCGCGGGCTCGTGGCCGGCAACAACGCGCTGAGTCGCGCACCGACCCAGGGTTGAACCCGATCCCGCGGGGCTGGCGCGCAGCGCGTCCGGCGGGGTAGCATCGCCGCCGAACGGCAGGCGGGCTGCCGCAGGAGACTTCCACGATGTCGAACATCGAATTCACGCTCAACGGCCGGGCCGTGCGCGTCGACGCGCCGCCGCAGGCGCTGCTGCTGGACGTGCTGCGGGGCCCGCTGGGGCTGACCGGCACGCACAACGGCTGCGACACCGTGCAGTGCGGCGCTTGCACCGTTCAGCTCGACGGACAGGCCGTGCGCAGCTGCTCGCTGCTGGCGGTGCAGTGCCAGGGCCGCGAGGTGGCGACGGTCGAGGGGCTGGCCGGGCCCGATGGCGCGCTGCACCCGCTGCAGGAGGCCTTCATCGAGTGCCACGGCCTGCAGTGCGGCTTCTGCACGCCGGGCATGCTGATGTCGGCGGCCGCGCTGCTGCGCGAGAACCCGCAGCCCGACGAGGCCCAGATCCAGCACGCGCTCGAGGGCAACCTGTGCCGCTGCACCGGCTATGTCGGCATCGTGCAGTCGGTGAAGAAGGCCGCGGCCGACCTTGCTTCGCAGGGGGTGCGGTCATGAGCACCACGTCCACCGGCGGCCTGTCCGCCACCCGTTTCGGCAGCGGCAAGGCGGTGCGCCGCCTGGAGGACCCGGCGCTGGTGCGCGGACAGGGCCGCTACACCGACGACCTGGCCCCGGCCGGGCAGGCGCATCTGGTGTTCCTGCGGTCGCCGCATGCGCATGCCCACATCCGCGCCATCGACGCCACGGCGGCCCGCGCGCTGCCCGGCGTGCTGGCAGTGCACAGCGGCGCCGATCTGGTGGCTGCCGGTGTGCGGCCCATGCCGATGGAGTCGCCCTTCGGCCGGCCGGACGGCCAGCCCGCGGCGACGCCGCCGCGCCATGCGCTGGCGGTGGGCACGGCGCGCTTCGCCGGCGAGGCGGTTTGCGCCGTGGTCGCCGAGACGCGCGAGGCCGCGCGCGCCGCAGCCGAGGCCATCGTCGTCGACTACGACGTGCTGCCGGCGGTGGTCGACTGCTTCGCGGCGATGGCCCCGGGCGCGCCCGCGCTGTGTCCGGAGGCGCCCGACAACATCGCAGCGGAAGTGCGCCACGGCGACCCGGCCGCGGTCGAGGCCGCCTTCGCGCGGGCGGCGCACCGCGTGTGCCTGGACATCGACAACCAGCGCTGCTGCCCGGTGACGATGGAGCCGCGCACCATGCTGGCCGACCCGACCGAGGAGCCGGGGCGCCTGGTGGTGCACATCAGCAACCAGATGCCCACGGCGGTGCGGGACGGCCTGGCCAGCCTGGTGCCGGGGCTGTCGACGGCCACGGTGCGCGTGCGCGTGGGCGACGTCGGCGGCGGCTTCGGCATGAAGACCGGGCCCTACCCCGAGGACCTGGCCATCGCCTGGGCCGCGCTGCAACTCGGCCGGCCGGTCAAATGGCGCGCCGACCGGGTGGAGGAGTTCACCGCCTCCACCGCCGGGCGCGACGCCGTCAGCCGCGCCGAGATGGCGCTGGACGCCCAGGGCCGGGTGCTGGCGCTGCGCGTGCGCACGCTGAACAACGTCGGCGCCTACGCCACCTCCACCAACATCGTCGTGCCGCTGCTTGTCGGCCCCTGGGTCACGACCAGCATCTACGACATCCAGGCCATCGACCTGCGCCTGACGGCCGTGCTGACGAACACCGCTACGCAGGGCCCCTACCGCGGCGCTGGCCGGCCCGAGGCGATCTACCTGATCGAGCGGCTGTTCGACGCCGCCGCGCGCCAGATGGGCATCGATGGCGTCGCGCTGCGCCGGCGCAACCTGATCGGCCCGGGGCAGTTCCCCTACGCCAACCCGATGGCGCAGACCTACGACAGCGGCGCCTTCGAGCGCATCCTCGACCAGGGGTTGGCGCTGGCCGACTGGGACGGCTTCGAGGCGCGCCGCGCGGCCTCGGCGGCGCGCGGCTGGCTGCGCGGGCGCGGCATCGCCACCTTCCTCGAGTGGACCAGCGGCGGCGCGCTCGACGAGCGCATCGTCGTCGATGTCAAGGCCGAGGGCGTGATCGAGTTGCGCACCGCGCTGCAGGGCATGGGGCAGGGCATCGCCACCAGCCTGGCGCAGCTGGCTGTCGACACCTTCCAGGTGCCGATCGACCGCATCCGCGTGATCAGCGGTGACACCGACGGCGTCAACGGCTTCGGCAGCGCGGGCTCGCGTTCGCTGTACATCGGCGGCTCGGCCGTGCAGGTGGCGTCGAACAAGGCGCTGGACGCCGGGCGCGACCTCGCCGCGCAGGCGCTGGAGGCGTCCGCCGGCGACATCGAGTACCGCGAAGGCCGCTACACCGTGGCCGGCACGGACGTCGCCATCGGTCTGTTCGAGCTCGCCGGCCGTCAGGCGCAGGCCGGCATTCGCGGCGACGCCACGCTGGCCGCCACCGGCCCGAGCTGGCCCAACGGCTGCCACGTCTGCGAGGTCGAGGTCGACCCGGGCACCGGCGAGGTCCGCATCGTCGGCTATGCCTCGGTCAACGACATCGGCTATGTCGTCAGCCCGGTCCTGGCCAGGGGGCAGATCGAGGGCGGCGTGGTGCAGGGCGTGGGGCAGGCACTGTGCGAGCGCATGGCCTACGACCCGGCCAGCGGTCAGGCGCTCAGCGCGAGCTTCATGGACTACGCCATCCCGCGGGCCGACGGCTTCGTCGGGCTGCAGACGCGCTTCGACACCACCGTACCCAGCCTGACCAACCCGCTGGGCGCCAAGGGCGTGGGCGAGCTCGGCACCATCGGCGCCACGCCCGCGGTGATGAACGCCATCGTCGACGCGCTCGACCGGGCCGGCCTGGGGTCCGCGGCGGTGGACCTGCAGATGCCCGCCACGGCCGAACGCGTCTGGCGCGCGTTGCACCTGCGCGACTTCGGCCCGGCCGTGTGGCAGGGCACGCCCCTGGACGCCGCCTTCGACGCGCTGGGCCTGGCGGCCGCGCCGGCCGGCCCGGTGGGGGCGGTGGCGGCGTGAGTCCACACCCCAGGCCTCGGCGTCGACGGCGCCGGGGCCTGGGGGCGCACGCGGTGGATGCCGGGCAGTTGCCCGCCTTCCCGAGAATTGCGTTCGCCGGGATCGGTGCGGGGGGCGCTGCGCAATGGGCGCCCCGACCGCGAATGAGGAACCTCGCGGTCAGGCGCGGATGGTCAGGCTGAGCCTGGGCACCCGCAAGCGCACGGGCAAGGTGGGGGTGATTCAGGGCGCTGCGGCCACGGCCATCAACCTGAGGCGACCGTCCACCCGCGCCAGCGCCTCGAAGCCGCGGTCGTCATGCAGCAGGGGTATGTCGTGCTCGATGGCGAGTTGGGCGATCAGGCAGTCGTGCGGGCTACGCGGCGTGATGCCCTGCCAACGGCAGCGGGCGTACAGCTCGCCGGCTGCGGCGTGCGTGAGGCCGCCCGCGGCAGGCTCCACCATGGGCAACGAGAGAAAGTGGTCTCGCAGGCGTTGCAGGCTGTCCGGTCCGCTGGCCCCCTGAAGCACCTCCTGCAGGATGACGGGGGCGGTGACCGCCTGACCATCGGTCAGCAACTGCCGAAGCGTCATGACGGGCGGGCTCCCGCGGCCGCGCAGCAGATCGATCCAGACGGTGGTGTCCACCAGCACCATGTCGAACCCTCGGGTCGGGGAGGGATCAAGCTCCGGAAGGGCCTTGCGACATGCCTGCGCGTACCTGTCGCACGTCGTAGGTCGGGTCGATCAGGCCTTCGGTGGCCAGGGACAGCAGTTGCCGCTGCCGATGGCGCGTCACGAACTCCCGCAGCGCGGCGTCCACCACTTCACGCTTCGTGCGCAATCCGCTGAAACGCTGAGCCTGGCCGATCAGGTCGTCGTCGAGTTCGATGTTGGTCCGCATGGAGGGTGGTGTATGGTGTATGGCAAATACACCAAAAGTCTACACCTTCCACGCGCCTGTGACGATCGGCCCGGCTCTGGTTGTTTCGATCGACCCGACGTGACCGGCTCGGGCTGCACGGCCTGCAATACGCGCAGCGGGATCGGAGGCGACAGGACCCACTGCCGTGCCGGCACGTGCGGGATGACAGGGTCTGCCAGGTGCGCTGCTGTCTTCGACATCCTGTGCACACCGCAGAACGGGCAGAACCCGCGTTGTTTGCAGTTGAACGCCAGCAGCTTGTCGTGTCCGCAATCGCCGCCGCGCAGCCGAAGAGAACTGCGGGCCAGGATCCCACCTTCGAGGAAGGCGTCGAACTCGCCTTTGATGAACCGGGGCCTGGCGGCGCACGCGGTGGGCGCGGGGCGCCCCGGGGCTACTCCTGCTGCTCCTGTTCAAGTTGCTGCGGAAGTTGCGGGAGATCGTCCTGGGTCCCGCGGGCAATCGCCAGTCGGAGGATCGTGCCCTCGATCCCGCGCGCGCTTCGAAGACTTGGCGTGTTTCCTCCGGGGATGGCGTGGTCACCACCGCGCCGCGGTTGTGTCTGAGTTCGACGATGGATCGTGCGCGACGTCGGCACGTGCAGCGTCGTGGCCATCGGCCCGACCCGGCCGCCGCATCTCGCGGCCTATGTCCGCCTCGAGGGCGGCCGACGCAAGCGCCTGAACGTCAGCTGGGCCGATGTGGACACCGTCATCGTCGACGGGCGCGTGGTGCTCAGGGGGGGCAAACCCACCCAGGTCAGGACCGAGGCCGTGCTGGAAGCCGCCCTGCGCGAGTCCGAGCAGATGCTCGACCGCGCACGCCTGCGCTCGCTGACGCGCGAGCCGGCCGGCATCTGGCGCGCCACCCGGCACCAGACCGGCAAGGACTGACGCGCCGGGGGGCCGCCCGGCGGCGTCGGGAGGGCGTCACGGCGGGTCCGGCCGGTGCCCGGGTGGTGCCCGCCGCGGTGCCCGGCGCGGGGCGTCGCCGCGGTGTTCCGACGTCTGCGCATGGCGGCGACAATCCGGCCTGATGGTCCGCCCCGCCATCCCTGCCAGAGGAGAGCGCGCCGATGTCCCGCCGCCTGTTGCTCGTGAACTTCCTGCACGCCAGCGATGCCTTCGAGCGTGAGGTGGCCGCCGCGCACGGCGCGCATGTCGACATCCTGCGCTCGGTCGGCGGGCGGCCTTCGGAGGTGCCGGCCGACCTGGCGGCGCAGGCCGAGGGGCTGATCAGCTACTCGGCGGTGCAGCCGGTGCCGCTGCCGCCCGAGGCCTTCCCCCGGGTGCGTTGCGTGCTGCGCTCGGGCGTGGGCCACGACACCATCGACGGCGCGGCCTGGGGCGCGCGCGGCGTGCCGGTGTTCAACGTGCCCGACTACGGCACCTCGGAGGTGGCCGACCACGCGATCGCGCTGATGCTCGCGCTCACGCGCGGCGTGGTCGCCTATCACGACGCCCTGCGGCGCGACCCGCGCCAGCACTGGACCTACACCGTCGCCCCCGACGTGCGGCGGCTGCGTACCGCCACCTTCGGCGTCATCGGCCTGGGGCGCATCGGTCTGGCCGCGGCGCGGCGCGCGCAGGCCTTCGGCATGGACGTGGTCTTCTTCGATCCCTACCAACCCAGCGGCTTCGAGATCGCCACGGGCTTTCGCCGGGTGCGCAGCCTGCACGCGCTGCTGCAGCAGTGCGATGTCGTCAGCGTGCACGCGCCGCTGAGCGCCGAGACGCAGGGCATGCTCGGTGCCGAGGCCTTCGCCGCGGCCAAGCGCGGGCTGGTGGTGGTCAACACCGCGCGCGGGCCCATCGTCGACCTGGACGCGCTGCACGAGGCGCTCAAGAGCGGGCAGGTGGCCGCTGCCGCGCTGGACGTGCTGCCGCGCGAGCCCGCCGACCCGCAGCACCCGCTGATCCGCGCCTTCGTCGAGCGCGAGCCCTGGCTCGAAGGCCGCTTCACGCTCAGCCCGCACGCGGCCTTCCACAGCCCCGCGGCCAACGACGACCTGCGCCGCAAGACGATCGAGACCGTGCTCGACCACCTCGAGACCGGCTCGCTGCAGAACTGCGTGAACCGCCATCAACTGGTGCCGCGATGACTCCTCCCGATCCGCAGCACATCACCGCCCGCCACCACGCGCACCTGGCCGACCTGCAGGCCCTGGTCGGGCAGGGCGTCGGCACCAGCCCCTGGCTCCTGGTCGACCAGGCGAGGATCGACGCCTTCGCGCGTTGCACCGGCGACCTGCAGTGGATCCACGTCGACCCGGTGCGCGCGGCCGCCGGGCCCTTCGGCACCACGATCGCGCACGGCTTCCTCACGCTGAGCCTGCTGCCGGAGTTCATGGCCGGCGCAATGCACATCGCCGACGTGCGCATGGGCGTCAACTACGGGCTGAACCGGGTGCGCTTCCCGGCGCCGGTGCCGGTGGACAGCCGCTTGCGCGCCCATCTGGTGCTGTGCAGCTACAAGCCGCTGGACGGCGGGGCGGAGATCGTGCTGCAGGTGACGGTGGAGCGCGAGGGCCAGGCCAAGCCGGTGTGCGTGGCCGAGTCGGTCACGCGCCGCTACGTCCGGCCGCCGGCGGCGTTGGGGTGATGTGATGGAGGTTCCACAGCCCGGACCTTGCCCGCCCGGTGCGCGTCGTTCTGCGCAGACCCGCAGGGCGCACGTCGTCGGCGTGGTGTCCCTGCTGAGGCGGTGTCCGCGTCGCGCCGTCAACCCGTCGATCGGCGGCACGTGACCGCTGCCGAGCCGATGCCCCGACAATCTCCGCCCATGCATTTCGAGCCCGCGATCGACCCCTTGCTGCCCGCCACCTCCACGGCCTGGCACCTCGTCTTCGTCGACGGCAAGCTGCTGCTACCCGAGGACGATGCCGCCGCGCTGCGGCCCGTGTCTGTGGACGCTTTCGGCGCGCCGCAGGCCTCGCGGCATTTCCTCGGCCGGCTCGACGCGCTGGACTGCTGGGCGCTGCGTCTGGCCGAGGTGCCGACCGGCTACCGCCCGGTGCCGCTGCGCGCGGCGATGATGCAGTTTCCGGCGCCGCTGATGGGGCTGGCCGGCCGGGCCGCGCAGGTGCTGGAGTGGGACCGCACGCACCGGCACTGCGGCGTGTGTGGCACCGCCACCGTGCTGCAGCCGGGCGAGCGCGCGCGGCGCTGTCCGGCCTGCGGGCACTCGTCCTACCCGCGGCTGAGCCCGGCGATGATGGCGCTGGTCTGGCGCACCGACTGCGGCCGGCCCGAGCTGCTGCTGGCACGCGCGCCGCATTTCGCCCCGGGCATGTACAGCGCGCTGGCCGGCTTCGTCGAGGCCGGCGAGTCGCTCGAGGAGTGCGTGCATCGAGAGGTGGCCGAGGAGGTGGGCGTCACGGTCACCGGCCTGCGCTACTACGGCAGCCAGAGCTGGCCCTTCCCGCACAGCCTGATGGTGGCCTTCAGCGCGCAGTGGAGCGGCGGCGAGATCGTCCCCCAGGCCGGCGAGATCGAGGATGCGCAGTGGTTCGCGCTGGACGCGTTGCCGGCCATCCCGCCGCGCTTCTCGATCTCCGGGCACCTGATCCGCGACACCGCCCAGGCGCTCGCCGACGCAGCCCGCTCCGGGCGATGAGCGGCGATCCACCCACGAAGGAGAAGTCCTTCCTCACCCGGGTGCGCAACGCGCTGCCCACGCTGCACCCGGCCGAGCGGCGGCTGGGAGAGTTCGTCTGCGACTTCCCCGGCGAGCTCGCGAGCTACTCGGGCTCCGAACTGGCCGACCTGGCCCAGGTCTCCAAGGCCACCGTCTCGCGCTTCGTCAAGCGCCTGGGCTACGACAGCTACGAGTCGGCGCGGCGCCACGCCCGGGCCGAGCGCCAGACCGGCTCGCGGCTGTTTCTCGACACCGCCACCGCCGACGCCTCGGGCCGCTCGGTGCAGGCCCAGGTGGCCCAGAGCGTGCGCAACCTCGAGGCCACCTTCTCAGGCATCACCGAGGCGCAGATCGACGCCGTCGCGCAGGCGGTGCTCGCGGCGCGCAAGGTCTGGGTCATCGGTTTTCGCAGCAGCCACGCCTTCGCCAGCTACCTGCAGTGGCAGATGACGCAGGTGGTCGAGCAGATCGTGGCCATCCCGGGCGGCGGGCAGACCCTGGGCGAGCACCTGGTCAGCGTGCAGCAGGGCGACCTTGTCATCGTCTTCGGCCTGCGCCGGCGCGTGGCGGTGATGGAGGCGTTGCTGCGCGAGATCCAGCGCGCCCGCGCCCCGCTGCTGTACATCACCGATGAGGGCGTACCGACGCAGGCCGGGGCCACCTGGCACTTCCGCTGCCATTCGCAGGCGCCGGGGCCGCTGTTCAACCACGTGGCCGTGGCGGCGGTGTGCCACCTGCTCGCCACCCGTGTCATCGAGCGATCCGGCCGCGGCGGTCGCGCGCGCCTGCGCGAGATCGAGGCGCTGAATGACAGTCTCGAGGAACTGTGAACATCCCTGGCCCCGTATGGGCCCCCGGCGTTCGCGAGGAGTCCGTTCGGGTTGAGCCCTTCGACTTCGCTCAGGACAGGCCCGTAGAAGCCCTGCGCGCGCACTTCGACAGGCTCAGTGCGAACGGGTGCGCGCACGGCCACAACGTTTTCTTGTGAGCCGTCCTGGACGGGCGCGCGCTGCCCGCCCGTGACCCGATACGGGGCGGCGTGCACCGTCCTGGCGCGTGTGCCGCATCCCCACCGTGGCCACATCCTCCCCTGAGGAAAACCCTGGCCCCGCCGAGGCACCGTTTCGGTGAAACTTAAGTTTCCTGATGTCTGGCAAGAAACTTGCGTTTCCTGTGTCGTCGGACCTCGCCATCCCTGTCGCCCGACGCGTCGCAACGAAAGGAGTTCCCATGTTCCGTCGTCTTTGGTGCGCAGCCGCGGCTGCGTTCGCGCTGGGTGCCGTCCACGCCCAGCCCCTCAACCTGAAGGTGCTCGGTCAGCCCGTCGGCTCGGGCCTGATCCAGAAGAACAAAGAGCAGCCCTTCTTCGAGAAGCTGGCTGCCACCACCGGCCTGAACGTCAACGTGCAGTACGTGCCGGTCGACGTCTCGGGCATCCCCGACACCGACGGCCTGCGCGTGCTGCGCTCCGGGCTGTTCAACATCGTCTCGATCCGCGGCCCGCAGGTCAGCCGCGACGAGCCGACGATCCTGGGCTTCGACCTGGTCGGTCTGAACCCGTCGTTCGAGGCCGGGCGCAAGAACACCGCAGCCTACTTCGCCACCGTCGACAAGCGCCTGCAGGCCCAGTTCAACACCAAGCTGCTCGGCGTCTGGCCCGCTGGCCCGCAGGTGATCTTCTGCAAGCCGCGCATCAAGGGACTGGCCGATCTGAAGGGCCTGAAGATCCGTGTGGGCGACCAGAACAGCGCCAACTTCGTCGCCGGCCTCGGCGCCACCGGCGTGCCCATGCCCTTCGGCGAGGTGCAGCAGTCGCTGGCGCGCGGCGTCGTCGACTGCGCTATCACCGGCCCGGCCTCGGCCAACTCCGGCGGCTGGCCCGAGGCCGCCACGACGGTGATGCCGCTGGCGCTGCAACTGGCGATCAACGGCTACGCCATCAACCTGAACACCTGGCGCCAGATGTCGGCAGCCGACCAGGCCAAGCTGCAGGCGGCCATCGACACGCTGGTCAAGGACATCTGGGCCTACTCGGCCGAGCTGTACGAGGACGCGATGCGCTGCAACGCGGGCGCCAGCCCCTGCACGCTGGGCAAGCCCTACAAGCTCGAAACGGTGCCGGTGACCGCGGCCGACCTCGCCACGGTGAAGAACGCGCTGACCGAGCGCTCGCTGCCGGTCTGGGCGCGCCAGTGCAACGCCGTCAACCCGACCTGCGAGGCCGACTGGAAGGCCACCGTGGGTGCCGGGCTCTGAGCGTGTGACGAGCTGAAACCCCCGCCACGATCGCTGCTCGGCACGCCCCATGGAAGCCATCGCCCGTCTGTCCAGCCTGGTTTTCGGCGTCACGATGCTGTTGCTGTCGGTGGCCATCACCGTCGAGACCGTCGTGCGCAAGGCCTTCTCCATCTCGCTGGGCGGGGTGGACGAACTGTCGGGCTACGCGATCGCCGTCGGTGCGCCACTGGCCTTCGCAGTGGCGCTGGTCGAGCGCTCGCACATTCGCATCAATCTGCTGTACGTCCGCCTCGGCCCGCGCCTGCGCGCGCTGGCCGACGCCGCGGCGGCGCTGTCGCTGACGGCGATCGCGGTCTTCCTCGCGGTGTTCGCCTGGCGCACCTTCGCAGAGACTCGCCTGTACCAATCGCTGGCGCAGACGCCCTGGGCCACGCCGCTGGTGTACCCGCAGGCGCTGTGGCTCGCCACGCTGGTCGTCTTCCTGCTGGTGGCGCTGGTGCTGGCGTGGCGGGTGCTGGCCCGGCTGCTGCGGCGCGACTGGGCCGGCCTGGAGGCCGTGGCCGGGCCCGGCAGCGTCGAGGAGGAACTGCGCGCCGAACTCGAGGACCTGAAGCGGCGATGACAGCGACGTCCTTCCTCCCGGCCCTTGGGGCCTGGCCGTCGCGTCGCCCGGGCGCCGTGTCGATGGCCTGCGCGGTCGACCTGACCGCTGTGCGCATCTCATCTCGTCTGTCGACGGAGCCCCTGCCGTGAGCATGACCGTCCTGGGTATCGGCTTTGCTGCCATGCTCGCACTGATGTTCCTGAGCCTGCCGGTGGCCTTCGCCATCCTGCTGGTCGGCACGCTGGGTGGCTACCTCGCCTTCGGCATGCCGCTGGTGGAGATGATGGGCGGCGTGGTCTGGGGCACGTTGAACAACCCGGTGATGACGGCGATCCCGCTGTTCATGCTGCTGGGCGAGTTGCTGCTGCGCGGCGGCATCGCCGACCGGATGTTCGACGTGCTGGCGGCCTGGCTGGGGCGCCTGCCCGGTGGCCTGCTGCACAGCAACATCGGCACCTGCGCGCTGTTCTCGGCCACCTCGGGCTCGTCGGTGGCCACGGCGGCGACGGTCGGCACGATCGCGCTGCCCACGCTGGCTGCTCGTGGCTATCCGATGCCGGCGGCGCTCGGCTCGCTGGCCGCCGGCGGCACGCTGGGCATCCTGATCCCCCCGAGCGTGAACCTGCTGGTCTACGGCTCGCTGGCCAATGTCTCGGTCGGGCAGTTGTTCATCGCCGGCGTGCTGCCCGGTCTGCTGCTGACGGGGCTGTTTTCGCTGTACATCCTGTTCGCGCACCGCGACGCCGGCGCGCGCGACCCGGCCACCCGGCTGCCGCTGCGCGAGAAGGTGGCGCTGCTGCGCTTCCTGGTGCCGCCGGGCGTGATCTTCCTCGTCGTCATGGGCAGCATCTACGGCGGCCTGGCCACGCCCACGGAGTCGGCGGCGCTGGGCGTCATCGCCGCGCTGTACTTCGTCTGGCGCCAGCGCCGGCTCACGCTGTCGTTGCTCGAGCACTGCTTCCGTCAGGCGGCGCGCACCACCGGCATGGTGGTGCTGGTGATCGTCTGCGCGCTGCTGCTCAATGTGACGCTGTCGATGCTGGGCACCACGCAGGCGGTGACGCAGTGGGTCGGCTCGCTCGGGCTGGACGCCTATCTGCTGCTGGCGCTGCTGGTGGCCTTCTACGTCGTGCTGGGCATGTTCATGGACGCGATGTCCATGCTGGTGCTGACGGTGCCGGTGGCGGTGCCCATGGTGGTGGCCGTGGGTGTGGACCCGGTGTGGTTCGGCATCTTCATCGTGGTGATGTGCGAGATCGCGCTGATCACCCCGCCGGTGGGCATGAACCTGTTCGTGGTGCAGGGCCTGCGGCGGGACGGCGGCAGCTTCGCCGACGTGGTGCTCGGCTCGCTGCCCTATGTCTTCATCATGCTGGCCTTCGTCGCGATGCTGATCGTCTGGCCGCAGATCGCGCTGTGGCTGCCCGAGACGATGTCGGGATGAGGCCCGACCTCACTGTGCCTGGCGTGGCGGACATGGGCGGCGTTGGCGAACCTGGCGTTCCGGGCGGCCCTGGCGCTCGTGGCCACGCAGCTGCTGCGGGTGGTGCGGCTCGGGCGGCCGCCGCGTCCGCCCTGCCGCGCCGCGTGCTCGTGGTCAACCCCAACACCAATCCGGCGGTCACGGCGCTGGTCGCGCAGGCCTGCAGTCCCTTCTCAAACGCCGACCTGCGCTTCGACGTGGTCAACCCGCCACAGGGCCCGTTCTCGATCGAGAACGCCGCCCAGCGCGAGGAGGCCGAGCGCCAGGTGCTGGCGCTCGTCGCGCAGCGGCGCGCCACCGAGCGTCACGATGCCTACGTCACCGCCTGCTTCGACGACCTGGCGCTGCAGGCGCTGCGCGCGCGCATGCCCGAGCCGGTCATCGGTACCTGCGAGGCCGGCATCGCCGCGGCGCGCACGCTCACCCCGCGCTTCGTCATCGTCACCACCGTGGCCGATGCCGTGCCCGGCATCGCCGTGCTGATGCAGCGCTACGGTGCGGGCGATCTCGCCACCGTCCGTGCCGCCGGCCTGGGCGTGGCCGAAGCCGCCGCCGCCGGCACCCAGAGCCTGGACCGTCTGGTGCACACCGTGCGCGCCGCCGCACGCGAGGACGGCGCCCGCGCCGTGCTGCTGGCCTCCGGCGGCCTGACCGGCCGCGCAGAGACCCTGTCGCGCGCCACCGGCCTGCCGGTCGTCGACGGCGTCAGCGCGGCCATCGCCAGAGCGGTCTTCCTGCTGCGGCGCGG
>CAZFVH010000085.1:19188-22196 GCA_964522465.1 uncultured Rubrivivax sp. | reverse complement strand
CCGTGGGCAAGCCCACGACGCTGGAGGACTTCTCGGTGCCCACCGACGGGCTGGAGTCGCCCTGGGGCATGGCCCAGCTGACCTTCTTCGCGGACAGCCGGCGTCTGCCGCAGCCGCCCCAGAACACGGTCGAACTGCTGGCCCTGGCGCGGCAGCAGCCGGGGCGCATCAGCTACCCGCGACCGCCGGCCTTCCACGGCACCACCTTCGTCAAGCAGGTGCTGCTCGAGCACACGCCAGAGGTCGCCGCGCTGGCCCGTCCTTACAGCCCTGAGGCCTTCCCAGCCGTCACCGCGCCGCTGTGGCGCTATCTTGAAGCCCTGCACCCGCACCTGTGGCGCGGCGGCAGGCAGTTCCCGCAGAACGCCGGTGCCGTCCGCCAGATGATGGCCGACGGCGAGTTGCTCCTGGCCCTGACCTTCAACCCCAACGAAGCGGCCAACGAGATCGCCGCCCGGCGCCTGCCGGCCACGGTGACGAGCTGGCAGTTTGCCCGGGGCACCATCGGCAACACGCACTTTGTCGCGATCCCCTACAACGCCCCAGCCCGGGCCGGGGCGCTGGTGACAGCCAACTTCCTGCTCTCGCCCCAGGCGCAGGCGCGCAAGGCCGACATCACGCATTGGGGCGACCCGACCGTGCTGGACCTGGCGAGGCTGCCCGCTCCCGAGCGTGCGCTGTTCCAGTCCACGCCCCAGCCCGGGGCCGTGAGCCAGACCGCGCCCGCGCTGCCGGAGCCGCACGCCTCCTGGGTGGAGCCCGTCGAGAAGGAATGGATCCGTCGTTACGGTGCGGGCGGTTGATCCAGCCGCCGTGATGCGCTGGCCCCTGCCCGCGGCGCTGCTGCTGCTCGCGGCCCTGCCCTTGCTCGGCGCCGCGGTGCTGTCGCTGAGCGCGCTGTTCGACGCCGACGCCTGGCGCGCGCTCTGGCAGGACCCGCAGGGGCCCCGTGCCCTGACCCTGAGCCTGTGGACCGGGCTCGCGTCGACCATCCTGGCCTGGTGGGCGACGCGGTCGCTGATTGCGCAGGGCTTCGTGCAGCGGCGGCTGGCCCGGGTGCTGCGCGGCCTGCCGCCCATGCTCGCCACACCGCACGCGGCCTTTGCCATCGGTCTGGTCTTCCTGCTCGCACCCAGCGGCTGGGTGCTGCGCGCGCTGTCGCCCTGGCTGACCGGTCTCGGGTCCCCGCCGTCCTGGCCCACCACACAGGACCCCTGGGGCCTGGGCCTGATCGCGGCGCTGGCGCTCAAGGAAACCCCCTTCCTGTTGTGGACCGCGGCGACCCAGCTGCAGCGCGACGATGTGCGCCGGCGCTGGCGGGCCGAGCACGACCTGGCCCAGACGCTGGGCTACGCGCCGCGCAGGGCCTTCGACCTCGTGGTCTGGCCCCAGTTGGCGCCGCGCCTGATCGGGCCGCTGGTGGCCGTGCTGGCTTATGGCCTCACCGTCGTGGACATGGCGCTGGTCATCGGCCCGGCCAGCCCCCCGACGCTGGCCGTGCTGGCCTGGCAGTGGTTGCAGGATGCCGACCCGTCTGCCAACGCCCAGGGCGCGGCAGCGGGCGGTGTGCTCGCGCTGGCGGTGGCGGTGTCGGTAGGGCTGTGGCGCCTTGTGCCGGCGCGGGCTGCGCTTCGCGCAAGGCTCGACACCGGCGCGCGCGGGCCGCTGGCGGCAGCGTCGCGGCGCGGCCGCTTGTGGGGTGGGGCACTGCTGATCGCCGTCTACGGGGCGGTGTTCGCGGCCCTTGCCTTGGGCAGCGTGGCCGGGGTCTGGCCCTTCCCGGACCTCTGGCCCGAGACGCTCAGCACCCGGGCCTGGGCCAGCGTGTGGGACGGCCGTGTCACGGTGCTCACCACGCTGGGGCTGGCGGCCGCGTCGGCGGCGCTGTCCCTCGCGTGGAGCGTGGCCTGGCTGGAAACCGCGCCGCGCCGCTGGAACGCGGCGCTCCGCCCGCTGCTCTACCTGCCGCTGGTGACGCCCGCCGTGCTCTGGGTGGTCGGCCTGTACGGCGCGGCACTGTGGCTGCGCATCGAAGGCCGCTGGCCCGCGCTGCTGGCAGCCCATACCTTGATGGCCCTGCCTTATGTGCTGCTGGCCCTGGAGCCCGCCTACCTGGGTTTCGACCCCCGCCACCGCGCCGTCAGCAGCAGCCTGGGCCATGGCCGGGCGCGCTTCCTGCTGCTCGTCAAGTGGCCGCTGCTGCGCCGCGCGCTGGCGGCCAGCGCGGCGGTCGGCTTCGCGGTGAGCGTGGCGCAGTACCTGCCCACGCTCTACCTGGGCGCCGGCCGCTGGAGCACGGTCACCACCGAGGCGGTCAGCCTGGCTGCCGGGGGGCAGCGTTCGCTCACCAGCGCCTATGCCGGCCTGCAGTTCGCACTGCCCTTGCTGGGCTTCGCGCTTGCCGCATGGGTCGGCCGCCCGCGCTGCTTCGCCGCGACGTCCCCGGAAGCGGCCGACGGTGGCACCGGCGACCCGGCCCGGGTCCGCGCCGGGCCTGTCCGCGCGGGCGCGCCAGGATCGGCCCCATGACGTTGTGTGTCGACATCGTCGCCCTGGGCAACACCCAGCGCATGCTGCTGCGCGGCTTGCGCTTCGAGGTGCCACCGGGCACGGTGCTGACCCTCATGGGTCCCAGCGGCTGCGGCAAGAGCTCGGTGCTGGCGGCGATCGCCGGCACGCTGGACAGCGGGGTCGAAGATGCCGAGCCCCTGCGCCTGGACGGCAGCATCCGCCTGAACGGGGTCGACCTGAGCCTCGTGCCCACCGCCCGGCGCGGCGTCGGCCTGCTGTTCCAGGATGCGCTGTTGTTCCCCCATCTCACGGTGGCCGAGAACCTGCTGTTCGCCGTGCCTCCTGGCGCGCGCGCATCGCGGCGGGCGCGGGTGCAGCAGGCACTGCAGGACGCGGGCCTGGCCGGCTTCGGCGACCGCGATCCGGCCACGCTCTCGGGCGGGCAACAGGCGCGCGTGGCGGTGATGCGAGCGCTGCTCGCGCAGCCGCGGGCGCTG
>CAZFVH010000085.1:0-19088 GCA_964522465.1 uncultured Rubrivivax sp. | reverse complement strand
GCAACAGGCGCGCGTGGCGGTGATGCGAGCGCTGCTCGCGCAGCCGCGGGCGCTGTTGCTGGACGAGCCCTTCTCCAAGCTCGACACGGCGCTGCGCAGTCAGTTCCGCGCCTTCGTGTTCGACCACATCCGGGCCCGCGGCATCCCTGCCGTCCTCGTCACGCACGACCGCGCAGACGTCGCCGACCCAGCGCGGGTGCTGGAACTGGCCGGTGGCGAGCCCTACCATGCGTCCACCCGCTGAACCGACACCGGAGCAAAGCACATGGAACAGCCTGACCCGCTCATGAAGCCGGAAGCCGGCGGTCGCCGGTCGGGCGGCCTCACGCTGGCGGCCCTGCGGGCCTTCGTCGCGGTGGTCGACAAGCGCAGTTTCTCGCTGGCTGCGCAGGCACTCGGCGTGACGCAGCCCAGCATCTCGGCCCAGCTCGCCGCGCTCGAGGCCACCTGCGGTGTGTTGCTGTGCCACCGCAAGCCCGAGATCGCGCTCACCCAGGCCGGCGAGGATCTGTTCGTCCGCGCCCGGCTCATCCTGGGCCGGGTGGACGAGTTCGAGTCGGCCGCGGGCGCCGCGCGTGCCGCGGTCGACAGCCGGCTGTCGCTGGGCACCTCGGCACCCCACCTCGCGATGCCGCTGGTGGCAGGCTTCAAGGGGCTGCATCCCCGCGCCAGCCTGGCTGTGTCGATCGGCAACACGACCACCCTGCTCGACGACGTGGCGCGATGCCGCATCGATATCGGGATCATGACGCTGTTGGATCCCCCGCCGCACCTGGCTTGCGCGCTCGTGGACGCCCCGCGTCTGGCGGTGTGCATGCGCCGTGACGATCCCCTGGCGCGCCGCGCCGCGCTGTCGCCCGTGGACCTGGCGGGCCGCGCCTTCGTGCTGCGGGAGCCCGGATCGCAGACCCGCCAGTTGCTGGAGGCGGTGTTTGCCGCCGACGGCGTGCCGCTCGTGTGCGCACTGGAACTCGCCACGCGCGAGGCCATGCGCGAGGCGGTCGCGGCCGGCATCGGCCTGGGTGCGCTGTTCGAGGGTGAATCGGGGCAGGACGCGCGCTTCGTCAGCGTGCCCTTCCGCGCGCTGCCGCGCGCGTCGGGTGTCTATGCGGTGGCGCTGCGCGACTCCCTGGGAATCCCGGCGGTCAAGGCCTTCTTCGACCACGTCGCCGCCGTGGGGAGGCACTGAGTCGCATCACCGGCACCTCATCAGATTTTCAAATAGACATCTAACTGTCATCGATGATTCCTATGCTATCGGTTCTGCGAATGTCCGCAGATCGACAGCGTGCAAGCCCTCGACACCCTCCCCGGTGAGCGCTGCCTTCCCCGAGGCAGACCTGCCACACCCGCCACCCGTGCTGTCCGATCCGACAGGCCGGACACGTGCGCACACGTCCCCTCCCGCGGCGCTGCCGCCGCGTGGCCGACGCCGGACGCAGGGCTTGCGCAGTGAGCCTCGACGACATGGACCCCATCGCCCACATCCGCGCCACCTTCGAGCGGCACGGCCGGATGATCTATGGCGAACGCGTGAACCAGATCCAGCATGCGCTGCAGTGCGGCCAGCTCGCCGAGCGGGCCGGCGCCAGCGCGGCGCTAGTCACGGCGGCCTTGCTGCACGACATCGGCCACATGCTGCACCGGGACCCGGCGGGCGCGCTGGCCACGGACACCGATGACCACCACGAGCGGCTGGGCGCCAAGTACCTCGGGCGCTGGTTCGGGGCCGAGGTGGCGGCCCCCGTGGCCCTGCACGTCGAGGCCAAGCGCTACCTGTGCGCTCGGGCGCCAGGCTATCTGGAAAGCCTGTCGCCCGTCTCGCTGAAGACGCTCGGCTTGCAGGGCGGGCCGATGACGGCGCAGGAGGCCGACGCCTTCGAGGCCCTGCCCGGCTTCGCGGATGCCGTCGCGCTGAGGCGCTGGGACGAGGCCGGCAAGCACCCTAGCCTCGACACCCCGGATCTGGACCACTTCCTCGAGATCGCCGGGCGATGCCTCGCCCGCTGAACTCGCTCGCCGACCCCAGCCCCTCCTCGACCGAAAGGCCATCCGCATGACCCCGATCCGATCGAACCCACGACGCTCGCCCGCGGCGATCGCCTGCATCGCCGCGCTCGTCGCGGGCGCTCTGGCCGCCCCTGTGTTCGCGCAGACCCTGCGTGTGGGCGTGGCCACGCACCCGCCCACCCTCGACCCGCAGAAGGAAACCGGCAACGACGCCGCGCAGTTCCTCTACAACATCTTTGACACGCTGATCGAGCGCGTGCCCGACGCCACGCCGCTGCGTTTCAGGCCCGGCCTGGCCACCAGCTGGACGCGCGTGGCGCCCACGGTGTGGGAGCTGAAGCTGCGCGAGGGCGTCAAGATGCACGACGGCTCGACGCTCACGGCCGAGGACGTGCAGTTCTCGCTCGACCGCGTTTTCAAGAAGGTCGATCCGCGCTTTGCCTCCGCCCAGGGCCGCTTCTTCTACAACTTCTCGCACGTCGAGGTCACGGGGCCGCTGACCGTGCGCATCCACACCCGGGTGCCCGAGCCGCTGTTCGAGGTGCTGATCTCGGCGCGCAACGCCGGCATCACCTCGCGCAGCCACGTCGAGCGCCTGGGCCTGGACAAGGCGATGCTCGCGCCGGTGGGCACCGGCCCCTACAAGGTGACCCGGCTGACCCCCAGCCGTGAGACGGTCCTCGAGCGCCACGACGCCTTTTGGGGCGAGAAGGCGCCGTTGGCCACCATCCGCTACCAGCGCATTCCCGAGGTGTCGGCGCGCGTCACGGCGCTGGCCAACAACGAAGTCGACTTCATCGTCAGTGTCCCCCCCGACCAGGAGCGCCTGATCCCCACGCAACGCTTCACGGTCAAGGGTGTGGTCTGGCCGATGTTCCACGTCATGGTGGTCAAGATGACCGAAGGGCCGACGCGCGACGCCCGCATCCGTCAGGCAATGAGCCTGTCGGTGGACCGTGAAAAGCTGACCACCGCACTCTGGTCGGGCAAGGGCAAGGCGGCGACTGCGCACCAGTTCCCGGAGTACGGCGCTCCGCTGTACATCGAGGGCCTGCGCACCATCGCCTACGACCCCAAGCGCGCGGCGCAACTGGTCAAGGAGGCGGGCTACGACGGCACGCCGATCAAGATCAGCTACGAGCCGGGCTACTACCTGTACTTCGACCTCGCGGCACAGGCCATCCAGCAGATGTGGCAGGCCATCGGGCTGAAGGTGCAGATCGAGCAAACCGAGCGGTATGACGAAGCCAAGACCTTCGTGCGTCCTTGGTCGAACCCGATGTACTACCCCGACCCCATGGGGGCCTTCGACACGCACTGGTCCAAGGCGAGCTGGACCTCCACGCGCGGCTATTTCAAGCCGCAGCACCCGCAGTGGGACGCGCTCTACCAGCAGGCCCGCTTCTCGCTGGACGCACAGGTGCGCAAGGATGCCTATCGCAAGTTGATCGAGATCGGCGAGCAGGAAGGCGGCTGGATCCTGCTGTACCAGCCCTACGAGGCCTTCGCGATGCGCTCGGACGTCCGCTGGAACATCCCGACCGCGCTTCGGCCCTATTCGCTGAACTTCCGGGCCGGCCAGATCACTGTCGGCAGCCGTCCCTGAAGCCGGGTCGGGCGGTCCGTCCTCCGCGTGGCCGCCTGACCGCAGCGCAAACCTTCCGCGAACGATGTCCAGAGCCATCCTCCTGCGCACCCTTCGCCTGGTGCTGACGGTGTCCGTGGTCCTGGCCCTGGCCTTCGTCTTCCTGCGCCTGACCGGCACGCCGGTCGAGCGCATGTTCCCCGAAGGCATCGACCAGGAGACCGAGCGGCAGCTGGCGGCCCTGTGGGGACTCGATCGGCCCTGGCTGGTGCAGTTCCTGGACTACGTTGGGAGGACGCTGCGGGGTGATTTCGGCCACAGCCTGCTGTCGGGGCAGGACGTCGTCGGGATGTACGGCGAAGTGCTCGCGCCGACGCTCTGGCTCGGCGGCCTGGCCCTCGCGCTGAGCATCGCGGTGGGCATGCCGGTGGGCATCTACAGCGCCCTGCGCCGGGGCCGCAGCGTCGACCGCGTCGTCAACTCGCTGGTCTTCCTGGCTTACGCGTTGCCGGGCTTCGTCGTCGCGCTGCTGCTGACCTATGTCTTCGGCTACCAGCTGAACTGGCTGCCCACCATCGGCGCCGACACCGCCTGGCACTACGTGTTGCCTGTGGGCGTGCTCGCGCTCGGCACGGCCGCCTCGCTGGCGCGCTACACCCGCGGGGCGATGCTCGACGAGCTGGGCCAGGAGTACATCCGCACCGCCCTGTCCAAGGGCCTGCACCGCACCGACGCCATCACGCGCCACGGACTGCGCAACGCGATGATCCCCGTGGTGACCGTGATCGGCATGGAACTCCAGGCCATCGTCAACGGCTCCTTCATCATCGAGACGCTCTTCGCCTGGCCGGGGGTCGGCCGCATCTTCATCGGCGCGGTCAAGGACAGCGACTACCCGGTGTTCCAGTTCGGCGTGCTGTTCTACGCCGCGGTCATCGTCCTGATCAACTACCTGATCGACCTGTGCTACCTGCTGCTCGACCCCCGGGTGAGGGTCGATGCCTGAGATGGGCGCGATCACCCCGCCGAGGGCCCGTGCGGCCCGAGGAGCTGCCGTGCCCGCCTCGGTGCTCGTCGCCGCGGTGGTGCTGGCGCTGATCGCGCTGGCCAGCGGCCTGTACGCCGCCACCGGCTCCGACCTCCACAACCGCACCGACCTGCTGGCGCGCCTGTCGGCGCCCGGCACGCCCAGCACGTGGATCGGCGTGCACCTGGCGGGCACCGACGAGCTGGGCCGGGACGTGCTGCTGCGATCCCTCATGGGGTCGGCGATCAGCTTCGGGGTCGCGCTGGCCGGCGTGCTCGGCGGCTGCCTGATCGGCATCCTCATCGGCATCTTCAGCGGCTATCGGGGCGGCTGGGTCGACCGCGGGCTGATGGTCGTGGTCGACGCCCAGCTCGCCCTGCCCAACCTGCTGCTGATCCTGTGCGGAATCGCCCTGCTGGGCACCAGTGTGTGGGTGCTGATCGCGATGATCTCGCTGTCGCGCTGGGAGACCTACGCGCGCCTGACCCGCTCGCTGGTGCTGTCGGCGCGCGAGCGCGATTACGTGGACGCCGTGCGCGCCATCGGTGGCGGCACCCTGCGCACGGTCTTCGTCCACATCCTGCCCAACATCGCCTCGCCGCTGTGGGTCATGCTGACGCTGAGCTTCCCGGCGGTGATGCTGACCGAGGCTGGCCTGTCCTTCCTCGGGGTGGGCGTGCAGCCGCCCACGCCGTCGCTGGGCCGGATGGTGGCCGAGGGGCGCAACCAACTGGTCACCGCGCCCTGGGTGGCCCTGGTGCCCGCCCTGTTCATCGTCATGATCACGTTGAGCGTCCAGCTCATCGGCGACTGGCTGCGCGACCGAGCCGACGTCAGGGCCAGGGTGTGAAGGTCGACGCGGTCGTGACACCGACGGGCGCCGCGCCCGCGCTGGGGCCAGCCGGGCTTCAGGACGCGTCGCAGCTTCAGGCCACCCGCTCTGCGGCACAGGTCGACATGCTGCTGGACGTCCAGGCGCTGCAGGTGGGCCTGCGCGCTCCCGGCGGACAGATCCGCCCCATCGTGCGTGCGGCCGGCTTCACCGTCGGCCGTGGCGAGGTCCTGGCGCTGGTGGGGGAGTCCGGCTCGGGCAAGTCGCTGACGGCCCTGGCGCTGGTGCGCCTGTTCGGCGCCAACGGTCTCGACCCGCGGCTCGTCGCGGCCGGGCGGGCCTGGCTGCGCACGAGGATCGGTGAGCGCGTCGATCTGCTGAGCCTCGGCGAGGCGGAGCTGCAGGCGATTCGCGGCCGGGAGATCGGGCTCATCGCGCAAGATCCGATGAGCGCGCTGAACCCGGTGATGCGCGTGATCGACCAGATCGTGGAGGCTCGGCAGCGGCATCTGGACGAAACCGCCGCGCAGTCGGCGGGGCAGGCGCGGCTGCTGCTGGCCGACGCCGGCTTCGGCGACCCGGATCGTGTCGCGCGCTGCTACCCGCACCAACTGTCCGGCGGCATGCGCCAGCGCGCCATGATCGCGATCGCCCTGGCGGCGCAGCCCCGGCTGCTGATCGCCGACGAGCCGACCACCGCCCTCGATGCCGCCGTGCAGTGGCAGGTCATCGACACGCTGCAGCGGCTGCGCGCGCAGCAGGGCCTGTCGATGCTGTTCATCTCGCACGACCTCGGGGTCGTCAGCCGCATCGCCGACCGCATCGCGGTCATGTACGGCGGCCAGGTGGTCGAGTGCGGGCCCGCGCAGGAGGTCTTGTTGCGCCCGGCGCATCCGTACACCGCGGCGCTGATCGACAGCCTGCCGCGCATGACGCCCGAGGCCACGTTGCCGCGGCCGATCCCCGACATCCCGGCCGACCCGCTGGACCCGCCGCCGGGTTGCGCCTTCCACCCGCGCTGCGCCCACGCCCGGCCGGGGGCCTGCACGACCCAAGTGCCGGGGCCGACCGACCTGCACGCCGGGAGGTTGGTGCGCTGCCATCACCCGCAGGGCCGCCCGCAGGAAAGAGCCCATGGATGACGCCGCACGGTCCGGCCCGGTCGCCGAGCTCGTCCGCGCATCGAAGGCCTACACCGCGGCCACCCTCCGCCGCGGGCCGCCGGTCATGGCGGTGCGCGAGGTGTCGCTGGCGCTCGAGGCCGGTGAGGTCCTCGGCATCGTCGGCGAATCGGGCAGCGGCAAGTCCACGCTGGGCCGGATGCTGGCGGGCCTGCTCGAGCCGAGTGCAGGCGCGGCGCGGTTCCGCGGCCGCGACCTGCGGTCCTTGCGTGGTGCCGACCTGCGCGCCCTGCGGGCCGAGGTCCAGTACGTGTTCCAGAACGCGTCGGCTGCGCTCTCGCCCCGGCGCCAGGTCGGCGCGAGCCTGGAGGAGCCGCTGCGCATCCAGGGGGGTCTGGATGCGCCAGCCCGCCGGCAGCGCATCGAGCGCGCGCTCGCGCAGGTGGGCCTGGGCGACAGCCTGCTGGGGCGTCATCCGCACGAACTGTCGGGCGGGCAGCGCCAGCGCGCGGCCATCGCGAGATCGTTGGTGCTCGAGCCCGCCGTCCTCATCGCCGACGAGCCCGTGGCCTCGCTCGATGTGTCGATCCAGGCCCAGATCCTCCAGGTGCTGCACGCGCTTCGGGGCGCGTCGGGCATGACGATCGTGCTGATTTCGCACGACATCGCGGTGATCAACGCCCTGGCCGACCGCGTTGCCGTGATGCACCAGGGGCAGATCGTCGAGATCGGCCCGCGCCGGCAGGTGCTGTTCGAGCCACGGCACGACTACACGAAGCAGTTGCTGCAGGCCTGCGCGGCGCTCGGCTTGCAGCGCTGAGCCCTGCGGCGTCCAGCCGACCACCAGGCCGAACCGAAGAAGGGAATCCGATGCTCCGAAACGTCCTGCTCATCACCCTGGACCAGTGGCGCGGCGACTGCCTCCAGCACCTGGGTCACCCCGCGGTGCAGACGCCCCATCTGTCGCGCTTCGCGCGGCAGGCCACAGGTTTCAGCCGGCACTTCGCCCAGGGCGCGCCCTGCGCGCCGAGCAGGATGTCGCTGTACTCGAGCCGCTATGTGTTCAACCACCGCGTCGTCAGCAACGAGACGCCGGTGGACCCGACCGTGTCCACCCTCCCCGACCATCTGCGGGAGTGCGGGATCGATCCCTGGGTGGCCGGCCACACCAGCACCGTCTGGTCGCCGCAAGGGCGTTCGCCCCGGGACCCCATCCTGGTCGAACCCGCGATCGGCCCGGGCTGGTCGACGATCCGGGCCTTCGACGGCGATCGGCGCCGCTACCTGGAGTACCTCCACGCCCGGGGCTTCGAGCGGCACGGGCGCTTTGCCGACATCTTCACCGGCGTGCTCGGCCGGACCCCACCCGGGGAGGTGCCGGCCTCGCCGGTACCGATCGAGTGGTCGGAGACCGCCTGGCTGGTGGACGGGGTGATCGACCACCTGCGCTACTCGACCGACCGCCCCTGGGGCATCCACCTGTCGGTCTTCAAGCCGCACCCGCCGTTCTTCCCTTCGGCCGATTTCGCGCGTCGAGCCGCCTCCATCACCGAGGTTGCGCCGGTCGGCCGAAGCTGCGTCGACGACGCGACCACGCACGCACACCCCTTCCTCGGGTTCTGCCGCTCGGCCGTCAAGGCGGGCTATCTGTGGCCGGGCCTGGAGGGCCTGGCCTGCGACGTCGATGCGACGACGCTGGCCCGTGCGCGCCGCGCCTACTACGCCTTGTGCGAGGAGGTCGACCATCAGGTCGGTCGGGTGCTCGACGCGCTCGAGTCCTCCGGGCAGGCGCAGCGCACCCTGGTGATCATCACCGCCGACCACGGCGAGATGCTGGGCGACCAGTCGCTGTGGGGCAAGACGAGCTGCCTGCCGCAGGCCTATCACATCCCCTTGCTGATCAGGGACCCGCGGCCCGAGGCCGACGCGGCCCGGGGGCTGACGATCGCCGACTTCACCGAGAACGTCGACCTGCTGCCGACGATCATGGACTGGCTCGGACAGGACGCGCAGCCGCACTGGGACGGCCAGTCACTCATGCCCTACCTCAGCTCGGGGCGGCATCCGTGGCCCCGACAGGCGGTGAGCTGGGAGTTCGATTTCCGCCACCACGCCGGTGCAAGGCACGGCCCGGTGGCTGCGCTGCCCGCGAGCGACCGCTGCCTGACGGCGGTCCTGTCGTCCGACGCGCTGTACGTGCACTTCCCCAGCCTCGCGCCGCTGTCCTTCTCGGTCGAGTGGAAGGGGGCTGCGAGCATCGACTACACACCGCGCTCGGGCCGGGACGCACAGCCCATCCGGGAGTGGGGGCGCGACGCCCTGCTGGCCCTGCGCATGCGCCACGCGGACAACCGCCGCACGCACCTGATGCAGACAGCCAACGGGATCCGCAGCGTTGCGCCTTTCTCGCGGCCGGGCGCGGCCAGTTGAGGCTTCAGAGCGTCTGGCGGCTTGCGACGGTGTTGTCCGGCACGAAGCCGTGGGCTGCATCCGGGCTGGATCTGCTCGACGGCACGGGGCATCCGAGGTCGAAGACCGCGTTCGTCCGAAAGGGGCGGCTTGAGCCGGACCGGCTGCAGCGGACCTTCCCCGCGGGTACTCGACCGCAAGGTCTGCGGGACGGTGTTCGGGACCGTGCGCCTCACTCCAGCGTGCGCAACCCATGCCGACGGCATTTCTCCCACAGCGTCTTGCGCGAGATGCCCAGCGTGGCCGCCGCCAGCCCGACGCGCCCGTCGTGGCGCGCGAGCACGGCCTTGAGGTAGCTGCGCTCGGCCTCGCCGACGAAGGCCTCCAGCGTCGGCAGCGCGGCCTCCAGCGGCGGCGCGGCCGTCTCGTCCTCGAAGAGGTCGGCCGCGGTCAGCACCTCGTGGGGCGTGAGCACGCAGGCGCGCTCCAGGCGGTTGTGGAGTTCGCGCACGTTCCCTGGCCAGGCATGGCCCAGCAGCGCGGCGCGCGCGCTGACGCCCAGCACGTGCCGCTCGCCCCCTTGCTGCCGCGCGTGCGCCTCGAGGAAGCGCTCGGCCAGCCAGAGCACGTCCTCCGGCCTGTCGCGCAGCGGGGGCACGCGCAGGTGCACCACGTGGATGCGGTAGTACAGGTCCTCCCTGAAGCGCCCCTGCTCGACCAGGGCGCGCAGGTCCCGATGCGTGGCGCACAGCAGCCGCAGGTCGACCGCGATCTCGGCGTCGCCGCCGAGACGGCGGATGCGGCGGTCCTGCAGCACGCGCAGCAGCTTGACCTGCAGCGCGGGGCTCAGCTCGGCGATCTCGTCGAGGAACAGCGTGCCGCCGTCGGCCTTCTCGAAATGGCCGCGCCGGGCGCGGTCGGCCCCGGTGTAGGCGCCACGCTCGTGGCCGAAGAGCTCGGCCTCGATCAGCGTCTCGGGGATGGCGCCGCAGTTCACCGCGACGAAGGGCGCCTGCCCCTGCGGGAAGGCAAGCTGGTGCAGGTGCCGGGCCAGCACTTCCTTGCCGCTGCCGCTCTCCCCGGTGACGAGCACCGTGCGCGCGCGCGCCGCGATCCGGGGCGCCTGCTGCTCCAGCGCGCGGATCGCGCGCGAGCGGCCGAGCACCCCCGGGGGCTCGCCGGTGTCCTCGCTGCCGTCGTGCTCCCCGGCCGCCTGACGGACCTTGGCCACCAGCTCGGCGATGTCGAAGGGCTTGGTCACATAGTCCGCCGCGCCCTGCTTCAGCAGCGCCACGGCCCGGTCCAGCGAACCGTGGGCGGTCACGAACAGGAAGGGCGGCCGCCGGCGTCCGCGTGCGGCCAGTGCCGTGAACAGGTCCTCGCCGGACAGGTCGGGCAGCCGGATGTCGCTGACGACGACGTCGTAGGCGCGCTGCTCGAGCGCGTGCGAGGCCTCGCCGCCGGTCCTGAACCAGTCGAGCTCGAAGCCTTCGAGCTGGAAGCGGTCGGCCAGCGATTCCCCCATGATGGGGTCGTCCTCGATCAGGCACAGCGTGGGCATCAGGCGGGCTCCGGGTTCGGTGCTGCGGGCAGGTCGGGCACGGGCAGGGTGACGGAAAAGCGCGTCCATCCGTCCGCGCTCTGCGCGTCGATGCGGCCCTGCAGGCGCTGCACGATCTGGTAGCACACCCACAGCCCGAGGCCGAAGCCGCGCTCGCTGCTGCCGCCTCCTGGCGGGGTGACGAAGGGCTCGAACATGCGCGCCAGATCGGAGGGCTGGACCGGGCTGCCGGTGTTGCCGACGACGATGGCCAGCAGGCCCGGCGCGCGCGCCACGGTGAGCTCGACCGTGGCCACCGGGGCCGCATCGGAGGACGCGGTTGCCGGCTGCGCCGCCTTCACGGCGTTGAGCAGCAGGTTCAAGACCAGTTGCCGCACCTCGTGCGCCGGCAAGGGCACCGCCGCCTGGGCCGACTCCTCGACCTGCCAGTGCAGGGCCAGCCCGCGCGTGGCGACCTGCGGCGCGATCAAGGTCTGCAGGTCCTGCCAGTCCTGGGCCGCCAGCGCCGGGGAGTCCAGCCGCGCCTCCACGAGCAGGGCGCTGACGGTGGCCCGGATCTGCTGCAGCCCGCGCTCCAGCAGGCCCAGCGTCTTGCGCGTGAAGGCGTCGGCCTTGCCGTGCCGCGCCACCGTGTCGATGGCGTTGAGCATGCCGCCCAGCGGGTTGTTGATCTCGTGCGCGATGGCCGCCGAGACGCGCCCCACCGCCGCCAGGCGCTCGGTGGCCATCACCTCCTGCTCCAGCGCCTCCTTGCGCGCGAGCCCGTCGAGCATCAGGCGCACCTGCGTCGACAGCCGGCCCACCTCGTCGGGCCCTTCGGGGGGCAGCCGCCCGGCCACCTTCTGCGGCGGCTCGCGTCCCACCTGTGCCAGGGCTTGTGCCATCTGCACGAGCGGCGAGGCCAGGCGCCGCCCTGCCAGCCAGCCCAGCGGCACCAGCAGCAGCAGGCCCGGCACGCTGACCAGCGCGAGCTCGCGCAGCAGCGCGAACAGGCGCGCGTGGTAGACGGTCGCGTCGAACTCCACCAGCACCATGCCCAGGGCGGTTCCATCCTCCGCGTTGACCGGGCCGGCGGCGGCGATCAGGGTCTGCGCGCCCTCGCGCAGCGCGAGGAACGTGAACCCCGCGCCTGCGGTCGCCTGGGCTGCCACCCGCGCCAGGGCCTCGGGAAGCTCCTCCGTCGCGGAGGCCACCGGGATGCGCCGCGGATCGGTGGCGACGAACACCTGCCCGGCGGCGTCGAGCACGACGATGCGCTGCAGCGGGTTGTCCGCCGTGCGCGTGGCCACCGGGGTGCTGATCACCTCGAAGGCCTGCCAAAGGTGGTCGCGCACCAGCGGCTCGCGCAGCGACCGGCCGAGCACGGTGACCAGGTTGCGCGCGCTGGACTCGAGGTCGGTGCGGGCATCGCGCAGGGCGCGGGTCACCAGCGCCGCGGTGACGACGAGCTCGGTCAGCAGGATCACCGCCGTCAGCGCCAGCGGGATCTTCAGCCGCCAGTCGAGTGTCCAGGGTTTCATGGTCCGCCCGCCACCCCGTCAGCGCCGGTGCTGCCGCACGAGCTCGCGGATGCTCGCGTACAGGTTGGCCTGCACGGGCCTGAAGCCGTCGATGTTCAGGCGCTTCAGCAGACTTGCACCGGGCTCCGAGCCGCGCATGCCCACCAGCGCCTGGGCCAGCGCCTCGCGCTCCTCGCGGGCGAGGCTGGGGCGCGCGACGACCGGCGGGAAGCCGTGCGTGCCCGAGCGCCAGGCCACGCGCAGCCCTTCGGTGGCCTCCGGGTGCTGGCGGTGCAGCGTGTCCCACACATAGCCGTCCACCGCGCCCGCGTGGGCGAGCCCGGCGCGCACGGCCTCGACCACCTTGCGGTGGCCGAAGGTGAAGAAGCTGCGGCGGAAGAAGCGGTCGGGGTCGGCGCCGGCGCGCAGCAGTTCGACGCGGGGCACCAGGTGACCGCTGTTCGACAGCGGGTCGCTGTAGGCGAAGATGCGGCCGGGGAGATCAGGCACCGCGCGGGTGGTGGTGTCCGACGCGGGCACCACCAGGTGCGACCGGTACAGCGGCTGGCCCAGATATTCAGGCACCGCGACCAGATGCAGGCGGTCCTCGTAGACCACATAGGGATAGCCGCACAGCCAGGCGGCATCGACCCGATCGCCCAGCAGGAGGTCGACGATCTCACGATAGCTGCCACGCTGCACGAAGGTGACCGCCCGGCCGAGCCGGCCCTGCAGGTAGCGCTGCCACACGCCCAGCAGGGCCAGTTGGTCGTCCAGGAACACCGGTGTGGTGCCGAAGCGCAGGACCGAAGCGCCTGCGAGGGCAGGCCGTGCCGGGAGGGCCACCGCTGCAGGCGCCAGCCCGATGGCACACATGACCTGACGGCGGTTTCGGTTTCGTAACGCAGATTTCATGGAGAACAAGCGGGATCTTTCGTTTTCGACACCTGACACGGGGGTTCACAGGCCTACAGCAGGGGCGATGACGCACACCGCCGCTGGCTCGCATCTTGCAGAAAGTGCGCCACGGCACACAAAGCGTTTTCCCGGGGTCGCAGGCGGCAGGGGGATGGCGCGCAGGGTGCGTCGTCCGCTCGCCGGCGGTGCCGGCACTTACACGACCCGAGGAGACCCGACATGTCCCAGCAGAAGCATCGAGCCCAGGAGGAGGTCCTGGTCAAGGAGGCCTTGCGCATCGGCCCGCAAGCCGACCGCCGGCAGTTCTTCGTTTCGGCCGCCGCCTTCGGAGCGGCCGCAGCCGCCCCTGCAATGGCACAGGCCCAGACCGCCGCTCCGGCCGCTGCTGCGCCGCGTCGGGTGCTGCTGAAGGACGACTCGCGCCTGCTGAACATCGGCGCGACCGTGCGCAGCGGCAACTACTGGAATTTCTCCACCTACATGACGCCGGTGGAGGAGTTCTACGTCCGCAACCACTACCCCACGCCGCTGGTCGAGGCCAAGCCGGTGCTGGACCCGCGCAACTGGAAGATGAAGGTCCACGGCAATGCCGTCGAGCGTGCCATCGAGATCGGCTACGAAGACCTGCTGAAGATGCCCTCGCGCACCGTCATCGCGACGATGGAGTGCCACGGCAACGGCCGCAGCCTGTTCTGGGAACAGCAGGAGATGAAGGACGTCGCGGGCGGCAACTGGGTGCTGGGTGCCATCGGCCAGGCCGAGTGGCAGATCGTGCCGATCAGCCACATCCTCGGCCTGGTGGGCCTGAAGCGCGACGCGAAGTCGGCGCTGTTCTGGTCCGGCGTGGATGGTGGCGACATGGGCCGCCCCATGCCGGTGTCGGAGCTGACCTCGCGCGGTGACGACATCGGCGTGTGCTTCCGCATGAACGGCAATGCGCTGACGCCGGACCACGGTGCGCCGGTGCGCCTGGTGGTGCCGGGCTGGGGAGGCACGGCATCGATCAAGTGGCTGACCGAGATCCGCATCGACAGCCACCAGCACTGGTGCCGCCTGAACACCCGCGGCGAGACCTACATCGGGCCGGCCTACGCCGCGCCGGCCATCGCCCCGAACGACGAGTTCATCGGCGGCATCACAGCGGCCGACGTCAAGGGGCCGATGGTCACCTGGATGCCGATCAAGACGCTGATCACCGTGCCGCTGGTGCTGGAGAAGTCGCCGTCGGTGCCGGCCAACTACCCGCTCAAGCGCGGTGAGTGGCCGATCATGAGCGCCGGGCGCCAACTGGTGCGCGGCTACGCCTGGGCGCCGCAGTACGGCATCCGCGAGGTCGAGTACCGCGTCGACGGCGGCCCGTGGCAGCGCGCGCACATCCAGGGCCCCAACCTCGGGCGCTACACCTGGGTGCGCTTCGATTTCCACTGGGACGCCCGCCCTGGCGACCACCTCATCGAGACGCGCGGCATCGACATGGCGGGCAACACCCAGCCCGAGACGGTGCCGTTCAACCTGCTGGGCATGGCCAACGGCGCGATTCCCAAGTTCAAGATCAGGGTGGTCTGAGCATGCGGCCCGCTTCCTGTTGCTCGCCTTCAAGTCTGCGGGTGGCCGTCGCGGCCGTGGTCTTGACGATTTCCCCGGGTTTGGTGGGGGCCCAAGCCGTTCCGCCCCCGCCTTCGCAGGCCGGAGCGCAGGTGCTTTCGGGTGCGCAGCTGTACCAGCAGAACTGCGCCCTGTGCCACGGCGTGGCCGGGCGTGACGCCACGGTGTTCCCGCGCCCCATCTGGGGCCCGGGGCACGATATCGCCAAGTTCGGCTCTGCGAAGGGGCTCTTCGAGTACCTGCAACTGATGATGCCCTTCGACGATCCATCCAAGATGGACGACGCCCAGAAGACGGCCGTGGTGGCCTACATGCTGGTGCGCAATGGCAACCTGTCACCGGACGCCACGCTACCGGTCGGAGGGGATCCCACCCCGATCAGGTGAGCACCCGCCGCCGCGCATTCACCCACCGCACCAGCGACAACATCACCGGCACCTCCACCAGCACGCCCACGACGGTGGCGAGGGCGGCGCCGGAGTGCAGGCCGAAGAGCGAGATCGCCACCGCGACGGCGAGCTCGAAGAAGTTGCTGGTGCCGATCAGGCAGGCCGGGCCGGCCACGGCGTGCGGCAGCTTCAGCCAGCGCGCGCCGGCCCAGGCGATGGCGAAGACGCCGTAGCTCTGCAGCAGCAGCGGCACGGCGATCAGCGCGATGACGAAGGGTTGATCCACCAGCGTGCCGGCCTGCAGGCCGAACAGCAGCACCACCGTGGCCACCAGCCCCGCCACCGACGCCGGCTTCAGCCGCGCGACGAAGGCCGCCAGCGCCTGCGGCGAGCGCCGCAGCAGCACGCGCCGGGTGGCCATGCCGGCCAGCAGGGGCAGCACCACGTACAGCAGCGTGGACAGCAGCAGCGTCGGCCAGGGCACGGTGAGCTCGGTCACGCCGAGCAGGAAGGCGGCGATCGGGGCGAAGGCCACCACCATGATCAGGTCATTGACCGAGACCTGCACGAGGGTGTAGTTCGGGTCGCCGTCGACGAGCTGGCTCCAGACGAAGACCATGGCCGTGCACGGCGCCACGCCGAGCAGGATCATGCCGGCGATGTACTGGTCGGCGTCGGCAGGGGCCACCCAGGGCGCGAAGACTCCCTTGAAGAACAGCAGCCCCAGCGCCGCCATCGTGAACGGCTTGATCGCCCAGTTCACCACCAGCGTCAGCGCCAGGCCCTGCGGACGCCGCCCGACCTGGCGCACCGCGCCCCAGTCGATCTGCAGCATCATCGGGTAGATCATCACCCAGATGAACACGGCCACGACCACGTTGACGTGGGCGACCTCCAGGGCGGCGATGGCCTCGAACAGGCCCGGCAGCGTCAGTCCCAGACCGACGCCCACCCCCATGCCCAGGCCCACCCACAGGCTCAGGTAACGCTCGAACAGGCCCATGGCATCTCCTCAGGCAGTGGGCGGCGTATGCAGGCCGAAACGCTTGCGACGGCCCTCAGCGGTGCTGACGGACGAGGCGCACCCCTCGCGCACCCGAAGCGGCGTCGATGATCGCGCCCGTCGCGGCGCGTGTCTGGATCCGTCCCGGTGCGGGCCGTCAACGCGCACCGATCTCACGCATGCGCTGCTGCAGCGCCAGGCTGTCGAGCGCGGCCATCGGCAGCGCCAGCATCAGCTCGATGCGGCGCTTGAGCACGGTAGCCGTGTCCCAGAAGACCTGGGCGACGTCGGCCTCGCTGCCCTGCGCGGCCGCCGGGTCGGCCACACCCCAGTGCGCCGTCATCGGCTGGCCGGGCCAGACGGGGCAGGCCTCACCCGCGGCCTTGTCGCAGACAGTCAGCACGAAGTCGAGCACCGGGGCGCCGGGCCGGGCGAATTCGGCCCAGTCCTTGCTGCGATAGCCGCTGTCGGGCAGGTGCATCTGTGCCAGCGTGCGCAGCGCCATCGGGTGCACCGCGCCGGCGGGGTGGCTGCCGGCGGAGTGGGCGCGGAAGCGCCCGCGCCCCAGCGCGTTGAGGATGCCCTCGGCCATGATGGAGCGCGCCGAGTTGTGGGTGCAGACGAAGAGCACCTCGTAGATCCTGTCGTCCATGATGACCTCTTTCTTCAGCAGCAGCGGGAAGGTGGCGTGGTGACGAGCCCGCAGGGCTCGCCGTGGCAGCAGTGGTCGGTCAGGTAGGCCAGCAGCGCGTTCATGCGGCCGACGGCAGGCCGGTACAGCAGGTGCCGGCCCTGGCGCTCGGCCTGCGCGAGCCCGGCGTGCACCAGCTCCTTCAGATGGAAGGACAGCGACGAGGGTGGCAGGCCCAGCGTCGCGGCCAGCGTGCCCGGGGTCAGGCCGGCCGGGCCGGCGCCGACCAGGGCGCGGAACACCCGCAGCCGCATCGGCTGCGCCAGCGCGGCGAGCGCAGCCACCGCGGCGGCTTCGTCCAGTGTCTCTGCCGGCGGCTGGGGCAGCCCCCCGGCCGCAGGCGCTGAAGGCCTTGACCAGATGACCGGGCGGGCCTTCGCCTCCCCCTGGGCGGTGGTCGCGGCCTCCAGGGGAGCGGTCTGCAGCGCAGATCGAGTGCGGTTCTCTTCAGCCATGCGCGCGCTCCCGCGGCAGCGCCAGGGTGACGAGCCAGCAGGCAGCCAGCATCGCGGCCGAGCCCGCCAGCGTCCACGCCAAGCCGCCCCATTGGTACAGCAGGCCCGACAGCAGCGTGCCGCCGAAGCGCCCGGCCGCGTTGGCCGCGTAGTAGAAGCCCACGTCCTCGGCCGCTTTCTCCGAGCCGGCGTAGGCCAGCACCAGGTAGGAGTGGACCGAGGAGTTCACCGCGAAGGCGAAGCCGAAGACCGCGAGCCCGCCGACCACGATCCACTCCAGCGGCTGCACCTGCGCCACGACCAGCACGGCCAGCACTGCTGGCACCAGCGCCAGCAGCGCCGACCAGGCGCGCGCGGCCGGCACCTCGCGGCTCAGCCCGTCCTCGCTGCGGCGCACGATCGCAGGCGCCGCGGCCTGGACCGCGCCGTAGCCGATGGTCCACAGTGCCACGAAGGCGCCCACCATCGTGAAGGTCCAGCCGGCCGAGTACAGGAAGACCGGCACGCCGACGACGAACCAGACGTCGCGCGCGCCGAACAGCGCCACGCGCGCGGCCGCGAGCAGGTTGATGCCGCGGCTCTTGGCGAAGAGTTCGCGCGCCGTTTTCGAGGCCTTGCGCTTGCCCATCAGCGGCGGCACGAAGGTGAGCACGCCCGCCAGCACCAGCGCCAGCAGCGCGGCCATCGCCCACAGCGCGGCCTGGAAGCCCAGCGCCTGCAGCAGCACCCCGCCGAGGAAGAAGCCCGCGCCCTTCATCGCGTTCTTGCTGCCGGTGAAGAAGGCGACCCACTTGAACAGCCGCCCCGACGCCTCGCCCGCGGTGAGCTTGATGGCCGACTTGCTGGCGGTCTTGGTCAGGTCCTTGGCCACGCCGCACACGCCCTGGGCCGCCACCACCCAGGCCACCGAGAGCGCCGCCGACCAGTCCGGCGACAGCGCCGACAGCAGCAGGAAGCCCGTGATCTGCGTGGCCAGGCCCACGACCAGCATGCGCGCGATGCCGAAGCGCGTGGCGAGCCAGCCACCCAGCAGGTTGGCGACGATGCCCGCGGCCTCGTACAGCAGGAACAGGAAGGCCAGCGTGAACGGCGAGTAGCCCAGACGGAAGAAGTGCAGCAGCACCAGCATGCGCAGCGCGCCGTCGGTGAGCGTGAAGCCCCAGTAGGCGGCGGTGACGAGCGAGTAGTGGCGGGTGGCTGCGTTCATGGGCGGGCTCCCTGTCTCACACCCCCAAGGCACGCATCCGGCATGCCAGGTCCACCATGCGGCAGGCATAGCCCATCTCGTTGTCGTACCAGGCGTAGACCTTCAGCAGCGTGCCGTCGGTCACCATCGTCGATGGCGCGTCGACGATGCTGCTGCGCGTGTCGCGGGCGTAGTCGGCGCTGACGAGCGGGCGTTCCTCGTAGCCCAGGATGCCGGCCAGCGGGCCGGCGGCCGCCGCGGCGAACAGCGCGTTCACCTCGGCCGGCGTCGTGGCGCGCTGCAGCTCGAAGACGCAGTCGGTCAGCGAGGCGTTGAGCACCGGGGCGCGCACCGCGTGGCCGTTGAGCTTGCCCTTGAGCTCGGGGTAGATCAGCGCGATGGCGGTGGCGCTGCCGGTCGTCGTGGGCGCCAGGCTCAGCATCGCGCTGCGCGCGCGCCGCAGGTCCTTGTGCGGCGCGTCGACGACGAGGTTGGTGTTGGTCGGGTCGTGGATGGTGGTGATCTGGCCGTGGCGGATGCCCAGCGCTTCGTGCACCACCTTGACCACCGGCGCGAGGCAGTTCGTCGTGCACGACGCGGCGGTGACGATGCGGTGGCGCGCCGGCTCGTACAGGCCGTCGTTGACGCCGACGACGATGTTCAGCACGTCCCCGGTCTTCACCGGCGCCGCCACGATGACGCGCTTTGCGCCACGGTCCAGGTGGCCCTGCAGCGTCTCGGGCGTGAGGAACTTGCCGGTGCACTCCAGCACCAGGTCCACCCCCAGCTCACCCCAG
>CAZFVH010000084.1:21138-22556 GCA_964522465.1 uncultured Rubrivivax sp. | reverse complement strand
CCATGCCGCTGCACCAGCGTCCAGGCGACGATGGAGGTGGCCAGGGCCATCACCCCCTGGGTCAGGGTCAGCGGGAAGACGGTGCCGTCGATCGCATGGCCCAGCCACAGGCCGAGTGCGAAGGCCATGGCCGCGCTGACGAAGCCCGCCAGGGCCGAGGCGGCGCCGGCATGCGCGGGGAAGGGGCCGACGACTGCCGCCTGGCTGCAGGGCTGGTGCACGCCGTGGCCGAGCGCGAACAGGATCTGCGGCACGCAGATCGCCCAGGGGCCGATCACGCCCGCCAGCGACAGCAGCGCCGTACCCCCACCGCCGACGAGCGTCAGCACTCCGGCGCGCGCCACCGCGCCGCGCAGGCCGTGGCGGCGCAGCAGCCGGCGGCCGAGGAAGGTGCCGGTCAGATATGCCAGCGACGACACCGCCAGGAACACCCCGTAGGCGCTGCGCGAGGTGCCCAGGGCTTCGATGAAGACGAAGGAGCCTGCCGCCAGGAAGGTGTACATCCCGCCGTAGGTGCAGGCGCTCAGCAGCGTCCAGGCGACGAAGGTGGGGTGTGCGCCGATGCGCCGCCACTGGCGCAGCATCTCGGCCGGCTCGAGCGCGCGCGGGTTGGGCCGGGCCAGCGTCTCGGGCATCTTCCAGGCGATCAGGGCCAGCGTGAGCGCGCCGAAGACGCCGGTGGCCGCCAGCGTCGGCCGCCAACCGGCCCAGCCGGCCAGCAGGCCGCCGATGATGGGACTGGCCAGCGCCAGCACGCCCAGCCCGCTCATCGCCAGCGACATCACACGCGCGCCCTCTACCGGCGAGTGCAGGTCGCGCAGCAGCGCGCGGCCGCACACCACCGCGGCGGCCAGACCGATGCCCTGCAGCGCCCGGAACCCCACCAGCGCCTCGATGCCGCCGGCCGCGGTGCTGCCGACCGAGCCCAGCACGTACAGCAACAGCCCGACCAGCAGCACCGGGCGGCGCCCATAGCGGTCCGACACCGGGCCCAGCACCAGTTGTCCGACGCCGAAGGCCAGCAGCAGCGCCGACAGCGTGAGCTGGCTGAGCCCGATCGCGCCGCCGAAGTCGGCCGCGATCGCGGGCAGTGCCGGCAGGTACAAGTCCGAGGACACGGGCTGCAGCCCGAGCAGCAGCGACAGCGCCAGCACCAGCGTGGCAGGGGAGGGGCGGCGCGTTGGCGCGCCGGTGGTCGGGGTCATCGGCAGGCAGTTTCCAGTCCTGGGGCAGGCGGCACGGGCAGGGTTCGGTGGGATCGACCCGCGCCGGCCCGTGACCCTCGCGGGCCCGACACCAAGGCGGCCGCGTTGGCGCTCAGAACCGCTCGTCGTCGCGCAGATAGCGCCATTGTCCCGGCGGGAGCTTGCCCAGCACCACGCTGCCGATGCGCACGCGCTTGAGCGCCAGCACCTTCA
>CAZFVH010000084.1:0-21038 GCA_964522465.1 uncultured Rubrivivax sp. | reverse complement strand
CCGATCAGGTGGCGCGCCACGCGGCCGTCCTGCGTCAGCACCAGCAGCCCGGTGGAATCGATGTCCAGGCGGCCGGCCGGTGCCAGGCCGCGGGCGTGGCCCGGGTGCCAGGGCAGGCCGTGGTCCTCGCTCCAGCGACGGTCGGGGGTGACGAGGACGGCGGCCGGCTGGTGGCCGTCCTCGGCCTGTCCGCTGACGTAGCCCAGCGGCTTGTGCAGCAGGATGGTCACGCGCCGGGCCTGTTCGCGCTGCGCCGCGGCGTCGATCTCGATGCGCTCGTCGCCGCCGATGCGCTGCCCCAGCACCGCCACCCGGCCGTCGACCCGCACCCAGCCCGCGGCGATCCACTCGTCGGCTTCCCGGCGCGAGGCCAGGCCGCGATCGGACATCACGCGCGACAGCCGCGTGCCCAGGGGCGCGTCGGCCGTTGCCACAGGGGGTGTCGCGGCCGTGCACGGCGCCGGGCTGGGGCGCGCCACCGAAGGCGGCTCCGATGCGCGCCGTCCCGGCCCCGGGGGTGGCGGCCGTGATGTCGTCGACGGCGAGGTCGGCGAGGGAGGTCGCGGTGTCGGCCTCGATGTCGAGGGCCATGCCGATGGTGGCGCGGACTGCTCGCCCGCCCCCTGGGATCTCGCCCTGGGGGCCACCGCGCTGTGGCCGCGCACCGGGCGGCGTTGCGGGTCGCGTGGGGTCGCGTCGGCCTTCAGCGCGAGGCGCTTGCGTTCGTTCATCGGGGGCTTCCGGTGGTGGGTGCCGCCGGCGGGCGCAGGCTGGCGCAGGGATCGGCGCGGGGATGGGGCGGCGTGATCACCCGGCGGTCGAAGGCACCTGTCGGATCGCCGTTCTCGACCACGCCGATGGCCACGCTGCGCGCGCGCAGGTCCGGGTCCAGCCAGCGCGGCACGCCGATGTCGGTGCGCACGTGCACATTGCCGGCCAGCAGCACCGCGCCGCGGGCCGCGTGGGCCTGCAGCGCGCGCGCCATCGACTGGTCGCGCGCCACCTGCGCCAGCGCCATGCGCCGCGCCAGTGGCGCGCTGATCATTCCACAGTGGCTGCCCTCGATCAGGCCGGCGATGGGGGCGAGCAGATCTTCCGGCACCTGCGCGTCGAAGCCGTGCGCCGCCAGGCCGTCGCGCATCACGGTGCGTGCGGCTTCGCTCCCGACGTTGGCGGCCACGATCGGCAGGCCGTGGCGCAGCGCCTGCTCGATGAAGGGCCGGTAGAAGGGCCAGTGCCAGCCCGGTCCGCCCACCTGCGTGATCAGGGCATCGGCGTCGATGCCACCGGGCGCTGACCGCAGGCGGTCGATGTCGGCCTGCCGGTCGGCGTCGAGTTGTTCGAGTACCAGCGCCGGTCGCGCCCCGCGTGCCAGCAGCGCGTCGAACGCCCGGGCACGCAGCGCGTGCTGTTGCGGGTGGTCGTGCACTTCGCCAAGCAGCACGACAGGTGCGTCCAGCTCGATTCGCTCCATGGCCACCGCCGGGGCGGTCGTCGGTGGGGCTGGTGTCGGGGGCTGGCTGCGCGCCGCGCTCAAGGTCAGGAGTCCGCTGGCCAGCATCAGCCCCGCCAGCAGGAGACGTCGGCGCGGTGTGGGATCGGTTGGGAGGGAGGCGAGGTTCATCAGTTCCAGTCCGGCACGGGGCCGATCATGTCGCCACCGACGGGCGATGGGTCTCGCCCCCGGCGATCGCAGGCCACGACCTCCGTCTCTCATCGCCCGCGCAGGAACAGCCCATCGAGTTCCTTCAGGCTCAGCTGGCGCCAGGTCGGGCGGCCATGGTTGCAGGTGTCCGCCCGGTCGGTGGCTTCCATGTCACGCAGGAGCGCGTCCATCTCTTCCAGCGTCAGGCGGCGGTGGGCGCGCACAGCGGCATGGCAGGCCATGGTCGCGTACAGCGCGTCGCGCGCCTGCTGCACGGCGCGGCTGCCGCCGACCTGTGCCAGTTCGCTCAGCACCGAGCGGGTCAGCTCCGTCAGGTCTGCCTGGGGCAGCGCCGCCGGGCGGCTGCGCACGGCCAGCGTGCCCGGTCCGAGGGCGTCGACGTCCAGACCGAGGGCCAGCAGGGCGTCACGCTCGTCCTGCGCGGTGGCGATCTCGGCGGCGGTGGCGGCGAAGGTGTGCGGGATCAGCAGGGGCTGGGTCGGCAATGTCCGATCCTGGTCGGCCGCGCGCTTCAGCCGCTCGTAGACGACGCGCTCGTGCGCGGCATGCATGTCCACGATGACCAGACCCTGCGCGTTCTCGGCCAGCACGTACACGCCGCCGATCTGCCCGATCGCTCGACCAAGCGGCCAGTGATCCACGCCTCGCGCAGCGGGCGCTCTTGCGGCGGTCCCTGCCGATCCGGTCTCGACGGTCCCGGCACCTTGCGTCACCCAGGCAGCCTCGGTTGTCGCAGCGCCTTCCGTCCGGGGCGGGGGGGTGACAGGGCCAGTCCTCTCGCCGCCTCCGGGCGTCGGCGGTGCGGTGTCCCACGCCGGGTCGCGCAGCGCGGTCGTGGGGGTGCGCAGGGCGCGCCAGGCCGCCAGCCCGCCCGAGCCGACCTGTGGCAGCGCAGGCTGCCAAGGAGGGTCGGCCTCCTGGGCCAGTGGTGTGCCGCGCGCCGAGGTGTAAACCCAACCGGTGCGCGTACCCGCCGGGGCCGGGCCTTCGTCGGAGCCGGTGACGCGTCGCGCGTCACCCGGTGCGCCAGTGGTCTGCGCCGATGGTGACCCCCTGTCGGGCGTGTCGAAGGGATCGGGACCGTCGGCGTTGGTGGGTGTGTCGTCGGTCGCCCGGGCCCGCGCTGGCGTTGCCCCGGCCGTCTCCTGCGCCGCAACCGACATCTCACCGGCAAGCGGCCCGGCGCGCGTCGGCGCGAGCGCCTCCTCGACGGCCTGCCGTACCGCCTGGTGTACGGCGCGCCCGTCGCGAAAGCGCACCTCCACCTTGGTCGGGTGGACGTTGACGTCGACGAGCTCCGGTGCGATCCCGATGAACAGCGCATAGGCCGGCTGCCGGCTGCCATGGAGCTGGTCGTCGTAGGCCGAGCGCACGGCGTGCGAGACCAGGCGGTCGCGCACGAAGCGGCCGTTGACGAAGAGATACTGCAGATCGGCCCGTGAGCGTGCGTTCTCGGGATGGCCGGCGCGGCCGGAAACCATCAGTGGGCCGACCTGCGCCTGGACGGCGCGGCTGGCGTCGAAGAAGTCGGCCCCCAGGACATCGGACAGCCGCTGCGGCGCCGCGGCGGCGCGCCATTGCGCGACCAGCCGGCCCTCGTGCCACAGCGCAAAGCCCACGTCGGGGCGTGCCAGCGCGTGGCGGCGCAGCGACTCGAGCGCGTGCGCGAGCTCGGTGGCATCGGTTTTCAGGAACTTGCGCCGGGCCGGGGTGCTGAAGAACAGCTCGCGCACCTCTACCGTCGTGCCGGTGGCGCGTGCGGCGGGCTGCAGCTCGCCGCTGCGCGCGTCCAGCCGCCAGGCGTGCATCGTGTCGGCCGTGCGGCTGGTCAGCGTCATCTCGGCGATGCTCGCGATCGCCGCCAGCGCCTCGCCCCGAAAGCCCATGGTGGTCACATGCTCGAGTTCGTTCAGGTCGGCGATCTTGCTGGTGGCGTGGCGCTTGAGCGCCAACGGCATCTCGTCGCGCGGAATGCCCGCACCGTCGTCCTCGACCGTGATCTGTCGCACGCCGCCGGCGGCCAGGCGCACGGTGACCTGGGTGGCGCCGGCGTCCAGCGCATTGTCGACCAGCTCGCGCACGACCGATGCAGGGCGCTCGACCACCTCGCCGGCGGCGATCTGGCTGACCAGTTCGTCCGGCAATTCGCGGATCACGCGCCTTGGCGAGGCCGGGGGGACGGATGTGGGCTGCATCGGGGGATTCTAGGAAGTCGGGCTGGATCGCACGATGTCCGTCGGGCCGATCCGGGCGACGGTTTCGACGGCGCGGCCGTTTCGACGCAGTGGACATGGCCGCGGGTGCGGCCGTGGCGCGCGGCCACCCAATCCCGCCGGGCCCCGTCGGCGGATGGAGCGGGCTGCCACACGCCGTGCCAGGGCCGGCGACTGGCGGTCCGTCACGCGCGCGGTCGGTGGGCGTGCGCTCACGCGCGACGCCGACGCGGCATCCGCGGTGTGTCGGCCAGATGACGCCGGATGCCCTCGGCCAGCGCGGCGACCATACGCGCCTGCCACTGCGGGTTGCGCAACAGCGCCTCTTCCTCGGGGTTGGAGATGAAGGCCGTCTCCACCAGGATGCTCGGGATCTCCGGAGACTTCAGCACTGCGAAACCCGCCTGCTCGACACGCGGTTTGTGCAGTCGCCCGACCTCGCGCATCTGCGCGAGCACCTGCTGGCCGAGCTGCAGGCTGTCGCGGATCTGCGCCGTGGTGCCCATGTCGGCCATCACGCGCAGCGTCAGGTCGTCACGCACCGCCAGGTTGATGCCGCCGACCTGATCCGCGCCGTTCTCGCGCTCGGCCATCCAGCGCGCGGCCGCGCTTGTCGCGCCGCCTGTGGACAGCGCGAACACGCTGCCGCCGCGTGCTTCGGGTCGCATGAAGGCGTCGGCATGGATCGACACGAACAGATCGGCGTCCACACGGCGCGCCTTGCGTACGCGCTCGCCCAGCGGGACGAAGAAGTCGGCGTCACGCGTCATCAGCACGCGCACGCCGCGGCGTGCATGCAGGGCGTCGCGCAGCTGCCGCGCGATCTGCAGCACGACATCCTTCTCACGCAGACCGCCCGGGCCGACCGCGCCGGGGTCCTCGCCGCCATGGCCAGGGTCCAGGGCGACGATGAACAGGCGGTCCAGCGCTTCACGACGGGGTGGCGCAGGAGTCTGACTCGGCGCACGAGAGGGCGGGGCGATGCTCGCGGCAGGCGGTCGGTCGTGGCCGCCGGTGCTCTGGGGCGGGGCGGTGCCAGCGCCCGTCAGCGGCGCGCCCGGCACCGTCGGCTCGAGCCGACCGATGAAATCACCCAGCGCGTCGTCCACGGCACGGGCTGCCTGCCGCTCGGCGGCCTCCTTCTCACGCACCAGGGTCAGCAGCGGGTCGGGCTCGACCGTGGGGATCAGGTCGAACACCAACCGATGGCGGTAGGAGGCCACCGGCATCAGGGCGAACTGCTGCGGCGCGATCGGCTGCTTGAGCGCCAGTTCCAGCCGCACCTGGCCCGGGGTCAGCTGCGACACGCGGATGTCCGCGACGTACGGATCGTCGAGCCGTACCTGGCGCACCACGCTGCGCAGGGTCTCGTCCAGGGTCAGGTCGTCGATGTCGATCACCAGCCGTCGCGGTCCTTCATCGAACAGAAGGTGCCGGCCCCGCAGGGCGACGTCGGATTCGATGGTCAGACGCGTGTAGTCGGGCGAAGGCCACATCCGCACCGCCAGGATCGTCGCACCGTGCGCGCCGTGCCAGGCGGCGAGGGTCAGCAGCGTCCCGGCGCCTCGCAGCACGCGGCGTCGCGCAGGGTCGGCCGGGCGCTCCTCGGCGCGGCGTTGCATGGTCACACGCCCTCGAGCAGGGCAGCCCCGCGGGCTGTCAGGGCCTGTGCCGTCACCTCGCGCCGCTCGTCCGCGGCGATGGCCAGCTCGAGCCGCAGGTCGGGCAGCAGCCGCATTCCCGTGGCCCGATCCGGCCACTCGATGAGCTTGAGGCCCGGTCGCGCGAAGACGTCGCGAAAGCCTGCGTCCTCGAACTCGCGCGGGTCGTCGAAGCGATAGAAATCGAAGTGCGAGATCTCGAGCTCGCCCACGCGGTAGGGCTCCATCACGGTGTAGGTGGGGCTCTTGATGCGGCCGGCCACGCCGAGTTCCCGCAACAAGTGCCGTACGAAGGTCGTCTTGCCGGCGCCCAACGGGCCATGCAGCTCGATGCACGCGTCGGCCAGCTCCGTCCGTCCGGCCAGCGCCCGCGCCCACGCGGCGCAGGCGGCCTCGTCGGGCCAGACCGCGCGTCGCGTTCCTAGAATCTGGCGATGAACGGGGGGCAGGTGGACAGTCATCATCCGGGCCGCGGCGGGCTCGACGGCGGGGTGCTGGTGCAGCAGATCGGCCAGTGGGCCCGAGACCTCGGATTTTCCCAGATCGGGGTGGCCGGTGTGGACCTGTCGTCCGCGGAGCCGGGGTTGCTCGCGTGGTTGTCCGCCGGCTTCCACGGCACCATGGATTACATGGCCGCCCACGGGCTCAAGCGGGCCCGGCCGGCCGAGCTGGTCCCAGGTACCGTCAGCGTCATCACCGCCCGCATGGACTATCGGCCGACGTCGGCCGGCGCCGACTGGCGCGCGCGTGAGACTGCCCGCCTGGCCGATCCGACGCAGGCCGTCGTTTCGCTCTACGCCCGCGGCCGGGACTATCACAAGGTGTTGCGCTCGCGGCTGCAGACTCTGGCCGAGCGCATCGCGCGGGAGGTGGGCCCGTTCGGGCACCGCGCCTTTACCGACTCGGCGCCGGTGCTGGAGGTCGAACTCGCCGCGCGCAGCGGGTTGGGCTGGCGCGGCAAGCACACGCTTGCGCTGCACCGCGAGGCAGGCTCGATGTTCTTCCTCGGCGAGCTCTTCGTCGACCTGGCATTGCCGCCCAGCGCTCCCGTGTCGGCCCACTGCGGCACCTGCACGGCCTGCATGGACCTCTGCCCCACACAGGCCATCGTCGCCCCCTACCGGCTCGACGCGCGGCGTTGCATCGCCTACCTGACGATCGAGCACGAGGGCCCGATCCCACTCGAGTTCCGCGTCGCCATCGGCAACCGGGTCTACGGCTGCGACGACTGCCAGCTCGCCTGCCCTTGGAATCGCCACGCCCAGCGTGCGCCGCTGTCCGATTTCGACCCGCGCCACGGTTTGGACAGCGCCACGCTGCTCACGCTGTGGCACTGGGACGAAGCCACCTGGCGCCGCCATACCGAGGGCAGCGCCATCCGGCGCATCGGCTGGGAGCGCTGGCGGCGCAATCTGGCGGTGGGATTGGGCAACGCCTTGCGCGACACACCCCGCCCCCTGGACGCGGCCGCCGCTGCACGGGCCCTGCATGCCGCCCGAGCGCAGGCCTCGCCCCTGGTGGCCGAGCACATCGATTGGGCACTCGGGCAGGGCAGGGCGGGCCGTGATGCGGGTGCGGGGGCGGGGGCGGATTGAAGGCCCCCCGGTCGATCAACCTCACCCTGCACACAACCGTGTCCGGAACGGTCTCGCCCGAGGATGCGTTCGAGAGCTTGAGGACTCACCGAACCCGGCCGTGACTTGCCGACGAGGTCACCCCACTGCCCGCAGCAGCGCCAGCATGGCGGGCAGACCGGCCATGCCCATCAGTGTCGACACGGTGACCAGGCCGGCCACATAGGGGCCGTGGCCGCCCATGCGCACGGCCAGCACATAGGCACTGGAGGCGGTGGGCATGGCGGCGAAGGCGACGACGATGGCCTGCTGCAGCGGTGGCAGGCCCACGATGACGACGAGCCACACCGCCAACAGCGGCAAGGCGAGGTGGCGGATCGACAGCAGTGCCAGCGCCAGCCGCGGGCCTTCGCGCAGCGCACCCATCTGCAGTCCGGCGCCCACGGCCATCAGGCCCACCGGAAGCGCTGCCTGCCCGATGCGCGTGAGTGTGGTGGTGGCCAACTCGGGCAGCCGCAGGCCCAGGGCGTTGAAGACCAGAGCGGAGACGGTGGCGATGATCAGTGGGTTGCGCGCCAGCTCCCGCAGGTAGCCCTGGCCGCCATGGCGGGCCAGTGGCCAGACGGCGCCGACGTTGCACACGGGGACCGCCAGCGACATCACCAGGGCCATCGAGGCCACGCCCGGCGCGCCGCCCAGGCGCTCGGCCAGCGCCAGTGCGACATAGGAGTTGAAGCGAAAGGCCACCTGGGCGCCCGAGGCGTGCAGCCGCGCGTCCACGCCTGGCCAGCGCCCGAGTGCCAGCGCCAGGCCGATGCCGGCCAGCACCACGGCCAGGGCGGTGCCGGCCAGCGGTAGCGCCCCGGCGGCGTCGGGTGGGTGGCGTACGATCGCGCTGAACAGCAGGCAGGGGAACAACCACTGGTAGACCAGCCGCTCGGCGCCGTCCCACACCGGTCGGCCCAGCGAGGTCCAGCGGCACAGTGCAAAGCCGATGACGATGAGCGCGAAATCGGGGAGCAGCAGCAGTGCGTCGGACATGGGTGGGGCGGATTGTCGCCCCCGACGTCCGGCATCTCGCGGTACGCTTGCGGCCGAGCCGCTGCGTCCGCAGGACGCCAGCACCATCGACGCCTTCGTCGATGCGCTGTGGGTCGAGGATGGTCTGGCGCCGCTGACGCTCGCAGCCTACCGACGTGACCTCACGCTGTTCGCCCGCTGGCTGCAGCGCGTCGAGGGCCCTCGACTGGCGACGGCGCGCGAGGCGGACCTGCTGGGATACATCACCGAGCGCCATGCCGGCACGCGCGCCACCACCGCCAACCGGCGGCTGAGTGTGTTCAGGCGCTTCTTCCGCTGGGCCGCGCGCGAGCATCTCGCCACCGCAGACCCGACCCTGAAGCTGCACAGCGCGCGCCAGCCGCTGCGCGTGCCCCGCTCGCTGAGCGAGCCGCAGGTCGAGGCCTTGCTCGCTGCACCGGATGTGGACACGCCGCTGGGTCTGCGCGACCGCACGATGATCGAGTTGATGTATGCCAGCGGGCTGCGCGTGAGCGAACTCGTCACGCTCAAGACGGTCTACGTCGGTCTCGACGAGGGGGCGTTGCGCGTGACCGGCAAGGGCTCGAGGGAGCGCGTGGTGCCCTTCGGCGCCGAGGCCCATGCCTGGATTCGCCGCTACCTCGCCGACGGCCGAGGCGCGATCCTCAGAGGGCAGGCCAGCGACGCCCTGTTCGTCACCGCGCGGGGCGGACCGATGACGCGGCAGATGTTCTGGACGCTGGTCAAGCGTCACGCGTTGGCAGCCGGTATCCATGCGCCCTTGTCGCCCCATACCCTGCGCCACGCCTTCGCCACCCATCTGCTGAACCACGGCGCCGACCTGCGCGCCGTGCAGATGCTGCTGGGCCACGCCGACATCTCGACGACGACGATCTACACCCATGTCGCGCGCGAGCGCCTGCGCCAGTTGCACCAGCGTCATCACCCGCGCGGTTGAGGCCAGGTGCTCCCGCCACCCCCTTTGAATCCCTCGCCGCCCTGCGGCCGGACCTCTCAACCCAGCAGATCGTCCAGTTCGCGTTCGGTGAAGCCGGCGCGCGAGCGCGCAGCCATGTTGAACGGTGGCTTCAGCCGCGGCGCGCCATGGCGTCGGGCCAGCAGGCGGTAGTGGTGCAAGGGATCCAACCCGCGCTGCTCGCACAGCCAGCGATACCAGCGATTGCCGACGGCGACGTGCCCTTCCTCGTCGCGCAGGATCACGTCGAGTATGCGCACGGCCTCGTGGTCACCCGCGCGCGCCAGCCGGGCCTGCATCGGCGGCGTGGCGTCCAGGCCGCGCGCTTCCAGCGTGCGCGGCACGAGCGCCATGCGCGCGACCGGGTCGTCCCGGGTGCGCTCGGCCATGGCCCACAGCCCGTCGTGCGCGTCGAAGTCCCCGTAGGCGTGCCCCAGGCTGCGCAGATGCAGGCTGAGCATGTGGAAGTGGTGTGCCTCCTCGCTGGCCACGCGCCACCAGTCGCGATAGTAGGCTTGGGGCATGTCGGCATAGCGCCACACCGCGTCCAGCGCCAGGTTGATGGCGTTGAACTCGATGTGGGCCACGGCATGCAGCAAAGCCGCGCGACCCGCCGTCGTGAAGGGACTGCGTCGCGGCACGTCCTGCACGGGAACGAGGTCGGGCTTGCGTGGCCTGCCGGGCAAGGGCAGCCGGGCGGTCAGCTCCAGCGTGGCGTCGGCCTCGCAGCCGGCCGTCGCGAGCGCCCAGCCGGTCTCCACCGAGGCGATCTTGCGCGCAGGGTCGGGCTCGGCAAGGGCGTCGAGTGCCAGACAGCGAAGCTCCATCCCTAGAATTATGGTTTTTAACGAAGGGAATTTCCATGGCGGTTTACGCGCTCGATGGGGTCATTCCCGAGGTCGACGGCAGCGCCTGGGTTGCGGACAGCGCCTGTGTCGTGGGCCGGGTCCGTCTCGACGCCAACAGCAGCGTCTGGTACGGGGCGGTGTTGCGGGGCGACAACGAGCCCATCGTCATCGGCCGTGGGAGCAACGTGCAGGATGGCAGCGTGCTGCACACCGATGTCGGGCAGCCGCTGACAGTGGGCGAGGATGTGACCATCGGCCACCAGGTGACGCTGCATGGCTGCACCATCGGCGATGGCTCGCTCATCGGCATCCAGGCGGTGGTCCTCAACGGCGCGCGCATCGGCAGGGGGTGCCTGGTCGCGGCTGGCGCCGTCGTCACCGAGGGCAAGTCCTTCCCGGACGGCGTGCTCATCATGGGCGCCCCGGCCAAGGTCGTGCGCGAGTTGGCGCCGGAGCAGGTCGAGCGTGTGCGCAAGGGCGCACGACACTACGTGGAGCAGGCCCGGCGGCACCGGGACGGCCTGCGCCGCATCGATTGACGGGCGGCTTCCCGATGGACGAACTCCACAAATTCCTGTTCGAGGGCATGCCGGTGCGTGGCATGCTGGTACGCCTGACCGACAGCTGGCGCGAGTCGCTGGCGCGACGCGACCCGGTGCGTGGTGGCAGCGGCGCCTTCGCCGCGCCTGTACGCGCCTTGCTGGGTCAGATGGCGGCCGCGGGCGTGCTGATGCAGGCCAACATCAAGTTCAACGGTGCGTTGATCCTGCAGATGCAGGGCGACGGCCCGGTACGTCTGGCCGTGGTCGAGGCCCAGCCGGACCTCGGCTATCGCGTCACGGCGCAGGTGCGCGGCGAAGTCGCCGACGGGGCCGGTCTGGAGGCAATGCTGAACGTCCATGGGCAGGGCCGCTGCGCGATCACGCTCGATCCGAAGGACCGCCTGCCCGGGCAGCAGCCCTACCAGGGCATCGTGCCCCTGCACGGTGACCGGCGCGAGCCTCTGCAGCAGCTCAGCGAGGTGCTGCAGCACTACATGTTGCAGAGCGAGCAGCTCGACACCCGGCTCGTGCTGGCGGCCAACGACGATATCGCCGCCGGCCTGCTGATCCAGCGTCTGCCGGTCGAGGGCGAGGCCAACCTGGCCGGACGCGGACTCCTGCGCAACGAGGACACGATCGGGATGGACGAGGGCTTCGAGCACATCGCCCATCTGGCGGCGACGCTGACGCCGCAGGAGCTGCTCGGCCTGGATGCCGACACGGTGCTCAGGCGGCTGTTCTGGCAGGAGCGTCTGCAGCGCTTCGAGCCCCAGCGGCCGCGGTTCGCCTGTCGCTGCTCACGGGCCCGGGTGGCCGGCATGCTGCGCTCGCTCGGCCGCCCCGAGGTCGAGGACATCATTGCCGAGCGCGGCGATGTCGAGGTGGGCTGCGAGTTCTGCGGTCAGCAGTACCGCTTCGACCCGGTCGACGTCGGTGAGCTGTTCACCGCGCCGGTCGACCACCCGCCGGGTTCGGCGACGCTGAACTGAGCTGTTCGCGACCGTGTGCCTCACGGTCCGGTGGCTCGGGTGACCGAGACCGTGGACGCGATGCCGCTTGCGCTGCGCCGGCGGCGCGTCTTCAGATTGCGTCAAAAGGACGGATCGAGCGGTAGGTGGCCTGCCGTTCGCGCCGTGACAGCACCAACTGCCACAACTGCCCCTGGCGAGAGCGGAAGAAGCCGGCGCAACTGAGCAGGTAGTAGTGCCACATGCGTCGAAAGCGCTCGTCGTAGCGCGCGCGCAGCGTCGGCCAGGCAGCTTCGAAGTTCTCGTACCAGGCCATCAGCGTGCGGTCGTAGTCGGGACCGAAGTTGTGCCAGTCCTCGATGACGAAGTCGCGCTGAACGGCTGAGGCCAGTTCGCCCGGCGCTGGCAGCTTGCCGCCCGGAAAGATGTACTTCTCGATCCAGGGGTCGGTGTGGCTGGCCGGCTGGTCGATGCCGATGGTATGCAGAAGGAACAAGCCGTCCTCGGCGAGCAGGCGACGTGCGGTGTCGAAGTAGGCTGCGTGGTTTTTCGGGCCCACGTGCTCGAACATGCCCACCGAAACAATGCGGTCGAACCGGCCCCCGAGACGGCGATAGTCGATCAGCGAGATCTCGACCGGCAAGCCGGCGCAGCGCTGCTGCGCCAGAGCTTGCTGCTCGCGCGAGACGGTGATCCCGGTCACGCGCGCGCCATGGTGCCGCGCGGCGTGCTCGGCCAGACCACCCCAGCCGCATCCGATGTCCAGCAGCGTCATGCCCGGGCGCAACTCGAGCTTGCGGCAGATCATCTCCAGCTTGTCGGCCTGCGCCTGCTCCAGCGTGCCCGCACGCGTCCAGTAGGCGCAGGAGTAGATCATCCGACTGTCGAGCATCCGCTCGTACAGGTCATTGCCAAGGTCGTAGTGACGCTCGCCCACAACGAAAGCGCGCTCCTCGCGCTGCGGGTTGGTGAGCGAGGCCGCTAGCAGCGCCAGCCCCAGACGCAGCCTGGACACGCCGAGAGCGCGCCGCTCCAGGTTGTGCCGCATCAGGCGCGTGAACAGCCCGTCCAACTGCTCGCAGTCCCAGTCGCCATCCATGTAGGACTCGCCCAGGCCGAGCGACCAGCCGGTGAGCACCCGCCTGTAGAGCCGGCTGCGGTGGACCTGGATGTCCCAGGGACGGTCACCGTTGAGACGGATGTCGGCTCGTGCCAACAGGGCCGACAGAGCCCTGGGCGCTGCGGCGGCTGCTTCCGGCGCCCCTCGGCGCGTGGTGCGCTGCGGATTGCCGGGCCACGTGGTAGAGGACGTTTGCACAGGCGGACTCCTTCATCCCTGCCAATGTCCGGGCCCCCCCGGGCGCCCGGGCGGAGTACGCTCAAATTTTGCAGCGATCTCCCGAAGTCTGTAGAAAGCGCGCCTCGCGCCAGGCCCGCCAGACACCGGTGGCGGCGACCACCTGCAAGGTCGGGACGGGCGCTGTGGCGTCGTGGCGCGCCCAGAGTTCGCCCTGGGGGCTGCCCAGGTAGAGCGTCGTCCCGTCGATGCGTCCCTGCACCGCCAGCGTGTCGCGCGAGCTGCCGGCATGTCCCTGGACGAACTGGTGGCGCCGGTTCAGGCGCCAGTGCGCGCCATCGTCTCCGCACCACAGCCCCTCGAAGGCCGCCGGTACGACCCACAGGTGGACCCGGCTGAGCTTCTCGCGTCCGACCGCCTTGTCCGGCACGTCCAGCGTGAGCGTGCGGTCGGGCAGCCAGTCCCCCATATCCCAGTCGTGCGACACGACGCGGGTGCCCGGCGTCAGCCCGAGGAGCGCCGGCCGCAACTGCAGGTTCACTTCCTGCAACAGGTACATCGTGATCACACTGTAGGGCCGCAGGTCGGTCTGGAACAGGTCCTGCACACGGAACTCGGCGCGTTCGGCCACGCCGGCGATTTCGGCGTTGCGGCGGCTCTGCTCGACCAGGTCGGGCACGATCTCCACCCCCAGTCCGCTGGCGCCGAAGCGACGTGCTGCGGTGATGACGATGCGCCCGTCCCCGCTGCCCAGGTCGATCAACCGATCCCTCGGGCCGACCCGCGCGATCTCGAGCATCGCCATCGTCACGTGGTCGGGCGTCGTGATGAAGGGCACTTCCTCGACGACCGGCACCGGCGTCGTCACGGGCGCCACGGCTCGGTCCGGCGCCGCGTCGGCCGCTGTCGCCGCCACCGTGGGCCGCGCGGTGCCCGTGGCAGGCGTCGGCTGTGCGCCTGCCGTGCCGGCAAGCGCGAGCAATGCCGCCGCGATCAGCCTTCGAGAGTGTCGATTCATCGCCAGGCCTCCTTCAGAGGAGTGATGCGGTTGAAGACCGGGCGGTCTGCCCGATGGTCGACGCGGTCGGCCACGAAGTAGCCGTGGCGCTCGAACTGGAAGCGGTCTTCCGCTGCGGCCTGCGCCAGCGCGGGCTCGACCAACGCCGTGACGACACGCACGCTGTCCGGGTTCAGCGCCAGGCGGAAGTCCCGTCCGCCAGCCTCCGGCTGGTCGTCGACGAACAGGCGCTCGAACAGACGGACTTCGACGGCGAGTGCCTCGTGCGCGCCGACCCAGCCGATGGTGCCCTTGACCTTGACCGCATCGGCGCCCGGTGTGCCGCTCTTGGTGTCCGGCACGACACGCGCCAACACCTTCTCGACACGGCCCTGGGCATCGACGACGTGGCCGGTGCACTCCACGACCATGCCGTACTTCAGTCGTACGCGGTTGCCTGCCACGGTCTGGCCGTCGGGCAGCGTGCGCGGAGGAAACAGGCGGAAGTAGCCTTTGGGCGGGTCGACGGCGAAGTCCTCGCGCTCGATCCAGACCCGGGGGCCGAGTGTGAAACGCCGCTTGCCCAGTGCCGCTTGCTGCGGGTGGGCGGGCGCTTCGCAGGGTTCCAGATGCCCGGCTCCGAAGACCTCGTCCCAGTTGACGAGCTCGAGCGCCAGCGCATCGAGCACGGCAAGAGCTCGAGGCGCCTGCGGCTCCAGGTCCTCGCGCAGCGCGATGTCGAGCACCGAAGGATCGAGCCAGATGTGGGTCTTGCTCGCCCCCGTGGCCTCGGCCATCGCGCGGATGCTCGACGGGGTGTAGCCGCGCCGACGCAGGCCGTAGATCGTCGGCATGCGCGGATCGTCCCAGCCGTTGACCAGCCCTTCGTCCACCAGCGCCTTGAGCTTGCGCTTGCTCGTGACCACGCCGTTGAGATTCAGCCGGCCGAACTCGTACTGCCTCGGCAGCGGGCGCGCCAGCAGGCCGAGGTCGGCCAGGTGTTCCAGCAGCCAGTCGTAGAAGGGCCGCTGGTCCTCGAACTCCAGCGTGCAGATGCTGTGGGTGATGCGCTCCAGGGCGTCCTCGATCGGATGCGCGTAGGTGTACATCGGGTAGATGCACCATCGGTCGCCCGTGTGGTGGTGGGTGGCGTGCTTGATGCGGTAGAGCGCCGGGTCCCGCAGGTTGATGTTGGGCGAGGCCATGTCGATCCTGGCCCGCAGCACGGCCGCGCCGTCGGGCAGCAGGCCGTCGCGCATCTCGCGCAGCCGTGTCAGGTTCTCTTGCGGCGAACGGCTGCGGTAGGGGCTGTCCACGCCCGGGCTGTTGAAGTCGCCGCGCGTCGCGCGCATCTGCTCGGCGCTCTGCTCGTCCACATAAGCCAGCCCGGCCAGCACCAGCGCCTCCGCCGCGCGGTACATGAAGTCAAAGTAATCACTGGCCTGGTACAGGTGGCTGCGGCGCACGCCGCCGACTTCGGACTCCCAGTCGAAGCCCAGCCAGCGCACGGCCTCCTTGATCGCGTCGACGTAGACCTGATCCTCCTTCTCGGGGTTGGTGTCGTCCAGGCGCAGGTGACACACCCCGCCGTAGTCGCGCGCCAGACCGAAGTTCAGGCAGATGCTCTTGGCATGGCCGATGTGCAGGAAACCGTTGGGCTCGGGCGGGAAGCGGGTGCGGATGCGCGCAGCGTCCAGCGGCGCGGTGGCATGGTGAGCTGCATCGCCGGGGGTGCCGGCAAACCGCCGTCCGTCCAGGGCATCGCCCTGCAGGTCGCGCTCGATGAGGGTCCGCAGGAAGTTCGCCGGCTTGGGCGCTTCCGTCTTGTGTGTGGCAGCAGCAGGAGGCATCGCAAGATTCTAGGGTCGGGTTTTCCGTGCCGTCCGGCGCTCCCTGCGGAAGGCCCCTTGCCTGTCAAAGCGGCCGAGCGTCGTCAGGCCTTGGGTCGGGACGGGCAAAGCCCGAGCCTCGGGCCGTCTCAGCGACGCCGCCCGCCGCCCGTGAGCGAGCCCAGCACGCCACGCACGATCTGACGGCCGACGGCCGAGCCAACACTGCGCATCGCGCTGCGGGCCGCCGTCTGGGCGAGGCCCTCGCGCTGGCCGCCGCGCGGGCCGGTGCTGCCGAACAGCAGCGCCGCCAGCCCGCCGAGCAGGCCGCCGCCGTCGGTCTCGGCCGGTGTCGCGCCGCCCTCGGACGGTCGTCCGACCGGTGCCCCCGGCGCAGCGCCCGGGGCGGCGCCGGCCGCCAGCTTCTCGTAAGCGGTTTCGCGATCGACAGCTGTCTCGTACACGCCCGCCACGAGCGAACCCTCGATCAGCGCGCGTCGCTGTTCGGGCGTGACCGGGCCGATCTGGCTGCCCGGCGGCAGGACCCACAGACGCTCGGTGATCGACGGACGCCCCTTGTCGTCGAGCAGGCTGACCAGTGCCTCGCCGACACCGAGTTCTGTGATCGCCGCCTCGACGTCGAGCCCCGGATTGGCGCGCATGGTGCTCGCGGCGGACTTGACCGCCTTCTGGTCGCGCGGCGTGAAGGCGCGCAGTGCGTGCTGTACGCGGTTGCCGAGTTGTCCCAGCACGGTGTCTGGGATGTCGAGCGGGTTCTGGGTCACGAAGTACACGCCCACGCCCTTGGATCGCACGAGCCGGACGACGAGCTCGATGCGCTCGACCAGCACCTTCGGTGCGTCGTCGAACAGCAGGTGTGCTTCGTCGAAGAAGAAGACCAGCTTGGGTTTGTCCAGGTCGCCGACCTCGGGCAGCGTCTCGAAGAGCTCGGACAAAAGCCACAGCAGGAAGGTCGCGTACAGGCGCGGCGCAGTCATCAGCCGGTCGGCGGCGAGGATGTTGACGACGCCGCGTCCACGGTCGGTCTGCATCAGGTCGGCGATGTCGAGCATGGGCTCGCCGAAGAAGCGCTCACCGCCCTGCTGCCCGATCTGCAGCAGCGCGCGCTGGATCGCGCCGATGCTGGCGGCGCTGACGTTGCCGTAGCCGGTGGTGAACTCGCGTGCGTTCTGCCCGACGTACTGGAGCATCGCCCGCAGGTCCTTGAGATCGACGATCTCGAGGGCGTGATCGTCGGCGATCTTGAACACAAGGCTGAGTACCCCGGCCTGCGTCTCGTTCAGGTCCAGCATGCGCGCCAGCAGGAGCGGGCCCATGTCGCTGACGGTCGCGCGCACCGGGTGTCCCTGCTCACCGAAGACGTCCCACAGCGTCGTGGGGCAGGCCTGTGCCTCGGGGGGCTCCAGGCCCCTGTCAGCCAGCACGCGCAGCAGTTTGTCCGACGGCCGCCCGGGCTGGCTGATGCCGGTGAGGTCCCCTTTGACATCGGCCATGAACACGGGCACGCCGATGCGGCTGAAGCCCTCGGCCAGGGTCTGCAGCGTGATCGTCTTGCCCGTGCCGGTGGCGCCGGTGACCAGACCGTGACGATTGGCCAGGGCGGGCAGCAGCAGAGCGTGGCTGGGGCCGCGGCGCGCGACGAGCAGCGGTTCTGGCATGACGGCAGACTCCTGAGTTCGTGGCCCCGACGGGCACGCTGGCGGGTTGCAGATGGTCGGCGCTCTGGCGCACAGCGCAGCCCGCCAGAGCGCGTCGGGGGCGGTCGGTAAAATCGGTTCCAGTCTAAACAACCCAAGGGTTGCCCGCTGACCACGGTGTCTTGTACATCGCTCGACGCGACGCAGCCGGAAAGTCACGATGGCCGGTCATTCCAAGTGGGCCAACATCCAGCACCGCAAGGGCCGCCAGGACGAGAAGCGCGGCAAGGTCTGGACACGCGTCATCCGCGAGATCATGGTGGCCGCCCGTCAGGGCGGAGGCGACATCAGCGCCAACCCGCGATTGCGCCTGGCCGTCGAGAAGGCCAAGGCGGCCAACCTTCCTGCCGACACCGTCAAGCGCAACATCGACAAGGCCACCGGCAACCTCGAGGGCGTGAGCTACGAGGAGATCCGCTACGAGGGCTACGGCATCGGTGGCGCGGCGGTCATCGTCGATTGCATGACCGACAACCGCGTGCGCACTGTCGCTGAGGTGCGGCACGCCTTCAGCAAGTACGGCGGAAACCTCGGCACCGAAGGCTCGGTGGCCTTCCAGTTCAAGCACTGCGGCCAGTTCGTCTTCGCGCCGGGTGTCGACGAGGACCGCGTCATGGAGGTGGCGCTGGACGCCGGCGCCGAGGACGTTGTCACCGGTGAGGACGGCTCGGTCGAAGTGCTGTGTGCGCCGGCCGACTTCGAGGCTGTTCGGCAGGCGCTGGAGGGCGCCGGTTTGGCGCCTGAACTCGCCGAGGTCACCATGCGCGCGGAGAACCCGGTCGAGATCGCCGGCGAGGATGCGGTGCGCATGCAGAAACTGCTCGACGTGCTGGAAGACCTGGATGACGTCCAGGATGTCTACCACAACGCGTCGTTCGCCTGAGGCGCCCGGAGCCTCGCTTTCCGTGTCTGCCCCCACGCCTTTGGGGGCCGCCCACCGGTGTTTCTGCCGCAGCGGGCGATGATTCGAGTGAGCGACAGCCTTGCGCGTGCGATCGAGGTTCACAGACTGACCGGCTCAGGCCGACGGAGTGCCCTGGCAATGAAGGTACTGGTGGTGGGCAGCGGCGGGCGAGAGCACGCACTGGCCTGGAAATTGGCAGCCAGCCCGCGCGTGTCGGGCGTGATCGTTGCGCCGGGCAACGCTGGCACGGCGCTCGAGCCGGGTGTACAAAACCTCGCGCTCACCGACCCGCAGGCGCTGGCCGACTACGCAGCGACGCAGAAGATCGCGTTGACCGTGGTGGGCCCCGAGGCCCCGCTGGCCGCGGGGATCGTCGATCTGTTCCGTGCCCGCGGTCTGCGCATCTTCGGTCCGACGCGGGATGCCGCTCGTCTGGAGACTTCCAAGGCCCACGCCAAGGCCTTCATGCAGCGCCACGGGATCCCCACCGCCCGCTATGCGACCTTCACCGACGCGGCATCTGCACACGCCCATGTCGAGCAGCACGGCGCACCCATCGTCGTCAAGGCCGACGGTCTGGCGGCTGGCAAGGGGGTGGTTGTTGCGCTGACGACACCCCAGGCGCACGCGGCGATCGACGCCATGCTGCCGTCGGACACTGCCGTGCCCGATACGGCCGGCGGTGAGGCGCGGGTGGTCATCGAAGAATTCATGGAAGGCGAGGAGGCTTCGTTCATCGTCGTGTGCGATGGCACGCACGTGGTGCCGCTGGCCACGAGCCAGGATCACAAACGTCTGCTCGACGGCGACCTCGGCCCCAACACGGGTGGCATGGGCGCCTGTTCACCCGCGCCGGTGGTCACGCCCGAGGTGCATGCCCGTGTCATGCGGGAGATCATCGGGCCGACCGTCGCGGGCATGCGCAAGGACGGCACGCCGTTCACCGGCTTCCTCTATGCCGGGCTGATGATCGACGGGCATGGCCGCCCTCGGACCGTGGAGTTCAACGCCCGGCTCGGCGATCCGGAGGCGCAGGTGTTGCTGATGCGGCTCAAGAGCGATCTGTTCGACCTCCTGATGCACGCCACCGATGGCACGCTCGACCGAGCCGAGGTGCAGTGGGACCGACAGTTTGCCCTCGGCGTGGTGATGGCCGCGGCAGGCTATCCCGCCGAACCACGCCGCGGCGACGTGGTCGAGGGCTCGACATCGAGCACAGACGGCGTCCACGTCTTCCACGCCGGCACGAGCACGGGCGCCGAGGGTCGGGTCCTGACTGCCGGGGGGCGCGTGCTGTGCGTCACCGCGCTCGGTGAGTCGGCACGGTTGGCCCAGCAGCGTGCGTATGAACGCCTGTCCGGCATCGCCTTCGACGGCGCGCAGTGGCGGCGTGACATCGGCCACCGCGCCATCCGGCCGCGCTGACGATGACCGCACCGCTGGCCGAAGACCTCTTGATCGGGGGTGACAAGAAGCCTCGGGACTGCCCGCAGCGCCCGGTGCAGCTGCGCGGCAGCCGTCTGGCCCGCGCCATCCTGGGTCTGTGCGGCTGGCGCCTGGACTTCGACGGCCTGCCCGCGGCACAGGGCGTGCTGATCGTCTATCCGCACACGTCGAACTGGGACTTCATCATCGGCATCCTGGCCAAGTGGTCCATCGGCATGCCGGTGTCCTTCTGGGGCAAACACACGCTGTTCGTCGTGCCGGTGTTCGGGCGCTGGCTGCGTTGGGTCGGCGGCGTGCCACTGGACCGCTCCGCGCCGGCCGGCGTGGTCAGCGCGATGGTGGCGCGGCTTCGCGCCGCGCGGGGGCAGGGCGAGTTCTTCTGGCTCGCGCTGTCGCCCGAAGGCACGCGACGATGGACCCCCGGCTGGCGCAGCGGCTTCCACCGGGTGGCGCTGCAGTCCGACGTGCCGCTGGCCCTGGCTCATCTGGACTGGGGTCGGCGGCGGGTCGGCATCGGCTCCTGCCTTCAACTCGGCGGTGACGAATCCGCGGACATGGAAGAAATCGCACGGCGCTATGCCGAGGTTCGGGGTTTCCATGCCGATCTTGCCGCGCCGGTACGGTTGGGGTCTGGGCGGTGACGTGTCGGCGGGGCTGGCCCGATGTCGTCACGGTTGCACGTGGCGCATTGCCGAGGATCCGGCGCGATCGGTCGCGGTATGCCTTGATGATCCGATCCTGCAGGGCCCGGCCTGATGCAGATCAGGCCGGTCGCGCAGTGCGCGTGGCACAGTCCCGCACTGCGGGCGTCCGTCCGCCACGATCCCGTTGCCAGCAGGTGCCGGCCTGCTGTGTCTGCCGAACCACAAGGGCTGTCCCATGTCCGTTGCCACCGTCCACGCTCCGATCGACACCCAGGCCGTCCGCCAGTACCTGCTGGGCTTGCAGGACCGCATCATCACAGCCCTCGAGGCCGAGGATGGTCATGCTTTCGTCAGCGACGGTTGGACGCGCGAGCCCGGCGGACGCCTCGAAGGCGATGGGCTGTCGCGCCTGGTGGAGGAGGGTGGCGTGCTGGAGCGCGGCGGCTGCAACTTCAGCCACGTGAAGGGCCGCACCTTGCCGCCCTCGGCCACCCAGCACCGCCCGGATCTGGCCGGTGCGCCCTTCGAGGCCATGGGGGTGTCGCTGGTCATGCACCCGCGCAACCCGTATGTGCCCACGGCGCACATGAACGTGCGCATGTTCGCAGCGCTACCCGAGGGCCGGGATCCAGTGGTGTGGTTCGGCGGTGGCATGGACCTGACGCCCTACTACGGCTTCGAGGAGGATGCGCAGCATTTCCACCGCACCTGCCG
>CAZFVH010000083.1:0-22655 GCA_964522465.1 uncultured Rubrivivax sp. | reverse complement strand
CCTGTGTAGGGGAGTCGCCAAGTTGGTTAAGGCATCGGATTTTGATTCCGACATGCGAGGGTTCGAGTCCTTCCTCCCCTGCCACCCACCTGCCTGATGTCGGTGGGGGCGCACGCCGCCCCGACGCGACCCTTCTCGCGCCGTAGGTTGCCGTGCTCTTCAACACCCTGCTTTTTTCCGGCAATTCCAATCCTGTGCTCGCGCAGGAGATCGCCACCCACCTGGGCATCGAACTCGGCAAGGCGCACGTCGGGCGTTTCTCCGACGGTGAGGTCACGGTCGAAATCCAGCAGAACGTCCGCGCTCGGGATGTCTTCGTCGTGCAGTCCACCTGCAACCCGACGAACGAGAACCTGATGGAGCTGCTGATCATGGTCGATGCGCTCAAGCGTGCGAGCGCGCGGCGCATCACGGCGGTGATCCCTTATTTCGGGTATGCGCGGCAGGACCGGCGGCCGCGCTCGACGCGTGTGCCCATCAGCGCCAAGGTCGTGGCCAACTTGCTCGAGACGGTCGGGGTCGAGCGCGTCCTGACCATGGATTTGCACGCTGACCAGATCCAGGGCTTTTTCGACATCCCGGTCGACAACATCTACGCCTCGCCGGTGCTCCTGTCGGACCTGAAGAACAAGCGCTACCCCGATCTGGTCGTTGTCTCTCCGGATGTCGGCGGGGTCGTGCGGGCTCGCGCGCTGGCCAAGCAACTCGGTTGCGACCTGGCGATCATCGACAAGCGGCGCCCCCGGGCCAACGTCTCCGAGGTCATGCACGTGATCGGTGAGATCGAGGGGCGCAATTGCGTGATCATGGACGACATGATCGACACCGCTGGGACCCTGGTCAAGGCCGCCGAGGTGCTCAAGGAGCGCCGGGCCGGCACGGTCTACGCCTATTGCACGCACCCGGTGTTCTCCGGCCCGGCCATCGAGCGCATCGCCCACTCGATGCTTGACGAAGTCGTCATCTCGAACACGATCCCGCTCACCGACGCGGCTCGGCAGTGCCCGAAGATCCGACAGCTCTCGGTGGCCTTCCTGTTTGCCGAGACCATCCGTCGCATCTCCGACGGCGAGTCGGTCACATCCCTGTTTGCGGAGCAGAACAGCAACTTCTGAGGGGCTGCTGGCCCCGGAGTCCTCGGGACCGAGGATTCGAGAAACTTTCCAGCGCCGAGCAGGCGCCGGAAATCGTGCGCAGGGCGGCCAGTGCCCTGCACCATTCGGCGCCTGGTCGCGGGTGCCTCACCTTGGAGTCTGAGATGAAATTCACTGCTTTCGAGCGTACGCTGCAGGGGACCGGAGCGAGCCGCCGCCTGCGCGTAGCCGGCAAGGTTCCCGGCATCGTCTATGGCGCAGGCACGCCGGCGATGATCGAGATCGACCACAACGCGCTGTTCTTCGCCCTGAAGAAGGAGTCCTTCCACTCCTCGATCCTGGAGATGGAACTCGCCGGTCAGGTGCAGAAGGTGTTGCTGCGCGACTTCCAGATGCACCCTTGGAAACCCCTGGTGCTGCATGCGGACTTCCAGCGGGTCGACGAGACCACCCGACTGCGCAAGAAGGTGCCGCTGCACTTCACGGGCGAGGAGACCTCGCCGGCGGTCAAGACCGACAAGTGCCTGATCAACCACGTCCAGACCGAACTCGAGATCGAGTGCCTGGCCTCGCAACTGCCCGAGTTCCTGCCGATCGACCTGTCCGGTCTGGTCAAGGGGCAGACGCTGCACCTCAACGACCTGAAGCTGCCGGCTGGCATCCGCGCCGTGCGTCACGGTTCCCTGAATCCGGCGATCGTCGCGGTCAATCTGCCCAAGGAAGAGGAAGTGGTCGTCGCGCCGACGGCTGCTCCGCCGGCCAAGGGTGGGGCGAAGAAGAAGGACGAGAAGCAGAACAAGAAGTGATCCCGGCGACGGCGTTCCGCGGTCGCTTACCGGAGCGTCGTCAGCGGGCGCAGGGCCCGGGCCTTTCCCCGCCCCCGTGCTCGCGGCGTCGGGACATTGTCTGGGGCTGCTCTGCCGTTACCCCAGGGACGCCGCTCTCATCGCGGCGTCCGTTTCCTCCCACTGCCAGCCGCAAGGACGGGCGTCCGGCCGTTGACCCATGGCGCGTGTCGGGGCTTTTCCGGGTGGGGTTCCCTGAGCTGTATCGATGATCAAGCTGCTGGTCGGCCTGGGCAACCCCGGCACCGAGTACGAGGCCACGCGCCACAACGCCGGGTTCTGGTGGATCGATGCGGTCGCCTCACGACTGTCGGTGTGCCTGTCCTCCGACAAGGGTTGTGCGGGGCGCGTCGGCCGCGCCACCCGTCCCGAAGGCCCGGTGTGGCTGCTCGAGCCTCAGACCTTCATGAACGCGTCGGGTCGCTCCGTAGCGGCGCTGGCGCGTTTCTACAAGATCGCTCCGCAGGAGATCCTGGTCGTTCATGACGAGCTTGATCTGTTGCCTGGCCAGATGCGTCTGAAGCTCGGTGGCAGCCATGCCGGCCACAACGGCTTGCGTGACATCCACGCTCAATTGGGCAGCGCCGATTACTGGCGCTTGCGCCTGGGCATCGGGCACCCAGGCGTGAAAGCCGAGGTGATCCACCACGTCCTGCGCAAGCCCCCGGCTGCGGAGCGTGAGGCCATCGAGCAGGCCATCGACACGTCAGTGGCGCAACTCGACCTGCTACTGGCAGGCCGTATGGAAGAGGCGATGCGCATCTTGCATACGCGCGGCCCGCGACCCCAACGACTCGAGACGGCAAGCCCGGGTGGGACGATCCAGGGCTGACCGCCGGACGGGGCCCGTAACGGTCCGCCCATACCGACCCGGGAACGCGCTGCCTACATGCGCCAGGGCCGCAGCCCGACGGACTCACGGCTTTCCCTGGACCAAGCGCAGGTACTTGGCCTGCAGTTGCTCACGGGTTTCGATGTGTGAGGGACGGACCGGGATGCAGCTCACCGGGCATACCTGCACGCACTGCGGTTCGTCGAAATGGCCCACACATTCGGTGCAGCGGTTCGGGTCGATCTCGTAGATCTCCAGCCCCATCGAGATGGCCTGGTTCGGGCACTCGGGCTCGCACACGTCGCAGTTGATGCACTCGTCGGTGATCCAAAGCGCCATCGGTTCGATCTCCAGCAGGGTGACGGGCCAGCGCTCAGGCCGACAGGGTCTGGTGGACCCGCGCCTGCACACGCTCGAGCACGGAGGGTGCCACGAGCGTGGAGACATCGCCGCCGAGGGTGGCAATCTCGCGCACGAAGCTCGAGCTGACATGCTGCAGGCCGCTGCTGGGCGTGAGGAAGACGGTGTCCATCGTGGGCAGCAATTGCCGGTTCATCGCCGCCATCTGGAATTCGTAATCGCAGTCGCTGACGGTGCGCACGCCGCGCAGCACGACCTGCGCGGCGTGCTCGCGCAGGAACTGCGTCAGCAGCCCCTCGAAGGGCAGGACCTCGACGTGGGGGTGTTCGGCGCAGGCTTCACGCGCCATCTCCATGCGCTCGTCCAGCGTGAACATGGTCCGCTTGTGGTGGCCGCGCGCCACGGCGATGATCAGGCGGTCGAACAGCATGGCGCCGCGGCGCACGAGGTCGGTATGGCCGATGGTGATCGGATCGAAGGTGCCGGGGTAGACGGCACTCACCTTGCTACGTTCAGGCATCGTCAGTCCTTTTCGTCGTGGCCACCATCGGTGAGGTCGCTGTCAGGCCGGGAGCGGTCGCGGCGCAGCAGCGCCGCATGCACAGCGCCCGCGCGGGTCGCGCGGTGGACGCACCACCCGGGTGGCGCCGTCAGGGGCTGCGCATCCTCGGCGTATATCCAGCCGGTGGCGCCCACGATGTCCGCGCATGCGTGCAGGGCGGCCGGCAGCAGTCCCGACGCATAGGGCGGGTCCAGCAGCACGAGGTCGAATGGTCGTGCCGGGCGGCCTGTCAGCACGCGCATCGCGTCATCGCAGACGATCTCGACCTGCGCCGCGCCCAGACGCGCCCGCACGGTTTGCAGGGACTGCACCAGCCGGCCGTCGCGCTCGACCATCAGCACCCGCGCCGCCCCGCGCGAGGCGGCCTCGAACCCCAGCGCGCCGCTGCCGGCGAAGGCGTCCAGGCAGTGCCAGCCGCCCAGATCCTGGCCCAGCCAGTTGAACAGGGTCTCGCGGACGCGGTCCGGGGTCGGGCGCAGCCCGGGGCGGTCGGCCACCGGCAGCCGGCTGCGCTTCCACTGGCCACCGATCAGCCGCACCTCGTGCGGCGCGCCGCGACCTGCCGGGCAGGCGGCTTGCCTTCCCTCAGGGGCGCCGCGACCCACCCGGGTGTCCCCGGTGCCGGTCCGCTGGCCCTGACGTGCCGCCATCACAGCCGCACCGGGATGCCGTCACGGGCCATCAGCGCCTTGGCCTGGCCGACGGTGAATTCGCCGTAGTGGAAGATGCTCGCGGCCAGCACGGCATCGGCCCCGCCGATGCGTATGCCGTCCGACAGGTGCTCCAGCGCGCCGACCCCCCCGGAGGCGATGACCGGCACCGGCACCGCGTCGCTGATGGCGCGCGTGAGTTCTAGGTCGAAGCCGGTCTTCGTGCCGTCGCGGTCCATGCTGGTCAGCAGGATCTCGCCCGCGCCGGCCTCGGCCATGCGCACCGCCCAGGACAGCGCGTCCAGGCCGGTGTTGCGGCGCCCGCCGTGCGTGTAGACGTCCCAGCCGGGGCCGCGCGCAGCCTCGTCGTCACCGTGCCGGCGCTTGGCGTCGATGGCCACGACGATGCACTGCGCGCCGTAGCGCTGCGAGGCGTCGTGGATCACCTGCGGATTCGCCACCGCGGCGGAGTTGAAGCTGACCTTGTCGGCGCCGGCGTTCAGCAGCCGGCGCACGTCCTCGACGCTGCGCACCCCGCCACCGACCGTCAGCGGGATGAAGACCTGCGAGGCCACGGCCTCGACGATGTGCAGCATCAGGTCGCGCCCGTCCGACGTGGCCGTGATGTCGAGGAAGGTCAACTCGTCGGCCCCCTGGTCGTTGTAGCGTGCGGCGATCTCCACCGGATCCCCGGCGTCGCGCAACTCGACGAAGTTGACGCCCTTGACGACGCGGCCGGCGGTGACGTCCAGGCAGGGGATGATGCGTTTGGCGAGCATGTCGGTTCGAGCGTGGGGCGTGGGGCGTGCGGTGTGGCCGAGTCCGGCCCGGCTTTCAGGCCGGGCCGGATGAGGGTGTCGGTCGTCGGTCGTCGGTCGTCGGTCGACCGGACGCGCAGCGCCGCAGCGTCCGTCGCCCGGCCAGACGGGCGTGGAGGAAATCCTTGCCGGTTTTCAGTCCGCCGGCGCGCCGCGCAGCTCGTCCGCCCGCCGCTGGGCGGCGACGAAATCGAGGGCGCCGGTGTAGATCGACCGTCCGCAGATCACGCCTTCGACACCTTCGTCCTCGACATGGCACAGGCGTTCGATGTCGGGCAGACCCGACAGCCCACCGGAGGCGATCACCGGCACGCTCAGGGCCTGCGCCAGCCGCACGGTGGCGTCGATGTTGATGCCGGTGAGCATGCCGTCACGACCGATGTCGGTGTAGATCACGCCTTCGATGCCGTAGTCTTCGAACTTGCGAGCGAGGTCCACCACCTCGTGGCCGGTGAGTTTGCTCCAGCCGTCGGTGGCCACCTTGCCGTCCTTGGCGTCCAGGCCGACGATCACGTGCCCGCCGAAGGCGCTGCAGGCATCCTTCAGGAAGCCCGGGTTCTTCACCGCGGCGGTGCCGATGATGACGTAGCTGATGCCGTCGTCGAGGTAGCGCTCAATCGTGTCGAGGTCGCGGATGCCGCCGCCGAGCTGGATCGGGATGTCCTCGCCCACCTCGCGCACGATGGCGCGGATGGCGCCTTCGTTGACCGGCTTGCCGGCGAAGGCGCCGTTCAGGTCCACCAGGTGCAGCCGGCGCGCGCCGGCGTCCAGCCAGCGCCGCGCCATCGCGGCCGGGTCGTCGCCGAAGGTCGTCGACGCGTTCATGTCACCCTGTTGCAGGCGGACGCACTGGCCGTCCTTCAGGTCGATGGCGGGGATGAGCAGCATGGCTCGGTCAAGGTGAAGAGGTCGTGAAAGGCCGACGGGCGGTCGGCAGCGGGTTTGAAGGCACTTTGCAGCGGCCACCGACGCAGGCCGGGCCGGAGGAGGGCTTCAGGGTGACCAATGCAGGAAGTTGCGGTACAGCGCCAGCCCCAGGTCGGCGCTCTTCTCCGGGTGGAACTGCGTCGCAAAAATGTTATCGCGTGCCACGGCGCAGGTAAAGCGCCCGCCGTAGTCGGTTTCCCCGACACAGTGGGCGTCGTCGTCGGGTGTCGCGAAATAGCTGTGCACGAAGTAGAACCACGAGCTGTCGGGCACGCCCGTCCACATCGGGTGGGCCGCTGCGCGGCCGCCCGAGTGCTGGTGCACACGGTTCCAGCCCATCTGAGGCACCTTGTAGCGGCTGCCGTCGGGCTGGCGACGGCCTTGCAGGTCGAAGCGGCGCACGCGCCCGGGGATCAGGCCGAGGCCCGCGGTATCCTGCTCCTCGCTGTGGTCCAGCAGCATCTGCATGCCCACGCACACGCCCATCAGCGGCTTGCGTGCGGCGGCGTCGAGCACGGCTTCTAGCATCCCGGAGGCCCGCAGCTCGTGCATGCAGTCGCGCATCGCACCCTGTCCGGGCAGCACCACGCGGTCGGCGCTCCAGACCTCCTCGGGATTCGACGTGACGATGACGCGGATGTCGGTGTCGCGCGCCGCGTGCGCCACGGCCTGCGACACCGAGCGCAGGTTGCCCATGCCGTAGTCGACGACGGCCACGGTGGCAGGCATGTCTACAGCGCTCCCTTGGTGGAGGGGATGTGGCCGGCCATGCGGGGGTCCGGCGCCAGCGCCATGCGCAGTGCCCGGGCGAAGGCCTTGAACACGGTCTCGCACTGGTGGTGCGCGTTCTCGCCCTTGAGGTTGTCGATGTGCAGCGTCACGAGCGCGTGGTTGACGAAGCCCTGGAAGAACTCGTAGGTGAGCTGCGTGTCGAAGCCGCCGATCATGCCGGCCTTGAAGGGCACGTGCATGTGCAGGCCGGGTCGGCCCGAAAAGTCGATGACGACACGCGACAGCGCCTCGTCCAGTGGCACGTAGGCGTGGCCGTAGCGCGTGATGCCGCGCTTGTCGCCGACAGCGCGCGCGACCGCCATGCCCAGCGTGATGCCGACGTCCTCCACCGTGTGGTGGCCGTCGATGTGCAGGTCACCCTCGGCCTCGATCTCCAGGTCGATCAGCCCGTGGCGGGCGATCTGGTCGAGCATGTGGTCGAAGAAGCCGATCCCGGTGGCGAGTTTCGCGTCGCCGCGGCCGTCCAGATCCAGGCGGACCCGGATCCGGGTCTCCTTGGTGTCGCGCCGCACGTCGGCGCTGCGGGGGGCTTGCGTGTCCATGAGCGGCTCCAGTCGAAGGGGGTCAGGGGCGCGGCCCCAGGCTGGCCTGCAGCGCGTCGAGCATCTGGCGGTTCTCCTCGGGCGTGCCCACCGTCAGGCGCAGGCAGTTCGCCAGCAGTGGGTGCAGGCCGGCAATGTGCTTGACCAGGATGCCGCGCGCCTTCAGGCCCTCGAAGGCCTGTCTGGAGTCCGGCACGCGCACGAGGATCATGTTGGCTTCGCTGGGGTAGGGGCGCACGCCGGGCAGGGTCGCCAGGGCCTGGAGCAGCCGCGCGCGCTCTTCGCGCAGCACCGCTGCCTGTCGCGCGTACTCATCGGCGTGCTCCAGCGCGAACAGCGCGGCCTCGGCGTTCAGCGCGCCGACGTTGTAGGGCGGCCGGACCTTGTCGATCTCCTCGATCAGCGCTGAGTGCCCGCACAGATAGCCCAGACGCACGCCAGCCAGGCCGAACTTCGACAGCGTGCGCATCACCAGCACGTGTGGGTGCGCGGCAAGGCGGGGCAGCCAGCTGCGCGAGGCGAAGGGCTGGTAGGCCTCGTCGATGACGACGAAGCCCTGCTGCCGGCCGACCGCCTCGACGATGCGATCGACGATGGCGTCGTCGAACAGGTTGGCGGTTGGGTTGTTCGGGTAGGCGATGTAGGTCAGGGCCGGGCGGTGCTGCTCGACGGCCGACAGCATCGCGGCCTCGTCGAGCTCGAAGTCAGTGGTCAGCGGCACGCCCACGAAGCGCAGCCCGCGCAGCGTGGCGCTCATCTCGTACATCACGAAACCCGGCAGCGGTGCCAGCACCGTCGCGCCGGGCTTCATGCAGGCCACGGACAGCATGTCGATCAGCTCGTCCGAGCCGTTGCCCAACGTCAGCGCGCAGCCCGCCGGCAAGCCGGCGTGGCGGGCCAGCGCCTCGCGCAGCCGCGCCGGGCCCTCGCCGGGGTAGCGGTTGATCGCGACGCGGCCCAGGCGTTCGCCGAGGGCCCGCTGCAGCTCGGCGGGCAGCGTGAACGGGTTCTCCATCGCGTCCAGCTTGACGAAGCCGGCGCTGGGTTGGATCGCGTAGGCGTGCATGGACTGCACGTCCTGGCGCAGCGTGGCCTGCAGCCGGGCAGACAGCGGGGTGGACGGTGAGTTCATGCGCAAGCCTCCGGGCGGGTGGCGTAGGCGCTGGTCGCCGCAGGCCGGACGGGTTGGGAACGCGGCGTCATCATGCCTCGCGCAAGCGCATCTGCGCCGCACCTGCGTGCGCCTGCAGGCCTTCGCCCCGAGCCAGCTCGGCGGCGATCGGTCCGAGCGCCTGGGCCCCGGCCTCGCTGACCTCGATCAGGCTCGTTCGCTTCTGGAAGTCGTAGACGCCCAGTGGCGAGGAGAAGCGCGCGGTGCCCGAGGTGGGCAGCACATGGTTCGGCCCGGCGCAGTAGTCGCCCAGACTCTCGCTCGTCCAGGCGCCCAGGAAGATGGCGCCGGCGTGGCGCAGCAGCGGTTCCCAGCGATGCGGCTCGGCCGAGCTGACCTCCAGATGCTCCGGTGCGATCCGGTTGCTGATGACGCACGACTCTTCCATGGAGCGGGTGTGGATCAGCGCGCCCCGGCCTTCGAGCGAGGCGCGGATCACGTCGCGACGCGGCATGCCGGGCAGCAGACGGTCGATGGCGGCCTGCACCGCGTCGAGGTAGGTGGCATCGGGGCACAGCAGGAGGCTCTGCGCAAGTTCGTCGTGCTCGGCCTGGCTGAACAGGTCCATCGCCACCCAGTCCGCCGGTGTGCTGCCGTCGGCGAGCACGAGGATCTCGCTGGGCCCGGCGATCATGTCGATGCCCACCTGCCCGAACACCCGGCGCTTGGCGCTGGCGACGTAGGCATTGCCCGGGCCGGTGATCTTGTCCACACGCGGCACCGTGTCCGTGCCCCAGGCCAGCGCAGCCACGGCCTGCGCCCCGCCGATCGTGAAGACGCGGTGCGCGCCAGCGATGTGGGCGGCCGCCAGCACCAGCGGGTTGCGTTCGCCGCCCGGGGCTGGAACGACCATCACGATCTCTCCGACACCCGCCACCTGGGCCGGGATCGCGTTCATCAGGACGCTCGACGGGTAGGCGGCCTTGCCGCCAGGCACGTAGATGCCCACACGGTCCAGCGCCGTGACCTTCTGGCCCAGCAGCGTGCCGTCAGCGTCGCGGAAGCTGAAGCCACGGCCGCACGCCTCGAGCTGGCGCTCGTGGTAGGCGCGCACCCTCGCGGCTGCGCGTTGCAGCGCGTCGCGTTGGGCCGGCGTGATGGCGTCGAGCGCCCGCGCCAACTCGTCGCGGCCGATCTCGAGCTCTGCCATGGAGGCGGCCTGCAGCCGGTCGAAGCGCGCTGTGTACTCGAGGACTGCGACGTCACCCCGGACGCGCACGTCGTCGATGATCTGCGCGACGCGGGCCTCGATCGACGCATCGGTCTCGGCCGACCAGTGCAGCACGCGCTGGAACGCGGCCTCGAAGCCGGCATCCGTGGTGTCGAGGCGGTGGATGGAAACCGGACGGTTCATCGGACGGTCCTCCATGGCGCCCCCGCACGGGCGCGCCCGCGTGAACGGTTCGGCGTTCTCATGCCCCGGCCCCCTGCGCGGCGCGTGCGGCCACCGCCTGCGCCAGGCCGTCGATCAGCGCGCGCATCGGCACACGCTTGAGCTTCAGTGCAGCCTGATTGACCACCAGGCGCGAGCTGATGTCCATGATGCGCTCGACCTCGATCAGCTGGTTGGCCTTGAGCGTGCTGCCTGTGGACACCAGGTCGACGATGGCGTCGGCCAGGCCGGTGAGCGGGGCGAGCTCCATCGAGCCGTAGAGCTTGATCAGATCGACATGCACGCCCTTGTCGCTGAAGTGCTGCCGCGCAATCCGGGTGTACTTGGTCGCCACCCGCAGGCGCGAGCCCTGTCGGACCGCGTTCGTGTAGTCGAAGTCCGCGCGCACGGCCACGCTCATGCGACAGCGCGCGATGCCCAGATCCAGCGGGCGGTACAGCCCGTCCTCGCTGTGCTCGAGCAAGGTGTCGAGACCCGCCACGCCGAGGTCGGCGCCACCGTGCTGCACATAGGTGGGCACATCGGTCGCGCGCACCAGCACGACTTGCAGGTCCTCGCGGCAGGTCGGCAGGATGAGCTTGCGGCTCCTCTGTGGGTCTTCGGTCACCTCGATGCCGGCGGCGCTCAGCAGCGGCAGCGTCTCCTCGAAGATGCGGCCCTTGGACAAGGCGAGGGTGATCATCGGGCGGGAGGTCCTGGACGTCTGTGAAGAGGGGCTGCCGACACGTTGCCGCGCGGGTATTCGATCCTTCCGGGTCTCAACGCACCCGCTCGATGTCGGCGCCAAGCTGTCGCAGCCGGGCTTCCATGGCCTCGTAGCCGCGGTCCAGGTGGTAGATGCGGTCGATCTGCGTCTGGCCCTCCGCCACCAGTCCGGCGATGACCAGGCTGGCCGATGCCCGCAGGTCGGTGGCCATGACCCGGGCGCCTGACAGGCGCGGCACACCCTGGACCATCGCCGTGTGGCCGTCGATCTGGATGTCCGCGCCCAGGCGCTTGAGTTCGTCGACGTGCATGAAGCGGTTCTCGAAGATGGTCTCCGAGATCTTCGCGGCGCCATCGGCCACGCAGTTCACGGCCATGAGCTGCGCCTGCATGTCGGTCGGGAAGGCCGGGTACTCGCTGGTGCGGAAGCTCACGGCGCGCGGCCGCGCGCTGGCGCGGATGCGGATCCAATCGTCCCCACTGTCGATCTGCGCACCGGTTTCGCGCAGTTTGTCGATCACCGCGTCAAGGTGGTCGGCGCGAGCCTGTCGCAGCACCACGTCGCCGCCCGCGGCGGCCACCGCGCACAGGAAGGTGCCGGTCTCGATCCGGTCGGGGATGATGCGGTGCGGCGCGGGCGGCGGATGCAGGGCGTCGACGCCCTGGATGCGGATACGGCTCGTGCCGTGCCCCTCGATGCGAGCGCCCATCGAGATCAGCAGTTCGGCCAGGTCCGGGATCTCAGGCTCGCGGGCGGCGTTCTCGAGGACAGTCTCGCCTTCGGCGAGCGTGGCGGCCATCAGCAGGTTCTCGGTGCCGGTGACCGTGACCATGTCGGTCGTGATGCGAGCCCCCCTCAGCCTGGAGGTCTTGGCGATGATGTTGCCGCGCTCGACCGTGATCTGCGCTCCCATCGCCTGCAGGCCCTTGATGTGCTGGTCCACCGGGCGCGAGCCGATTGCGCAGCCACCGGGCAGGGAGACGATCGCCACCCCGAACCGGGCCAGCAGCGGGCCCAGCACGAGGATGGACGCGCGCATCGTCTTGACCAGGTCGTAAGGCGCCACCGGGTTGTTGACCGGGCCTGCGTCCACGGTCAGCGTGTGAACGGGATCGTCTCCCGTCGAGGAGGCACTGCGTCGTGTCGCAGACGTGTCGCCCCACTCCGCCGTTGCGCCCATCTGCCGCAGCAGCGTCAGCGTGGTGTGCACGTCCTGCAATCGCGGCACGTTGTGCAAGGTCACCGGCCCACTGACGAGTAGGGCAGCGCAGAGCTCGGGCAGGGCTGCGTTCTTCGCGCCGGAGATCGAAACCTCGCCGCCGAGCGGGCGGCCGCCGCGGATGTGTAGACGGTCCATGTGCGGGAGCGTGGATGCGGCTCGGGCCGGGAGGGATCGGGGCGCCACGGACCCCCGAGGGACCCGAGCTGGAGCGGCTGTGCGCTGGTGGCGCCGGAGCGCTGCGCGGTTCAGCGCCTGTCGGCTGCGGTTGAAAGGCCTTGCGCAGCGAACTCGCCTGGCGTCAGCGTTTTCATCGACAGCGCGTGGATCTGGGCATGCATTCTATCGCCGAGGGCCGAATACACCCGCTGGTGCCTCCGCACACGAGACAGGCCTTCGAACTCGCTCGAGACGATGGTGGCGAAGAAGTGCCGACCATCGCCTTCCACCTCGAGCGCGGCGCAGTCGAGTCCGGCAGCGATGAAGTTTCGAACGTCGGCGGGGCTGGGGTCACTCATGCCCGAATTATCGGCTGAGCCGCGGCGCCCGGGCCTTCCATGCCCCGATGCCCGCGTTGCGCGTCGGAACGCCCTGGGCCTTCGTCGCAAGTCCACGCCATCCCTTGGGCCATGGCTGCGGTTTGCTCTCGATCCGGTGCGTCGTGGCGTGTTCGTCGGGCACGGTGCGGACGCTCAGGCTACCGAGTGGCCGCACTTGCGGCCGCCCTCGGACGAACCGGCGGGACCCCGGGTGGCGATGTCGACCGGCAGTTACATCCGGTGACCTCTTGGGGTCACGCCAGCGAGGTTGTTCTCTCCTAGACTGGCGAGATCGGGCCCTGAAGCCCCCTGCCTGCATGCCTGTGCCCCTTCTGTCCGACGTCGACCGCTGCCGGCATCGACCGCTGAGTCTGGCCGTGGCCGGATGGCTCGGGTTGTGGCTCGCACTGGCACCTGCCGCAGCCCTGGCCCAGCCGTCCCAGACGGCGGAGCTGGCTCGCGTGATCGTCAGTTATCGGCCCGAGGTCCGCCCCGGCTCCATGCCCGGCGCGTCTGCGGGCCTGCGCGCGAGCGACGCAGCGCGATCCCTGGGGCTTGGCCAACGCCTCGGGCTGGACCTGTCACCCGGGCGTTGGATCGGTCCGGACACGCAGGTTCTGAGTGCACCTGGAATCGCGGCAGCAGACCTGGCGCGCCGGTTGATGGCGGATCCCGCGGTGGCCCACGCGGTTGTCGACGGACGCGTGCGCGCACACACCGCGCCGAACGATCCACTCTATGCATCGGTCCCCGTGACGCAAGGGTCCGGCGGGCCGCTGTCAGGACAGTGGGCGTTGAAGCCGGCCACCGCCCAGACCCCTTCGGCCATCGATGCCGAATCGGCGTGGGCGCAGACCACGGGCGCCGACGTGGTGGTGGCGGTGCTCGACACTGGCGTGCTGTCGGGCCACCCAGACTTGCAGGGGAGGTTGCTGCCGGGGCGCGATTTCGTGAGTTCCCTCCCGCAGGCCAACGATGGCGACGGACCTGACGGCGAAGCCGATGACCCGGGGGATGGGCTGACCGATGCCGAGGTCAACGCCGCGGGTGGGCCTTTCTACGGTGGCACGCCCACCCAATGCTCGACGTGGAACGGACGGACCGGACGCTATGAGCCGGTCGCCAGTTCCTGGCATGGCACCAAGATTTCCGCCCTCATCGCCGCCAGAGCCAACGATCGGTATGGCATGAGCGGGGTGGCGCCGAACGCGCAGATCCTGCCTGTGCGCGTACTGGGCAAGTGCGGTGGGGTGGATTCCGACATCATCGCCGGCATGCGATGGGCCGCAGGCCTGGAGGTGGACGGTCTGCCGGGCGCCCCGACACCGCGCGCCCGGGTGCTCAATCTCAGCCTGGGAGGAGTCGGCCCCTGTTCCGCGGCGTACCAACAGGCCATTGACGACGTCACCGCCCGCGGCGTGGTCGTCGTCGTGGCCGCAGGCAACAGCGCCGGGCAGGCGGTGGGCACACCCGCCAACTGCCGAGGCGTCATTGCCGTTGGAGGGTTGCGGCATGTCGGCACCAAGGTCGGGTTTTCCGATCTCGGGCCGGCCATCACGTTGTCGGCCCCGGGCGGTAACTGCGTCAACATTCTTCAAGGCGAGCCCTGTCTGTACCCGCTGCTGACGGCTACCAACGGCGGCGTCTACGGGCCCGACCCTCAGGCCTTCCGCCATACCGACAGTTTCGACTTCACGGTCGGCACCAGTTTCGCGACCGGTCTGGTCTCGGGTGCGGTGGCGCTGGTGCTGTCCGCCCGGCCCGAGCTGGCGGTGCGGGAGGTGCGGGAGATCCTGCGCTCGAGCGCCAGGCCCTTTCCCACGGCGCCTGTCGGCGACACGGTACCCCAGTGCCGACTGCCGGATGCGCAGGAGCAGCTCGAATGCCACTGCACGACGGCGCTGTGTGGCGCCGGCATGTTGGACGCCAGCGCCGCGGTCGAGGCCGCACGGACCCGGACGGTGGCGAGCCCGACACCTGTCACCGGCGGCGGTGCGATGTCAGGGGTCTGGCTGCTCGGCCTCCTGGCCGCAGGCCTGGGCTTGCGCAGGCGCAGGCGCTGACCCGCGTTCCGATCGCGGCGGCGCACGCCGTGCCCGGATCCGGGCGATCACGGCGGCGTCTGGGCACCCGTCTGCGGCGGTTCCACCTGCGCGGCCACTCCCGAAGCCTGTCTCGCCAGCGCGGCGGAGACATCGCGCGGGCGCAACACCTGCACACTGTCGGGCCGAACCTGTTGCGTCAGACGCTGCGGTTCTCGTCCCGCCGTTGCTGGGGGTTGTGGCGCGAGCCCTCCGAGCCAGCCCTGCGTCCAGGCCAGAAAGGCCGCGTTGGCCAGCAGCAGCACCAGCGCGGCCCCTCTCAACATGGCGGCGCCGCCAGGGCGATCGGGCCCGCGAGGACCGGCATGGTCCGGGTCGGCCTGACGCTCACCTCACCTGCGTGCACGGCCTGCAGTCGGCCCTGGGCATCGCGCACCCACAGCCGACCGGTCGGGTCGACGCCTTCGGCGCGGCCGGTTTCCAGAGCGGGCTGCGTGGTCGTGACCAGTTCCCCCCGCAGCAGGTCGCGCTCGCAGAAGGCCTCCAGGAAGGCTTCGAACCCCAGGCCTTCGAAGCGCTCGAGCGCTTCGAGCAGCACCGGGGCGACGCATGCCAAGGTGGTGACCGGGGTGGCGGTCGGGTCGAGCTCGCGCAGCCAGGCCTGGCCGGTGGAGAAGTCGCCCGTCGTCTGCGGGAGGATGTTCAGACCGATACCGATCACGCCCCAGCGCTGTGTCGGGCTGCCTGTGGTTTCGATCAGGATGCCACCGAGCTTGCGGCCGCCGCCTTCGGCGACGGGGTCGCGCAACCACAGGTCGTTGGGCCACTTCAGGCCGATGCGTCGGTCACCGGGCAGTCCGGGTGGGTCCAGGGCCTGCGCAATCGCAACGCCCACGGCCAGCGACAGCCCCGACAGGTCTGCACGACGCAGGGGCCACGCCAGAGAGAACGTCAGCGAGGCCCCGGGCTGCGCATGCCAGGCCCGACCGAGCCGACCCCTGCCGGCGGTCTGGCGCTGTGCCACCAGCAGTCGCGCCGGGGGGCTGTCTTCCGGCGCCTGCTGACGCACGGCGCACAGCAGCGCGGCGTTCGTCGAGCCGATCTCCTCGACGACCTGCAGGTCCAGCCCCGGACGCAGGCGCTGAAGCGCTCGTTGTAGGGGAGCGATCGACCACTGCCCTTCGAGGCGGCTGTCGGGGTCTGGCGCTGTGCACGCCGGCGGGTCCAGCGGGTCCATCTTCAGCCCTCGGCGCGGCCGCGTCGCCGGGGCGCCAGCATCGTGCCCCTGCAGTCCGGGCTGCCGCAGCGGCAGGCGTAGTCACGTTCCAGGCGTTGCGTGCGGCGCCCGTCGATCGTCAGCCGGTAGTCGAAGGACAGTTCCTCGCCGGCGCGCAGATCGCGCAAAGCCCGGATGAACACCCGTTGCCCGACGATCTCCGAGTCGCAGTTCGGCGAGCAGGAGTGGTTGATCCAGCGTGACGAGTTGCCGCCGTGCTTGCCGTCGATGACGTGCGAGTCGTCGATGTGGAAGTAGAAGGTGTGCGTCGGCTGTGCGGGGTCGTGCGGGTGGCGGCGCAGCGCCTCTTCCCAGGAGATGATCTGACCCGTGTACTCGAGGACACGCTCGCCGGCGGCTACCGCGCGCATCGCGAACACTCCCCGGCCGTGCACGCCGCTGCGACGCACCTGCGTGCGTCTGGCGCCCGCCTTGGGCGTGGGCTGGCCCGCCGGTGTCGTGTCCGGGCGATCGTTTCGGCAGTCGCGGCGTAGGGGCTCGACCATTCTGTACATTGGGGGTGTGCGGGCGTGCGCGTGTGCGTGCGCCCATGGGTGCGCGCGACGCGCGCACGTTAGATGAATTCTAGGGAGCGGCCCGACCCGAAGACGGGTACGGGGCCGGGCAGGACCACATGGGCAAGTCGATCATCATTGCAGAGAAGCCGAGCGTGGCGCAGGACATCGTGCGCGCGCTCACGCCTGTGGCGGGCAAGTTCGAGAAGCACGCCGAGCATTTCGAGAACGAGCGCTACGTCGTCACCTCGGCCGTAGGGCATCTGGTGGAGATCCAGGCGCCCGAGGCCTACGACGTCAAGCGCGGCAAGTGGAGCTTCGCCCATCTGCCGGTGGTGCCGCCGCACTTCGAGCTCGCGCCCATCGACAAGACCAAGACGCGCCTGAACGCAGTGGTGAAGCTGTGCCGGCGCAAGGACGTGACCGAGCTCATCAACGCCTGCGACGCCGGGCGCGAGGGCGAGCTGATCTTCCGCCTGATCGAGCAGTACGCCGCGGGCGCCAAGGGCAGTCTGAACAAGCCGGTGCGACGCCTGTGGCTGCAGAGCATGACGCCGCAGGCGATCCGCGAGGGCTTCGACAAGCTGCGCAGCGACGAGCAGATGCGCGGCCTGGCCGATGCGGCGCGCAGCCGCTCCGAGGCCGACTGGCTCGTCGGCATCAACGGCACGCGCGCCTTCACTGCCTTCAATTCGCGTGACGGCGGTTTCTTCCTGACCACCGTCGGCCGCGTGCAGACGCCCACCTTGTCCATCGTCGTCGAGCGCGAGGAGAAGATCCGCAAGCACGTCGCGCGCGACTACTGGGAGGTCCGCGCCACCTTCGAGGCCGCCGCCGGCGCCTACGACGGCAAGTGGTTCGACCCGAAGTGGAAGAAGAACGCCGAAGATCCCGAGATGCGTGCCGACCGGCTGTGGACCGCGGCCGACGCTCAGGCGCTGGTGCAGGCCTGCCAGGGCCGGCCGGCCCGTGTGACCGAGGAGTCCAAGCCCAGCACCCAGGCCAGCCCGTTGCTGTACGACCTGACGACGCTTCAGCGCGAGGCCAACTCGCGTTTCGGCTTCTCGGCCAAGACCACGCTGTCCATCGCGCAGGCGCTGTACGAGAAGCACAAAGTCCTGACCTATCCGCGGACCGACTCGCGCGCGCTGCCCGAGGACTACCTGTCGACCGTGCGTCAGACCTTCGAGACCCTGGCCGATGCGGCGCTGCCCGGCCCGCTGCGCGAGCTGTCCATGCACGCCCGCAAGGCCCTGAACGACGGCTATGTGAGGCCGAACCGGCGCATCTTCGACAACAGCAAGGTGTCGGACCACTTCGCCATCATCCCGACGCTGGAACTACCGCGCTCGCTGACCGATGTCGAGGCGCGGCTCTATGACCTGGTCGTCAAGCGCTTCCTCGCCGTCTTCTACCCCTCGGCCGAGTTCATGGTGACCACGCGGGTGTCCAAGGTCCTGACCGGTGGCGCCGAGCACCACTTCCAGACCAACGGCAAGGTGCTCGTCAACCCGGGCTGGCTCGCCGTTTACGGCAAGGAGGCGCAGGGCGAGGACGCCAACCTGGTGGCCGTGCAACCGGGGGAGACGGTGCGTACGCTGGCGGTCGAGGCCAAGGGGCTGCAGACGCGACCGCCCGCACGTTACACCGAGGCCACGCTGCTGTCGGCGATGGAGGGCGCAGGCAAGCTCGTGGACGATGATGAGTTGCGCGAGGCCATGGCCGAGAAGGGCCTGGGCACGCCGGCCACGCGCGCGGCCATCATCGAGGGCCTGATCGCCGAGAAGTACATGCTGCGCGACGGGCGCGACCTGATGCCCACCGCCAAGGCCTTCCAGCTGATGACGCTGCTGCGCGGGCTGGGCGTGGAGGACCTGACCAAGCCCGAACTCACTGGCAACTGGGAACACCAGCTCGCGCAGATGGAACACGGCCGTCTGCCGCGCGAGACCTTCATGGCCGAGATCGCGAAGATGGCCGAACGCATCGTGCGCAAGGCCAAGGAATACGACCGCGACACCATCCCGGGCGATTACGCGACGCTGGCCACGCCGTGCCCGAACTGCGGGGGTGTCGTCAAGGAAAACTACCGTCGCTTTGCGTGCACGGGGGCCGACGGCGCGTCCGAGGGCTGCGGCTTCTCCTTCACCAAGATCGCCGCCGGTCGCGCCTTCGAGATCGCCGAGGCCGAGGCCTTCCTGCGCGACCGGCACATCGGCCCGCTCGAGGGCTTCCGCTCCAAGGCGGGTTGGCCCTTCACGGCCGAGATGAAGCTCGTGCACGACGCCGAGCTCGGCAACTGGAAGCTGGAGTTCGACTTCGGCGACGAGGCGCGGCAGGCCGAGGGCGCGGGTGAGCCGGTGGACTTCTCCGGTCAGGCGTCGCTCGGTGCCTGTCCGAAGTGCAAGGGCCCGGTCTTCGAGCACGGCACCCACTACGTCTGTGAACACAGCGTAGGCACCCACCCCACCTGCGACTTCAAGAGCGGCAAGGTCATCCTGCAGCAGCCTGTGCCACGCGAGGAGATGACGCGTCTGTTGACCAGCGGGAAGACCGCCCTGCTGGAGAGCTTCGTGTCGAACAAGACACGACGCAAGTTCAAGGCCTTCCTGGTCTGGGACCGCAAGGAAGGCAAGGTCGGCTTCGAGTTCGAGCCGCGCGAGGCACGAGCGCCTGCACGCAAGACCGCATCCCGGTCGGCGGCCAAGACCGCTGTATCGTGAGCCGCGTCGTCGGCGTCGGCCGCGAGCGGGGCGCGCGCTCATGACGCTCGAGGTCTTTTTCAAGCTCCTGGCGATCTTCGCCATGGTCGCGCTCGGGTGGCTCAGCGGGCGCCTGGGATGGGTCGGCGGCAAGGGGGGTGCCGGCCTGCCTGCGGCGGTGAAAGCGCTGTCCGACGTGGCTTTCATGCTCTTCGTGCCGGCCTTGCTGTTCAGGACCATGGCGCACCTGGACTTCGCCACGCTGCCCTGGGGCACGCTGGTGGCCTTCTTCGTGCCGGCGACGGCATTCCTGCTGGCCGTGTACGGGCTTGCGCGCCGCCGCCGAGACCCAGCCGATCCGGCCGGGCCCGCGACCCGTACCTTCTCGACGATCTACGGCAATGCGGTGCAGCTCGGCATCCCGATGTCGGCGGCGCTTTTCGGTGCGCAGGGACTGGCGCTGCACGTGGCGATGGTCAGCCTGCACGGCCTGCTGCTGATCACCTTGTTGACGGTGCTGGTCGAACTCGACATCGCCCGAGCCGACCGCGCCTCGACGCTGGGCTCCACGGTGAAGGCCACCGTGCGCAATGCGGTTCTGCACCCGGTCACCCTGCCGGTGTTGGTTGGGCTGGCGTGGAACCTCTCCGGCATCGGGCTCCATCCGGTGCCGGATCAGGCACTGGCCATGCTCGCATCGGCCGTGGTGCCGGTGTGTCTGGTGCTGATCGGCCTGAGCCTTGCGCAATACGGACTCAAGGGGCGTGTTCGGCAGGCCCTGGGTCTGAGCGCGCTCAAGTTGGGCGTGATGCCCGCTATCGTCCTCGTCGTCGCGCACTTCGCCTTCGGGCTCACCGGGGTGCCGCTGGGGGTCGTCGTCATGATGGCTGCCCTGCCGGTGGGCAGCAACGCACTGATCTTCGCCCAGCGCTACGGCACGGGTCAGGCCGAGGCGACTGCCGGCATCGTCGTATCGACCACGGCCTTCACGGCCACTGCGGCCGCGTGGCTGATGGTGCTGTCGGCCATCGGGTAATCGGGTAATCGGGTAATCGGGTAATCGGGTAATCGGGTGATCGGGTGATCGGGTGATCGGGTGATCGGGGGGGGCGTTCAGCGTCTGGCCTCGAGGCCGCAGTGGGCGCGAGGGCCGCTGCGCAGCGACAATTCTCTTCATGGACGCGATGAACATCCCTGCCTACATGGCCCACCTGGGCGCCCAGGCGCGCGCTGCTGCGACGGTCATGGCCGCCTCGTCGAGCGCTGCCCGTGATGAGGCGCTGCGTGCGCTGTCTCGACGACTTCGCGACGAGACGCCAGCGCTGCAGGCGGCCAACGCCCCCGACCTGGCCGCCGCGCAGGCCGCCGGCTTGCCGGCGCCGATGGTCGACCGCCTGCGCCTGAGCGACAAGGTGCTCGCCACGGTGGCGCAAGGCTGCGAGCAGCTCGCCGCGATGCCCGACCCGATCGGCGAGCTCACGCAGGTCCTGCGGCGGCCCAGCGGCATCAGCGTCGGACGCATGCGCGTGCCCCTGGGCGTGTTCGGCATGATCTACGAGAGCCGGCCCAACGTCACCATCGAGGCCGCCTCGCTGGCCATCAAGAGCGGCAACGCCTGCATCCTGCGCGGCGGGTCGGAGGCCCTGCGGTCCAACCTGGCCTTGTGGCGCTGCGTGCAGGCAGCGCTGGCCGACGCAGGGTTGCCGCCGCAGGCTGTGCAGATGGTCGAGACCGCCGACCGCGCCGCCGTCGGCCACCTGATCGCCATGCCCGAGTCGGTCGACGTGATCATCCCGCGGGGCGGCAAGGGCCTGATCGAGCGCATCAGCGCCGAGGCGCGGGTGCCCGTCATCAAGCACCTGGACGGTAACTGCCACGTCTATGTCGACGCCGAGGTCGACCTGGAGATGGCGGTGCGGGTGACGGACAACGCCAAGACGCAGAAGTACAGCCCCTGCAACGCCGCCGAGTCGCTGCTGGTGCATGCGGCGCAGGCGGGGACCTTCCTGCCTCGCATCGGAGCCCTGTTCGCTGCCAAGGGCGTGCAGATGCGTTGCGACGAGTCGGCGGCGCAGCTGCTGCGCGCTGTGCCGGGGGCCGACGTCGTCGCCGCGACGCAAGCCGACTGGTCGGAGGAATACCTGGCGCCCATCATCAGCGTCAAGGTCGTGGCCAGCCTCGACGAGGCCATCGCGCACATCAACCGCTACGGCTCGCATCACACCGACGCGATCCTCACGACCAACCACCCGAATGCCATGCGGTTCCTGCGTGAGGTCGATTCCTCCAGCGTGATGGTCAACGCCAGCACCCGGTTTGCCGACGGCTTCGAATACGGGCTGGGCGCCGAGATCGGCATCAGCACCGACAAGTTCCACGCGCGCGGGCCGGTCGGGCTCGAGGGCCTGACCTCGTTGAAGTGGATCGTCCTCGGGCAGGGCGAGATCCGTGTCTGAGAGGGATGGCGCCGCGGCGGTGGCCTCGCGAGCAGGCGCTCCGACCCGGACCGAACCATCGGTTCACGGGACCATCGCGAACCTGCCGGAGGTGGTGGGGTGAGTGTCGGGCAGGTGCTGACGCTGGCCCTGGCCGCGGTGCTGGTGTTCTGGATGCTGGGTGCCTACAACCGCCTGGTGCGGCTGCGCAAGGCCATCGGAGTGGCGTGGACCCAGGTCGAGGCCCCGTTGCAGGTGCGCAGCGAGGTCGTCGGTGGCCTGATCGAGGCACTGCGCGAGCCGCTGGCGTCCGAGATGGCCACGCTCGACGCGGCGGCCGAGGCCCTGCGCGCAGCCGAAGTCGCCGCGCGTGCGCTGCGCGTGGCGCCGGTGTCTGCCGACGCCGCCGCGGACCTGTCGGCCGCCTGGGCCCGACTCGACACGGGGCTCGCGCGCATCGTGGCGTTGTGCGAGCTCTCCCCGGCCGTGCCGCCACAGGGCAGCGTGGCTCAGGCGCTGCAGCGGCTCGAGGCTTCCCAGGGGGACCTGGTCTTCGGCCGGCAGCTGTTCAACGCCGCCGTGCAGTCCTACAACACCGCGCTCGATGAGTTCCCGACCCGGCTGCTCGTCGGCCTGTACCGCTTCGGGGCCGCCGGGCGGATCTGACGCGCCCGACAGTGCTGTCGCTCCCGCCTGCGCGGGCCGTCGCGTGGCGGCGCAGACGCCGCTTCAGCCCCCGAAGAGCTCGCCGTCGCGCGCCGGTGGGGTGAGCCCCAGGTGCCGCCACGCGGCCAGTGTCGCCACGCGCCCGCGCGGGGTGCGTTGCAGGTAGCCCTGCTGGATCAGATAGGGCTCGATCACGTCCTCGATCGTCCCGGCCTCCTCGCCGATGGCCGCCGCGACGTTGTCCAGCCCGACAGGGCCGCCATCGAAGCGGTGGATCACGGCCTCGAGCAGCTTGCGGTCCATCAGATCGAAACCCTGTGGGTCGACGTCCAGCATCGCGAGGGCTCGGTCGGCAGTGGCGACGTCGATGGTGCCGTTGCCCTTGACCTGCGCGTAGTCACGCACGCGCCGCAGCAGCCGGTTGGCGATGCGCGGCGTCCCGCGCGAGCGCCGCGCGATCTCCAGAGCGCCGCCCGGGCCCACCGGCACGTCGAGCAGGCCGGCCGAGCGCGTGACGATGCGGGTGAGTTCCTCGTCGGTGTAGAACTCCAGCCGCGCGACGATGCCGA
>CAZFVH010000082.1:7500-22690 GCA_964522465.1 uncultured Rubrivivax sp. | reverse complement strand
GTCTACCGGCGCGCCTTCAGCGCCTGCGGCGCGATCTCGATGCTGTGCTGCCCGTCGCTGACCCATACCAGCCCGTCCTGCACCGTCACCTGCCACTGCATCGAGCGCGCGGCCAGGGTGGCGAGGGCCTGGGTCTGCGCCGACGGCAGGTGCCAGACGGCCAGGTTGGACACCCGTGCCAGGCGGTTCTCGATGGCCGACCACCAGATCGGCGTGGCGCTAGCGTAGGGGTAGATCGTCACCTGCTCGGCGCGGCCGCAGGCCCGCACGATGCGGCGCTCATCGGGCTGGCCGACCTCGATCCAGTGCACCAGTTGCCCCGACAGGTCGTGCTGCCACAGGTCGGGCTCGTCGGTGTCGGACAGGCCGCGCGCGAACTGCAGCGCGCCGCGGTCGGTGTCGTGCGGCACCTGCAGCGCGAAGGCCAGCAGGCGCACGAGCAGGCGCTCCTCGGTCTCCGAGGGGTGCAGCGCCAGCGTCAGCGCGTGGTCCGCGTACAGCGCGCGGTCCATGTCGGCGATCTGCAGATGCGCCTTGTAGATGGTGGATTTCAGTGCCAAGCGGCGTCTCCGGTGCCCGGGCCGGTGGCGACCAGGGGAATGACGGGCCGGCCGCCAACGGCGGGCGGGGGCGAGGAGGGCGCCGGCCGGTGGCGCGCGCGCAACTGCCCGCATCCCCCCTCGACGTCCTGGCCGGCCGACCAGCGCAGGCGCGTCAGCACGCCGGCGCCGTTGAGCGCGCGTGACATCGCCAGCGCCTGCGCGGCCTGCGGGCGCTGCCATGGCATGCCGTCGACATGGTTCCAGGGGATCAGGTTGAGCATCGCGTGCCGGCCGCGCAACAGCGCGATCAGCGCCTGGACTTCGTCGTCGCCGTCATTGACGCCGGCCAGCAGCGTCCACTGCACCTGCAGCGGGTAGCCGGTGGCCTCGGCGTAGTCGCAGGCGGCACCGACCAGCGCGGCCGGGTCCATCTGCGGCGCGCGCGGCAGCAGCTCGGCGCGCAGCGACGCCCGCGTGGTGTGCAGCGACAGCGCGAGCGCCGGCTTGACCGCAGCCGCCGGCAGCCGGGCGAAGACCCGCGGGTCCCCCACCGTGGACACCACGATCTGCTTGTGACCGATGCCGCCCGCCGTGCCCAGCAGCTCGGTGGCTTCCATCACGGCGTCGAGGTTGTGCGCCGGCTCGCCCATGCCCATGAAGACGACCTTGCGCACCGCCCGCAGGCGCCGTGCGAGCACGAACTGCGCGACGATCTCGGCGCTGCCCAGCTGCCGCAGCAGCCCTTCCTTGCCGGTCATGCAGAAGGTGCAGCCGACCGCGCAGCCCACCTGCGTCGACACGCACAGCCCGCCGCGCGGCAGCAGCACCGACTCCACCGTCTGCCCGTCCTCCAGGCCCACCAGCAGCCTCTCCGACCCGTCGGCGCCGGGGTGGCGCGAGCGCAGCACGGCCAAGCGGTCCAGCGGCGCAGCCAGATCGGGCCAGGCCGCGAGCACCCGCGCCGGCAGGAAGCGCGCCGGCTCGGCCCCGCGCCGCGCCAGCGGCCGCTGCTGCGCCCAGCAGCGCAGCAGGTGCTGCTCGTGCAGCGGGCCCGCGCCCAGCCCGCGCAGGGTGGCGCGCAGCACGGACAGCTCGCGCAGGCGGGGCGGGTCGGCGTGGTCGGTCATGGCGAGGCGGATTGTCCCTCGCCGGTCGAGGACGTCAGCGCTTGCACGGTTCGGTCCTGCCGCTTGTCATTTCCCATCCAAGCCCACCGCCACACGTCACGCGGCACCACAGGCCAAGACCTGACGTCGGGGTCCATGACGGTGAACTGGCCCGGTCGGCCCATGCACGCACGTGCTCCGGGCGTTGAACGTCCTACACCGATCTCGAGGGCACAGGCGGTCACGTCCCATGCGGTGTGCCAGCACATGGTCAGCGCTCGAAGGTGGCCACGAATGCACCGGGCGAGAGAACCTCGATGCCCATGAAAGGATGCATGCCGAGCAGGTCGGCATCGCTGGAAATCAGACAGTGGGCGTCACATGCCAGTGCAAGAGCCAGAAACGGCGCATCCTTCGGGTCAGGACAACGGCCACCCTGACGAAGGTGCTCGGGTGCGACGTCCACACGATCGGCACACTGTTCGATCATCTCCACGAATGCCATCCGGTCAGCGCGGTGGAGGTAACGGTCGAACTTCGGCCGGCCAAACACACCACGCAATTCAGCCAGCGTGAACTCGCTCGCCGCCAACCGGAACCTGCCCAGGACGAGTCTCAGCGCCAAGGATGGCTTCGAGCCGGGTCGCAGCGCGGCGCTGACCAAGGTGCTGGTGTCGACCACCGTGAAGCGTGGCCGCATCAGCCGGGCTGCCCGGCAGGCGCCGGCTCCGAACGCGCTTCATCGACCAGTGCGGCAACGGCCGAGTCGTCCAGCATGGCCGCCTCGGCGCTGAGGCGCCCGGATACTCGACCCAGATACTCGTCATAGGCGGCCACAGCCGCTGCACGGCCACGTCGGGCATCGATGAGTTCTTCCAGATCGGCGGGTGAGACGACGAAGGCCACCGTGCGTCCGCGCCTGGTGATCGAGACGGGCTCGCGCTGTGCCGCGTCGATCAACTCACCAAATCGGTTCTGGGCCTCGACCGAAGTGACGCTTCGCATGGGGATGCTCCTGATCGCTGGTGGCTGGTGTAGCCATGATAGCTATTTCAGTACTTTTCCCCGTCGTGCAGACTTGCGCCGAACCTGCCGGCCATGTGCTGGCATGCCAAGCGAACCGCCCTTGCAGCATCAGCGCGACGACGCGCGGGGTGTCGGCCTCGGTGCGCTGCTGGTAGGCCAGCAGCCGCCGCAGCTTCTGTCCGGACCCGATACCCCATCGATCACGAACCGCCTGCGGGGTCACGACCTGGAACTTGGGGGAAACCGTCGCGGAGTGCAACTCCGGCTCCGGGCAGGTCGATGGGTTGACCGATGTGGTCCCTGTCGCACGAGCGGCGGGTCCGGGCGCCCGGACGCTTCAGAACCCCAACTCACGCACCAGCACCGCGCCGGCCTGGCGCAGGTAGCGCCAGCCGGGGGCTTCGGCGCGGGCGTGCACGGTGACGGTGCCGCGCCAACTCTGCTGTGCCAGTGCGGCGGGCACCTGTCCGGCCGGGGTGGCCAGCGCCAGGCGCACGCGGTAGATGGCGCGCTCGGGCACGGGCTGGCCGTTCTGGTCGCGCGTCAGCACATGCCCACCGGCGGCCGCCGACAACTCGGCCAGCGGCAGGGTGCGTGAGGCGTCGCGGTCGATGGCCTGCACCGTCAGCGCCAGCACCGGACCGCTGGCGCCGTCGGTGACGAAGGCCGCGCGGTCGCCGGCGGCGACGCGGCGCACGGCGTCCTCGTCCAGCCAGGTGTCGACGACCCAGGGCGTGCCGTCGCGCACCAGCAGCGCGATGCGCTCGCGTGGCGCCAGCCACTGGCCCGGGCGCAGGTCGGGGTCGAGGTCGCGCAGCGTGCCGCTGAACGGGGCGCGCGGTGCGTAGAGCATCAGCTGCGTGTCGACGCTGGCGAGTTCGGCCCGCGTGGTGGCGAGCGTCTGCTCGTCCACACGCATGCGCTCGCGCGTGCCCTCGTCGAAGCCCGAGCGCAGCGTGCGCTCACGCAGTTGCGTCACGCGCGAGCTGAGCGCCTGGCGGCGCGTGTTCAGGTCGGGCACGTGCAGGCGTGCGATCAGCGCGCCCTGGGGCACGCGGTCGCCGTCCGCGAAGGCCAGCGCCTCCAGGCGGGCACCCGACGGCGCGTGCACCGGCCAGACCTCGGCCGGGCGCAGCACCGCGCTGGCGGCGATGCGCCCCGGCCAGGGCACGAACAGCAGCGACACCAGCGCGATGGCCACCAGCAGGCTCACCCAGGTGCGGCCCTGCTGCGCGATGCGACCGCGCCGTTCGCCCCAGGCGCGCAGCTCGTGGCGCAGCGGCCGCAGGATGAACCAGGCGATCTCCACGGCGAACAGGAAGACGCCCAGCAGCTTGAAGAACAGGTGGTAGACCAGCAGCGCGATGCCGATGAACAGCACCAGCCGGTAGGCCCAAGTGGCCCAGGCGAAGGCGATCATCCAGCGCTGCTGCGCGGCGGGTAGCGGCTCGGGTGCGTCCTCGCCCAGTGCGAACAGCGTCTCGCGCAGCCGCCAGCGCGCCAGCGCGAAGCAGCGCTCGTGCAGATTCGGAAGGTCCAGCGCGTCCGACAGGATGAAGTAGCCGTCGAAGCGCATGAAGGGGCTGGCGTTGACCGCCAGCGTGGCGATCCAGCTGGTGGTGGCGAGCACGAAGGCGGCCGAGCGCGGCGGGCCGTCGGGCAGCAGTCCCCAGGCCGCGGTCGCCCAGGCGGCGATCGCCATCTCGGTGCAGATCCCGGCGCAGGCCACCTGCAGGCGCTGGCGCGCGTCGGTGAGCCGCCAGGCGTCGTTGGTGTCGGTGTAGGCCATGGGCCACAGCACCATGAAGGCCACGCCCATCGTGGGCACGCGGCAGCCCAGGCGCTTGGCGGTGAAGGCGTGGCCGAGTTCGTGCAGCACCTTCACCACCCCCAGCGCGATCGCGTACCAGGCCAGTCCCTCCAGGCTGAGCGTATCGACGAACTGTGCGGCGAAGGCGTCCCACTGCCGGCCCACCTGCAGCACGCCGAAGGCGAGCGCGCCCAGCGTCAGCCCGAGAAAGCCCCCGCTCCAGAACAGCCCCGCCACGCCCTGCCAGCGCGTGAGCCAGCGGTCGGGCCGCACCAGGGGCACGCGGAAGAACAGGTAGTGGTGGAGCAGCCACGACCACAGGCTGCCGCGCGACTGCTGCGCGCGCTCGGCCATCGCCCGCGCCTGGCCCGGCCCCGGCCGCAGGCACTGCTGCTGTGCCAGGAAGCGCGCGATCTCGACGACGTCCTCGGCCTCCATCGCCAGCGTGGTGCAGGCGGCGATGTCGTCGGCCACTGCCCGGGCCGAGCCGAGGTGCCAGCGTTGCAGCGCCTCGAAGGCCGGCCAGTCGATGCGCAGGTAGAGGTTGCGCGCCGGGTCGTGCAGCGTCCAGCTCGGCTGGCCGTCGGGCAGCACCGGCCCGGGCAGCAGCGCCAGGTCTTCGCGCAGCGGGGCCAGCGCGTCTTCGGCGGTGGTCGCCATGGCGGGCGTCGCGGCGCGCAGGGCCTGGGGTGCGGACGACGGCATGGCGGCAGGTGTTGGCATCCTCGGTGGTCAGGGCGTGGCTCTTTGCCGGGCGGGTGGATCTCGCAGGCTCTCGGGCGCGCAGGCTTTCAGGCGCTCAGAGCCCCAGCGTGGCGCGCGCCGTGGCGATCGGCCGGCGCAGGGCCCAGTACAGTGCGATCACGCGTTCCCCATCGATCTTGGCCGTGCCCTTGAGGCCGACGCGGTGCGCCGTCGGCGACTCGAGCGTGGCACGCACCCGGTAGGCGAAGCTGCCGTCCGGGCGCTGCACCGCCTCGTGCGCCAGCAGGCGCAGGCGCGCGTCGACCGGCCGCAGCGGGTCGGCGTTCAGGTACAGGCGCACGCTGGCGCCGGGCGCCAGCGCGATCGCGTCGGCGATGGGCAGCCAGGCCTCGACCTCAAGGTCGTCGACGGCCGCGATGCGCAGCACGCGTTCGCCGACGCTGACCGGCCGGCCGATCCACTCGGTGGCGTCGTCCAGCAGCGCCACCCCGTCGCCCGGCGCGAGCACGCGGGTGCGGCGCAACTGGTCGCGCAGGTAGGCCACCTCGGCCCGCCGCTCCTCAATGCGCCCGTCCAGCACCGCCAGTTGCGGACGCATGCGTGCGTCGACCAGCGCCTGCTGCTGGGCCTGGCGCTTTTCGGTGGTGGCGGTGGCCAGCGCCTGCTGCGCCACCTCGAGCCGGCTCTGCACCAGCGCCTCGTCGAAGCCGAACAGCGGCTGGCCCTTGCGCACGACCTGGTTGGGCTGGACGTGGAAAAGGTCGATCACGCCGTCCATCGGCGCGCGCACGACCGTGGGCTGGCGCGGCACCAGTTCGCCCGGCGCCAGCACCGACAGCCGCACCGGCACGAAGGCCGCCGCCGTGAGCGCCAGCGCCAGCCAGAGGCCTGGCCGGCGCCACCAGCGGCGCCCGTGGTCCGGCCCCGGACCGGCCCCTCCCGCTGAACGGCGCCAGAACCGCAGCCCGGCGCCTCGACGCGCAAGGCACAGGGCGCGGTGCGCGTGCCACCAGGCGGCCGCCCACTCGCGCCACAGCGCCTGCGCCGTCTCGTCGAAGGGGGTGTCGGCCGCCAGCAGCAGGCCGGCCTCGGGGCCGTCTGCTGCTCGGCCGCTGCCGTCTGGCGTCGACAGGGGCACCCACAGTCCGTGGGCGGGCCACCACTGCGGCCAGTCGGCGGCCACCGCCCCGGGCACATCGTCGGCGACCAGCGCGCGCGGCGCGGCCGCGTCCTCGGGAGAGGGTGAGGGTGAGGGTGAGGGTGAGGGTGAGGGTGAGGGTGAGGGTGAGGGTGAGGGGGGCCGCGCGACGGCGTCCGCCAGACGGTCCAGCCACTGCACATAGGGCGCGTTGCGGTCGGCCTGCACCAGCCCTGACAGGGTGGCCACACCGCGTCTGCGCCACCACAGCGCCGCCTGCCGATAGGGCGTCAGCGCCAGGCTGTCGTTGACGAGGAGGAAGGACAGCTCGGCCTCGCTGCGAGCCTCGCGCGCGCGCCGGCCCAGGTCGAGCAGCGTGGCGAGCGACTCGGCCAGCGCATCGCCGGCCTGGGCTTGCGGGCCCATCAGCGCTGGGGCCGCTGCTTGGCGGCGAAGCTCGGGCGTTCGGTGGTACGGTCGGCCGCCGGTCGGGGCGGTGCGGCGCTGGCGGCCTCGCGCGCAAGTGGCTCGGCCACCATGGCGCCGCGCGTCGGCACCGCTGGGCGCGGCGTCAGTGCGGGTCCTGGCGCTTGCACCGCTTCAGGGGCTGGCGGGGCGGTGGCCGTGGTGGCGGTGCTGTCCTTGGCTTCTGTCCCACGGTCGGCCTGTGCGGTCGGCCGCAGCAGGGCCGACAGGGCGCCAGGGCGCTGACCGGCCGCACGCAGCTGCTCGCTCAGACCAGGGCGGCCGGGACTGGCCTGCGCCGGCCCGTCGATCTGCAGACGGAAGGTCGTCATCGCCTCGCGGCCGGCTTGGTCGCGTGCGACGAGCACGACCTCCAGCGCCCCGCGCATCCCGGGCGGGGCGGTGATGACGAAGGTCCCGCGGTCGGCGTCGAAACGCACCCAGGCGGGCAGGGCACTGCCATTGGCCAAGCGTGCGGCCAGCGAGATCACGGCGTCGGACTGGGGATGTGTGAAGACCTCGCTCGACAGCATGACCTCGGTGCGCTGCCCGGCACCGACCGTCAGGTCCGCCATGCCGCGGAACACGCTCGGCCCGGATGGGCTGGCGTCGAGCACGACGACGCGGAAGCCGCTGTCGCGTGTCATCAAAGGGTCGCTCGGGCCTACCGGCGGCAGCGGCAGCGTCGACGCCCTCGTCACAACGAGGGCCGAATCGAAGGCGCCGGTGGCGGGTGGCATCGGCGCCGCATGCGTACGCCATGTCGCGAAGGCGGCGCCATCACTGGCGGGTCCCGTGCCCGGTCCGGACCCGCCCCCGCCCGTGTCGCGTGGCGGCACTGCGCGCGGCCGATCGTCGTCGGCCACGCCGACGGTGGGCTCGCCCGTGGTGTTTTCGGCGGTGAAGACGGCCCTGACGCTGCCGTCGTCGACGAGTTTGGCGGTGGCGGTGGCCGAAATCCCACCGGTGTTCGTGGCCACGAGCCGGAAGGTCTCTTCGCCTTCCTCGAGGATGTCGTCGTGCACTGCCACTCGCACCTGCAACGGTGAGCCATCGGCACGGATCTCGACGGTCTGGCCTGCCGTGACGGGCTGCCAGGTCTTGCCGTCATAGGCCTCCATTTCTAGGGCCAAGTCCGTCCCCACCGTGGCTGAGCCGCTCTGGAGCCTGAGGTGCACCCACTGTTTCGGCGCGCCCGAGACCTTGAACACAACGTAGGGCGAGGCCTCGCTGACCTCGACGTCGTTCACCGACAAGGGCCGGTCATCGCTGGCGTAGTTGACGAAGGCTGGCAGGCCTGGATCGGCGATGCGGCCGGCGGTCGGGTCGCTGTCGCCGAAGCGGTTGTCGGTGACGATGAACTCGAGGTGACGCACGCCCTGCGCATCGGTGAGCAGCCGCACGCCGTCGCCGCCTGGCGTGCGCTGCGTGAAGTCGACCCAGCCGTCGCGCGTGATCGCCCGGCCGTCCAGGTCCACCAGCGGCAGCCCGGCCTGGCCGTAGGCGTCGATGGTGGCGGCGTCGATCCACTTGTAGAACCCGACGAAGTCCGCGGCCACCAGGCCGGCGCGGGCGACGTCGAGCGTGAAGCGCCACTGCTGGCCCTCGCGCACTGGGTCGATGTCGATGCCCAGGCCTTCGAACCCACCGAGCCCGCGGGCGGCGAAGCGCAGGTTGTCCTGGGTGGTGTCGAAGCGGACGATCTCGGCCAGGCGGTCCTGCTGGTCGGGCGACAGTGCCAGCACCTCGACCTCGTGCAACTGCACGCCCGGATGCGCCTGCCCGAGGGAGGTGGCGCTCGCCTCGGCCACCAAGCCGACGATCGCGCGCTGCGCGCCCGCGACGCTCGGGTCGAAGGGAACGGTGATGTAGCGCGGGTCGGTGCTCCAGCCGAAGACGACCACCCCCGGTTGCTGTGCGTCGTCGATCCCGTCGGCATTGAGGTCGGCACCTACGCGGGCGTCGGCGCGCAGCAGCACCCGGCCCGGCCCCGACCCCGCCGTCAGGTGGTCCAGCCCCAGCACGTAGGGCTGCGCCCGCAGGGGCTGCGCGCCGGTGGCGGCGGCCGCCAGGGCGTTCTCCAGGACGCTCGTGACCCCGTCGCCGTCCGGGTCCGGCCCGGGCGCCAGCGCCGATTCGAAGCGGCCGTCGGGGTCGCGCACCTGCAGCTGCACCGTGGCCGACGGGGACAGCGCCTGCCCGTCGCCGAGGCGGAAGTCGAAGGTGTCCTGCGTCCACGGGCGTTCGATCAACTGGCCCACGGGGACCTCGCTGGCGCCGAGTTCCGAGCCCGCCGGCGTGTAGCGCAGCCGGCCGGCCAGCAGGTCGGCCAGGGGGATCGTCCGCGTCGTTGCCACGGGCTGCCAGGACCCGTCCGACGTCTGCCACTCGACCACGCCCTGCACGCCTGCGTCGGGCGTCCAGTCGAAGCTGCGTCCGGCATGCCGGTACACGCCGCTGCCGTCGGCCTTCAGGAACAGCGTGCCGTGCGCGAGCGCGATCTCGCGGTAGCCGGCGCCAGCGTTCAGCGCCGGGTCGGTGCTGGCCGGCCAGGCGTCGAAGGCCCGACCGGCCACGGTGGCCACGGTCAGGGCGTCGCCATCGGCATCGAGCGCGCCCGAGCCCAGCTGCACCGCGACCTCCTGGCCCGGGTCCAGCGCATGGCTGTGACCGCTGGCCTGCGGCGCGTCGTTGACCGGCGTCACGGTGATGGGCACGGTCGAGGTCGTCGACGTCGCGTCGGCGCCGCGACCGGGGTCGTCCACCCGGATCGACAGCGCATCGCTGCCGGCGAAGTCGGCCGACCCCTGGTAGACCAGGCCCTGTTGGGCGGCGAGCGTGGCCTGGATCTCGGTCAGTCGGCCCAAGAGCCGCACCTGCGACGTGCCGTTGCCGGTGATGCGCGCGGCCGCGACACCGTCGGCCAGGTCGGTGCGCACGCTCAGCGTGCCGTGCGCCACCGACAGCCGGACGTCGAGCTCGCCGGTGCCGGCGTCGACATCGGTCACCGACAGGCCGGTCAGGGCCGTGGGCTCGTCCTCCCGCGCCGTCCACTGCGCCGGGGCGCCGACCGTGGGGGCGTCGTTGACGCCGACGACCGTCAGCGCCACCGTGTCGGTGTCGCCCCGCACACCCCCCGCACCGCTCAGGCCGTTGTCGCTGGACTGCAGCGTGAGCAGATCGGCTCCCTCGAAGTCGGCCTGCGGTCGGTAGACGACGGCCCCGGCGGCTGCGAGCGTCAGGTTGATCTGCGCCATGCGGCCCCACAGGGTCGCGCTGGCACTGCCGTTGCCGCTGATCCCGGTGGCGTCCAGGCCTCCGGGCACGTCGTCGCGCAGGTGCAGCGTGCCGTGGCCGACGCCCAGGCTCAAGCGGACGATGCCGTCGCCGGCATCGACGTCGTCCAGGCCCAGACCGGTGATCTCCAGCGCGCCGTCCTCCAGCACGCTCAGCGCGTCGGGCGTCTGGTGGCGCGGCGCGTCGTTGACCGGGCGCACCGTCAGGGCGACCGTGTCGACGTCGACGCCGGCGCCGCCGGCGCCGCTGTTCGAACGGTCGTCGGTGCGCATCGTGAGTGCGTCCCCGCCGTGGAAGTCCGTCGAGGCGCGGTAGACCACCCCTGAGGCGGCGGCCAGCGTCGCGTTGACCTGGGCGAGCGTGCCGGTCAGCGTCACGGACGGACTCCCGTTGCCGGCGATGCCCGTCACACCCAGCCCGCCCGGGACGTCGTGGCGCAGGCGCAGCACGCCCTGCTGGACGGTCAGGACCGTCTGCACCAGGCCGTCACCCGCATCGACGTCGTCGACCCGCAGGCCGGCGATCGCCAGGTCGGTGTCCTCGTCCACGGCCAGCGCGCCGGGGACGGTCTGCACCGGGGCATCGTTGACGGCCAGGATGTCGATGCGGACCTGGCGGGTGGCCTGCACGGCGCCGCCGGGGCCCGGGTCGGCCGCCTCCAGCGTCAGCGTGTCGGTGCCGTTGCGGTCGGCATCGGGGCGGTAGACCAGGGCGCCGACCGCCCCAAGGGTCGCATTCAGTTGCGCGACCGTGCCGGCCAGTGTGAGCGCGGCGCTGCCCTGGCCGACGATGCCCGCGGCCGGCAGCCCGCCGGGCACGGCGTCGGCCAGTTGCAGCGTGCCGTGGGCGACGCGCAGCCGCAGTTCGACCAGGGTGTTTGCGCCATCCGCGTCTTCCACGGACACGCCAGCGATCGCCACCGCGCCGTCCTCGACGACCTGCAGCGCTGCCGGGGCCTGCAGCACGGGTGCGTCGTCGACCGCGGCGATGCGCAGCGTCACGGTGTCGGTGTCGGTGCGCTCGCCGCCGCTGCCGCTGTAGCCGCGGTCGCTCGTCGTGAGCGTCAGCGTGTCGTCGCCATGGAACTGCGCGTCGGGCTGGTAGACCAGCGCGCCGAGGGCGGCCAGCGTGGCGTTCAGGCGCTCCTGCGGGCCGGTGAGCACCAGTTGACGGCTGCCGTTGCCGTCGATCTCATCGGCGTCCAGGCCACCCGGCACCGCGTCCGACACGGTCAGCCGCCCGTGCGCGACGCTGAGCGTCATGCGCAGCGCCTGCCCGCCGATGTCCGGGTCGGCGACCGACAGGCCGGAGATCGTCAGCGGGCCGTCCTCGACCCCGGTGAGCAGGGCGGGCGCGGTGTGCACCGGGGGCTGGTTCGGCGCGGGCGGCGGGGCGCCATCCTCCAGCACGGTGATGCCGACCGTGGCAGTGCTGGTACGCGGGCCGCCCGCGCCGGTCAGGCCCTGGTCGTCGGCGCTCAGTGTCAGCGTGTCGGCGCCGTGGAAGCCGACGTCGGGGCGGTACACCACGCCGCCGCTGGCGGCCAGCGTGGCGGCGATCTGCGGCACGCGACCCCACAGCGTGACGCTGGCGCTGCCGTTGCCGGCGATCCCGCCCGCGCCCAGGCCACCGGCCACGTCGTCGCGCAGGTCGAGCCGGCCGTGGGCCACCGACAGCGTCAGGGCCACCGTGCCGTCGCCGGCGTCGACGTCGGCCATCGACAGGCCCGCCAGCGCCAGGGGCGTGTCCTGCGAGGTGGTCTGCGCCGGCGGCGTCTGCAGGCGGGGCGCGTCGTTGACCGACCGCACGGTCAGCGCGACGGTGTCGGTGTCTGCCTGCGCGCCGCCGCTGCCACGGCCGCCCAGGTCGTCGGTGCTCAGGGTCAGCGTGTCGCTGCCGTGGACGTTGGCCGCGCCGCGGTAGACGACGCCGTCGACGGCCGCCAGCGTGGCGTTCAGTTGCGCCAGCGTGCCGGTCAGCGTGAGCTGTGCGCTGCCGTTGCCGACGATGGCCGAGGGTGGCAGCCCGCCCGGCGCATCGGCGCGCACGCGCAAGGTGCCGGCGCCGACCGACAACGTGGTGCGCAGCACGCCGTCGGCGGCGTCGACGTCGGCCACGCGCAGCCCGGTGATCGCCAGATCGGTGTCCTCGTCGACGGTCAGCGCGCCGGGCACGGTCTGCACCGGCGCGTCGTTGACGGCGGCGATCGACAGCGCGACGGTCTTCAAGTCGGTCCTGGGCCCGCCCGCGCCGCCGTGCCCCTGGTCGTTGGCCTGCACGGTCAGCGTGTCGCTGCCGGCGAAGTCGGGCAGGGGCCGGTAGACCAACGCGCCGCTGGCCGCCAGCGTGGCATTGAGCTGCGCCAGCGTGCCGGTGAGCGCCACGCTGCCGCTGCCGTTGCCGGCGATCATCGAGGCCCCCAGCCCGCCGGGCACGTCCGCGAGCAGGTGCAGCGTGCCGTGCCCCACCGACAAGGTCATGACGATGGCGTTGGCGCCGGCGTCGGCATCGGCCACCGACAGGCCGGTGACCTGGACCGCGCCGTCCTCGGCCAGGGCCAGCGCCCCCGGCACGGTCAGCACCGGGGCGTCGTTGACGGCGCTGACAGTCAACATCACCGCGTCGGTGTCGGTGAGCGCGCCGCCCGCGCCGCTGTGCCCGCGGTCGCTGCTCGTCATGATCAGCGTGTCCTGCCCGACGAAGCCGGTGTCGGGGCGGTAGCGCACACCACCCTCGGCCGCGAGCGTGGCGTTGACCTGCGCCAGCGTGCCCTCGAGCACCACGACGGTGCTGCCCTGGCCCTGGATCCCGCTGGCGTCCAGGCCGCCGGCGACGTTGTCGAGCACCTCCAGGCGTCCGTGCGCCACCGACAGCGTGACGCGCACGCCGGAGCCGCCGGCGTCGACATCGGCCAGGGCCAGGCCCGTCAGCGCGAGCATCCCGCCTTCGTCCAGGCTCAACGCGCCCGGCACGGTGTTGACCGGGGCGTCGTTGACCGAGCGCACGCCGAGGGCCACGCTGCCGCTGCTGGTGCGCGCGCCGCCGCTGCCCGACGCGCCGCCGTCGTCGGCCGTGACGCTGAGGGTGTCGGTGCCGTGGAAGTCGGCCGTCGGCCTGTATTGCAGGCCGCCGACGTGGGCCAGCGTGGCGTCCAGTGCGGCGGCGCTCGCCTGCACCGTGACGGTGGCCGTGCCGTTGCCGCTGACCGAGGCGGCGGCCACGCCGCCGGGCACGTCGGTGGCGAGTTGCAGCGTGCCGTGGGCCACGGTCAGGGTCAGCGTCAGCGGAGCGTCGCCGGCGTCGACGTCGGCCACGCGCAGCCCGGCCAGGCTCAGGACCGTGTCCTCGTCGATCCACTGCGCGGACGGCAGCGTGAGCGTAGGCGCGTCGTTGACGGCGCGGATGGTGATATCCACGGTGTCGGTGGTGACGCGCGCGCCGCCGGCGCCGCTGTGCCCGCCGTCCTCGCTGCGCATCGTCAGCGTGTCGCTGCCGTGACGGTCGGCCGCGGGGCGGTAGACGAGGGCCCCGGCGGCGGCGAGCGTGGTGTTGATCTGCGCCAGCGTGCCGGTCAGTGCGAGCTGCGCCGTGCCATGGCCCTCCACACCGGCGGACGGCACGCCGCCCGGCACGGTGGACGCCGCGTCGAGCGTGCCGTGTGCCACCGACAGCCGCAGCGTCATCGTGCCCGGCCCGATGTCGCCATCGGCCACGGCCAGGCCGGTGAGCGCCAGGGCTCCGTCCTCGTCGACGGCGTACGCGGCCGGTCGGGTGTGCACCGGCGCGTCGTTGGCCGCGCGAACGTCGATGCGGGCGGTGGCGACCTCGGCGACCGCCGGGTCCGTGCCGGCAGCGCCCGCGCCGGCGTCGGTGACGCGGACCTGCACGCTGCGCAGCCCCTCGGTGGGCTGGTCGGTCGTCGAGCGGTAGCCGATGCCGCGCAGCAGCGTCTGGAAGTCGGCTACGGGCGCGGTGGCCGCCTGGTCCGGCACCAGGCTGAGCGTGCGGGTGTCGGCGTCGTAGCGGGCGCGCCAGGCGCCGACCACGGTGTCGCCGTGGTCCGACGCCAGCGAAAAGGCCTGCCCGGCGACGACGAGTTCCTCGGCGTCGCCGTCGCGCAGGCCGGCCACGGTCAGCGTCAGGCGCGACAGCATGGCGTTGTCGGCGTCGGACAGCACGGCCTCGGGGGCGATCGGCAGGGCGTCGTGCGGCGCGTCGGCGGGCTCCAGCCAGACGAGGTCCCGGTCGCGCGACGCCGTGCCGGGGTCGAGGTCGACGACCGGTGCGTCGTTGCGCGCCTGCAGCGTCACGGTCCCGATGAGTTCGTTCGATGCCAGGCCCGCGGGGCCGCCGGCATCGCCGCCGGCTTGCGCGTTGTCGGCGTCGAAGACGCTGATGCGGTAGGTGCGCGTGGTGTCCGTGCCGCGCAGGTCCGGGTCGTCGCCGGTGTGCCAGAAGCGCAACGCGTTCAGCAGGGCTTCCGCTTCCGCCAGCGTCGCCTGCGGACGCAGCGTGACGGTCAGGGGCTGACCGTCGGTGCCGCCTGACACCTGCACGCCGTCGGGCAGGGTGCCGCCCACACCCAGCACGTCGCCGGCCACCGGGTCGTCCAGGCTCACGCGTATCGTGCCGGCGCCGAAGATGCCGCCCTGCAGGCCGGCGGTGCCCGCCAGATCGACGTCGGTCAGGCGGGCCGACGACAGCAGGCGCACCGCCGGCACCGACTGGCCGCTGCCCGTCTCGTCGTTCTCCACCGCCAGCGGGTTCGACACGGTGGCGGCGAGCACCGGCGCATCGTTGCGCGCATCCACCGTCGTCGAGAGCTGCACGGCATCCGACCAGGTGCCGGTGGGCGTGAAGGCCCCGCGCAGGTCGATGCCCGCCTGCAGCGCCTGCGCGGCATCGGCCACATGCACCGTCAGCACGCCCGGCCGGCCGTTGAAGTCGGCCACCGGCAGGAAGCGCAGCGCCGCCTCGGCGGGCAGCACCAGCGCCGCCGCCTGCGAGGGCGCGCCATCGGCGTCGCCGATGTCGACCCAGTCGCCGTCGAGCCGGTACTGCCACAGGCCCTGCGTGGCGCGGTCGGCGGCGTTGCCGACGA
>CAZFVH010000082.1:0-7400 GCA_964522465.1 uncultured Rubrivivax sp. | reverse complement strand
AGGGCCAGCGTCAAGGCCTGCAGCCGGGCGTTCAGCTGCGCAAGGCTGACGCCCGAGATCGTGACGGCCGAGGTGTCGAGGCCCTCGACCCGGCCGCCGCTGCCGCCCACCGCGACGATGCGCCCGGCACTCAGCGCGACGGTGGCCGACACGCCGATGGCGGGGCCGGCATCGGGGTCGGTGATCTGCAGGCCGCCCTGCAGCGCATCGAGCGTGAGCGTCGGCGACCCCTCGGCCACGGTGACGTCGTCGACGCGGATCTCACCCGGGTCGTTGGCCGGCACGATGGTGACGGCCCGCGCCGAGGCGGTCACGTTGTAGATGCCGTAGGCCGACACCGTCGTCGCATACGGGTCGAGGCTGTCCTGCGCCGGCGCGGGCGGCAGGCCTGGCCGTTGGTTGCGTGCGCCGCCGTCTGCGCCGCCGGTGAGTTGCCCCTGCGGCCCGCGCGCGCGGTCGTCGGCGACGACTTCGACGAACGCCACTTCGCCTGCGGCGTCGGGCAGGATGCTGGTCAGGCGCAGGCCCTGCAGCCAGGCATCGATCTGGTCGCGCGTGCCCAGCAGGCGCAGGGCGCGGGTCTGACCGTCGAGCGCGGGATCGACCACCGCGCCGCTGTCGACGACGCTGCTGTCGAGCCGGATCCCTGCGGCGGCATAGGTGGCGGCGCTCAGCGGCACGCGCTGGGCATCCAGCAGGCGCACCAGCACCTGCATCCGAACGTCCTGCTCACCGTCGGCTTGGCCGTCCAGCGCGTCGACGTCGCTCAGCGTGAAGCCGCTCACCGCAGCGGGTGTGTCGTCGTCGACCGTCAGGCGGTCTCCCACCGTCCCGACCGTCGGCGCGTCGTTGACCGGCGCGATCACGAGGCCGATCTGCCAGGGCGATGGCAGGTTCGCCACGCTGCCGGCACCGACGTCACCACCGATGCGCGAGCCCGCGTCGTCCAGCGTCAGCGTCAACGTCACGTCACCGGCGGCGTCGCCGTTGAGGTCGTGGTTCAGATGGGTCGCCCCTGTGTAGTACAGGCCGCCGTTGGCATCGTCGATCGTGTCGCCCGAGTCCCTCCGGTTCAGCAGGGCCTGGATGTCGGCGGCGCGACCGGTCAGCGTGACGCTCGCGCTGTCGTCCCCGGCGATCGTCACGGCCTGCCCGCCGGTGGGTGTGAAGCGCGTCTGCACCCCAGTGGCGGCGACGTCGAGCCGGCCGCTGTCCACGCTCAGCGTCACCGTCACCGGGGTGTCGAAGCCGGCCGATTCGGCATCGGCCACGGTGAAGACGCCGCCGACGAGCGAGCGGGTGTCCTCGTCCACCGGGGCGGTGGTCGGGCCGGTGAGCACGGCGGCGTCGTTGACGCGCGAGGCGCGCAGTTCGACCGTGCGCTGCACGATGTTGGCGTGGCCGGCCGGCACCTCGGCGCCGCCCCCCCAATCGAAGGCGTCGGACGGCACCGGCGACGGCGCGCTGCCGGCGGTGGCCGCCTGGTTGAAGTCCCCGCCGTTGGCGAGCACGCGCGACGACAAGGCGACCAGCGCGCCGGAGACGTCGCGCACGCGGTCGTCGACGATCACCTGCAGTTGCAGCCGGGTGTCGAGGTCCTGGTCCAAGGTCACGCTCAGCCCGGCCAGCGCCTCGTTGACCTGTGCCCGGGTACCTTGCAGCTGCAGCACCTCTCGCACGCCGCTGCGCGTGACCGCCCAGGCGCCGCTCGCATCGACCGGCAGCGCATGCCCGAACGTGACGCCGCCGCCGCCCAGGCCTTGGGCCAGGTCGGTGACGGGCACGCCGGTGGCGTCGAGCAGGCGCACCGTCACCTGCACGAAATCGGTCTCGCCGCTCTGCGCACCGTTGGACAGGTCCGGGTCGTCCACGGCCACGCCGGCCACCGCGTTGCGCGCCGCCAGCGCGCTGTCGATGTCCACCGGCCCTGTGGGCAGCGTCAAGGTCGGCCGGTCGTTCATCGGCCGGACATAGATCCAGAATGCGTTGCCCGTTTGCTCGCGGTTGCCGTCGGACAGCGTGAAGGTGAAGCGGTCGTCGGGCGAGCCCGGATAGCCGAGGCTGGCCGGCTCGGCGCCGTCGTGCAGGTAGTACAGCTGCCCGTCGTGGACCTGCTGCTGTGAGAAGGACGCGCCCACCCCCAGCGTGGTGAAACTGAAACCGTTGGTCGACAGCGCGAGCCGGCCCGCCGTCGGCACGGCGGTCAGCCGGTACTGCACCTGCTGCGCCGAACTGTCAGGATCCAGCGCACGCAGCAGCGAGGCGTCGATGCGCGCGCTGCCGCCCTCGGGCACCGTAGTCAGCGGGTCGTTGACGGCCGGGCCACCCAGCAGGTTGGGGGCGCCGGGGGCGGCGGTCGGGTCGGCCGCGGTCGGGTCGGCGGCGATGGCCGGCGCATCGTTGAGGTTGGTGACCACCAGCCCGACCGTGGCCGGCGCGCTGTCCTGCCCCCAGCGGTCGCGCGCCACGACGCTGAAGCTGTCGGCGCGCGCCTCGCCGCCGTCGTGCACGTAGCGCAGCCGGCCCTGGCCCACGATCGCGGTGTCGAACAGCGTCTGTTGCGCCACATCTGCCGCGGTCAGCGTCGTCCACTGCCCGGTGCCGGTGAGGTCGACCTGCAGCGCGCCGGCCGAGGGCAGGGCACCGAGGCGAAAGCGCAGTCCGGCCCCGCCCCAGGCGGCGTTGTCCAGGGCGTAGCTCGCGCGGTGGTTGTCGGCGATGTCCGGGTCGTCCTCGACGTAGGACTCGCTCGTGGCATCGTCGGCGTCGGAGAAGGCGAGCTGGCCCGCACCGATCACCCGCGCCGCGCCCTCGACCACCGACGCGCCGGTCGAGCCGGTGGCCACGGGCGCGTCATTGACCGGCGTGGTGTAGAAGTGGAAATCGTGCGTGGCGAAGTTCCCGGCGCCGCCGGCCGACACATACAGGGTCACCGACGAGGCGAAGTCCTCGCCGCCGTCGTGGACGTAGCGGATCCGGCCGGCATCGACATCGGCCTGCGTGAAGCCCTCGAAGGCGCGCAGCGCGACACCGTCCTTCTGCAGGCTGCCGTTCCACGAGCCCGGGGCACCGGCGGCGCCGTTGAACGCGCCGATGGTGAAGACGATCTGGCTCGTCGGCACGCTGCCAGCGGCAAAACGCAGCAGGTCGCGCGTCACCGGGACTGTGGCGCCCTCGTTCAGCAGGACGGGCTGACCGTCGGCCAGCGGCCACAGCGTGGCGCCGGTGGGCGGTCGACCCACGTAATTCGTGGCCAGTTGCGAACTCGGCACCGGCGTCGGGTCGGTCTCGCCGCTGCCGCCGCTGCCGGTGCGCGACAGCGCCAGCGTGAGACCGAAGTCGAAGGTGCGCAGCGGGTCGGTGAAGTCCGTCCCGACGTAGATGCCGCCCTGCCGCACGAAATCCTCGCCCTGCGCGTCCCAGCGCAGCGACAGTGTGTTGTCGCGCACCTGGAAGGCGAAACTGTCGGTGGGCTGGCTGCCGGCATCGTTGACGGCCGTTTGCACGTATTGCACCCGGCCCGCGCGTACGTCTGCCAGGCTGAAGGTGGCCCCGGCCAGCAGTTGCGTGTTGTTCACCAGCAGATGGCCGTGCGCCGGCGCCGCCGTGAGAACGAAGGTGATGCTCGACTCCGCCGAGTCGACGTCGGTGGCCGACAACATCTGCGGCGTGAGCACGACCCGGTAGTCGTCGCCGCCACCGTCGAGCACGCCGTTGGGCCCCTCGGCCGTGACGGTGGCCGCCCGCGTGCTGGCGTCGACCCACACCGGGTCGTCGTTGACCGGCAGGATGTCGAGCACGATGCGCGCGCTGGCCGACCGGACGCCATCCGAGCCCAGCCCGCCGCCGCCGTCGGTGACGGTCACGTCGAAACCGTCGCCGGGTGGCAGGCCGTTCGGGTCGACACCGTCGTGGGCGTAGCGCAGGCCGCTGCGATCGGCATGGGCGATGACGAAGCCGCTGGCGATGTCCTGCGGACCCAGGGCGCGGTCAATGGTCTGCGCGACACCTCCAATGACGGCCAGGCCACTGTAGTGCAGCACGCCGTGTGCCGGCAGGTTGTCCAGGCGCAGGTCGAGCACGTCGTCGCCCGGGTCGCCGCCGCCGTCGGCGGTGATGAACAAGCCGACCACGGACTGTGCGACCCCGCCGCTCGTTGCGTCGCGCGGCTGGCCTTCGAAAACGCTGCCGCGACCGGAAATGCTCGGTGCCTGGTTGACGGGAGTGATGACGAGGGTCACCTGGGCGGTGTCGGAGTCCGCCAGCGGGGTGGCGCCGTCGTTGACCTTCACCGAGAAACCGTCGGCGGCGTTCTGCGCGGCCGTGCCGCCGGCGGTGTGCACATAGGCCAACAGGCCGTCACGCAGCTGCGCCAGGTGGAAGGTCGAGCCAGGGCCGATCGGGTGGCCGTCCAAGGTCAGGAAGCCGTGTGCCGGGGTGTCGGTGAGCGTGAAGACGATCTGTTCGGGCGTCTGCTCGCCACGGTCCAGATCGGCGTCGGTGAGCGCGAGTGTCTGCGTCCCGATCGGTGTTCCGCGCGTCCCTTCCGTGACCGATTGCACACCGTCGACCACGGTGGCGGGCGTGTTGGGCACGGTGCCCTGCAGCAGGCCCAGCTCGGCGGTGGCGAGCCAGGCCGGATCGAAGGCCAGTGTGGTGTCGATCGTCCCGGACTGCTGCTCCAGCACCCAGTCGCCCTGCGTTCCGCTGCGCCCGGTGGCGTCATCGGAGGCAGCCACATCGGCTTGCGTCAGCCGGGCGATGCGCTCGATCAGTTCCCGTCCGTCGGCGCCCGCGCCCACGCTGCAGCCATACAGCAGGATGTCGGCGTCTGGCTGCAGGAACGAGGCCCACCGTGGCAACTCGCGTGCAAGCCAAGCGTCCCGCGTCGAAGCGTCCCAGCCGGCATCCGCCCTGTCGCCGATCTGCACCTGCCCCGGCGTGCCGTGGGACAGCAGGTGGACGGCGTGCCGGGCGGGACCATCCTGCAGGGCCTGGCTCATCTGCTGCCAGGGATCGCGGCTGGGGTCGAGGATGACCACCTGAATGCCTTCGCGAACGTGGGCGACGTAGGCCTCGTGGCCTGCGATCGCCGTGTCGACGAACAGGATCTCCTGGCGTGCCTGCCCGGCGGCTGGGATGGGCAGGGCACTGACACCGGCCGGGACGCTCGCGGGGGTTGTCGGTGTTGCCGGCGTCGGTGGCAGTCGTGCAGCCGGATCGTCCGGTGCAGCGCCGCCTTCCGACGGGCTGCGTCCGCTGGCCCACCCGGCGTCCTGCGCGAGGTCGAGCGCCAGCGCGCCGTCGAACATGAAGCGTGGCTCCAGCACCATCGGTCGCGATACCCGCCGAGGCCGCAGCGCGGCGCGATGGGGATCCGTACGGGGCGGGCTCACGGCCGGCTGGCGAGGATGCGGCCGCTCATCCCCGCGACGAGTTCTGGAAAACGACCGTCGATTGCGGCGGCCACCTTGACCGATTGGCTCACCGGGTCGGCGCGCGCGCCGATGCGGGTGAACCGGGCCGGATAGCTGCGCTTGGTCTCGTCGATCTGCACGCGCAGGCGCTGGCCGACCTTCAGCCACACCAGCCAGCTCGACGGCACCAGGAACTCGAGCTCCATCACGCTGTCGTCGAGGATCTCGAGCAGCGGCTGGCCCGCCTGCACGAACTGCTGTTCACGCACCTTCTGCTCGGCCACGCGGCCGGCGTACGGCGCCAGGATGCGACACTTGGACAGGATGGCGCGCTGCATCTGCGCCTCGGCGCCGGCGCGGCTGACGGCGCTGCGTGACAGGTCGAACTCGAGTTGCCCGATCGAGTTCAGGTCGAGCAGTTGCTGGTTGGCGCGCAGCGTGGCCTCGGCGGCCTCGAGCTCGGCCTTCGCCTTGTCGTGCTGGGCCTGCTGCACCGAACAGTCGAAGGCCACGAGCAGTTGCCCTTCCTCGAAGCGGGCACCCTCGCCCACGGTCACGCGCTGCACCCGGGCGCCGACCTCGGCGGCCAACGTGGTGTAGCGGCGCGGGGTGAGCTGTGCACGGATCTCCTGGCGCTCCAGACGCGCTTCGAGGGCCTTGTCGGCGCGAGGTGCGGATTTCTGCGCCGATGCCGGCACTGCTGCGAACAGCAGCATGCCGACGAGGGTCCAGCAAGCCCGGCCGCCGGTCATTTCTTCTCCGGCAGCGTCTGCACCAGTTGCGCCATCGCCTCGAACTGCTGGCGGATCTGCTCGGTGATCTGCTGCACGCTCAGGCCGTCGGTGCGGCCGATGCGCGGGTCGAAGCCCAGTGTGGCCGTCAGGCGGTTCTCAGCGGCCTGCATCTGACCGAGTGCCTGATAGCGGCGCAGCCGGCTGAGCGTGGCGCTGGTGGCGTTGCTGATGGTGTCGAGCTTGCTCTGGGTCTGCGCGGCCTCGCGGTGGCGCACCATCACGGTGATCTTGCGGTCCACGTCCCAGATCGCGTCGGCGCGGGCGAACTGGTCGCGCGCATTGCTCAGCGCCAGCCGCGCGAGGTGCATCTGCGCGAGCACGGCCATCTGCATCGCGATGCGGCGCTGGTCGGCCAGCGCCACCCCGGCTTCGGCCAGCTGCATCTGCGCCGGGCCGCTGAGCAAGTTCAGCAGGTTGAACGACAGTTGCAGGCCTGCGTCCTGCCAGTGGCGGTTGACCTGGTAGCTGTCGGAGTCGTACTCTGCACCCAGGTTGAGACTGACGTTCGGGAACAGTCGGGCCATCGTGCGGCGCACTTCGTCGCGCGCCAGACGCGAGCTGTAGTGCGCCTCGCGCAGGTCGGGGTTGTTGGCCAGGACGGCATCCTCCATCCGCGTGATCGGCATCTGCAGCAGCATCTGCGCGACGTCGGGACGGTCCTGCTCGGCCAGCACCAGCGTCTGGCCCAGTGGCGCGTTGATCAACTGCGCCAGTTCGACCTGGGCCGAGGACAGCTCATGCCCGATAGCCTCGAGCAGGCGCAGGTTCTCCAGCACCTGACGCTGGTAGCGCAGCGCGTCCAGCGGGCTGCGCACGCGCAGGGCTTCGGCGCTGCGGGCGTCGCGCAAGGCGTCCTCGGCCAGACGCACGGTCTGGCCGACCTCGTCACGCAGCTTCTGCGCGGCCAGGGCGCGGAAGTAGGCCGTGCGCACGTCCTGCAGCAACTGGTGCATGGCCTTGCGCCGGCGCTCGGTGGCGATCAGCGCCCGGTCGGCCTGCTGACGCGCACCGTAGTAGCCCAGCGTCATGTCCAGCAGGCTCCAGGTGAACTCCAGGCCCGACAGCATCTGGCTGCGGTCCTGCGAGACGAAGCGCGACGGTGAGAGATCGCCGGTCTCGGTGTTGCGGCTGAGCGTGATGCGGTCGCGGTCGCGCCAGTTGTAGCCCGCCTCGGCCATCACGCGCGGCA
>CAZFVH010000081.1:9530-23771 GCA_964522465.1 uncultured Rubrivivax sp. | reverse complement strand
GGGACTGTTCGTGCCTGGCGAGCGCCCGGGCCTCTGTGCCCGGGCATGAGCGGAGGGGGGTACCCGTGCCCTGCGTCTGGTGAAATCGTCGCCCGCAGCTTCTGGCTTTCCAAATTCTGAATTCCGGGCTCGGAAAACGTAGAAGGGCTGAGAACCACCATGACCCGCCTCTCCCACCTCGACATTCCCTTCTTCGATGATCTGCACCGCGAGCAGGCGGCGGCGCTCGATGCGTGGTGCGCACAGCACCTCGGCAGCGTCGACCACGCCGACACCGACGCCGCGTGCCGACACCTCGTCACGATGCTCGGCGAGGCCGGGCACCTGCGCTGGTGCGTGCCGGCAGCGCACGGGGGGGCCTTGCCAGCGCTGGACTCGCGGGCCCTGGTCGTTGCGCGCGAGACGCTGGCCCGGCACGACGGGCTGGCCGACTTTGCCTTTGCGATGCAGGGCCTGGGTACCGGGGCCGTCACGCTGGCCGGCAGCGCCGAGGTCCAGGCCCGGGTGCTGCCCCGGGTGGCGCGCGGGCAGTGGATCTCGGCCTTCGCGCTCTCCGAGCCGCAGGCCGGCTCAGACGTCGCGGCCATGGCCTGCACCGCGCGCGACGACGGCGACTACTGGGTGCTCGACGGCCAGAAAACCTGGATCAGCAACGGCGGCATCGCCGACGTCTACTGCGTCTTCGCCCGCACCCTCGGCGCCGACGGCCAGCCGCTGGGTGGGCCGGGGGCCAAGCCCACGGCGGCCATCAGCGCCTTTGTCGTCGAGGCCGGCACGCCGGGGCTGGAGATCGCCGAGCGCATCGACGTCATCGCGCCGCACCCGCTGGCGCGCCTGCGCTTCGACGGCTGCCGCATCTCCAAGGGCCAGATCCTCGGCCAGCCCGGCGAGGGCTTCAAGCTGGCGATGCGCACGCTCGACATCTTCCGCGCCTCGGTCGCCGCGGCGGCGCTGGGCTTTGCGCGCCGCGCGCTCGACGAGGCGATCGCGCACGCCAAGTCGCGGCGCATGTTCGGCCAGACGCTGGCCGACTTCCAGCTCACCCAGGCCGCGCTCGGCGAGATGGCGAGCGCCATCGACGCCGCGGCGCTGCTGACCTACCGCGCCGCCTGGCTGCGCGACGTCAAGGGCGCGCGCACCACGCGCGAGGCGGCGATGGCCAAGATGTGCGCCACCGAGAACGCCCAGCGCGTGATCGACCGCGCGCTGCAGATGCACGGCGGCATGGGCGTGCGGGTGGGCTCGGTGGTGGAGTCGCTCTACCGCGAGATCCGCGCCCTGCGCATCTACGAGGGCGCCACCGAGGTGCAGCAGCTCATCGTCGGGCGCGACGTGCTCGGCGCGGCCTGAAAAGCCCCGCGAAACGAGACGGTGCCCGCCGCGCGCCCCGGCGCAGGCCAGCGGCGCTTACGATCCTTCGTCGCCGCACACCTTTCACGCACTTGGACACCCCTCTCGTCCTGGCCGCGCTGCTCAGTGCGTTCCTGCACGCGGCCTGGACCGCTGCCATCAAGCACACCGGTCAGCCCACCGAAGCCATGACAGGGCAGATGGTGGTGGCTGCGCTCGTGGGCCTGCCCTTGCTGTTGTGGCTGCCTTGGCCGCGGCTCGAGGCCTGGGGCTGGATGGCCGCTGGCGCCTTCTGCAACTGGCTCGGCCTGCTGAGCCTGCTGCGCGCCTACGAGCGCGGCGCATACGGGGCCGTCTACCCCTTGAGCCGGGCCACCATGGTGCTGGTCATCGCGCCGCTGTCGCTGGCGTTCGCCGGCGAGCAGCTGTCGGTGGCGGCCTGGGCGGGCGTTGCCTGCATCGCGCTGTCCTTGCTGCTGATGGCCTCGCAGGCGCGCGGCGGGCAGCGGCTGGGTGCGCCCGTCCTGGGCTGGACGCTGCTGGGCGGTGTGCTCAGCGCGGTGTGCGTGATGCTCGACGTCAAGGGCATCCGCGCATCGGAGTCACCCCTGTCCTATGCCTGCTGCACGGCGGTGCTGAACGCCTCGCTGATGTTCCTGCGCCAGCGCACCCGACCAGGCTTGTGGGCCGCAGTCGTGCGTCACCGCCACGTCGTGTGGACCACCGGCGTGACGTCGATGGCGTCCTACTTCCTGATCGTGTGGGTGTTTGCCCAAGCACCGATGGCGATCTCGGCAGCCTTGCGCGACACGAGTGCGGTCTTCGCCGTGCTGATCTCGGTCTTCGTGATGAAGGAGCGGCTGGGCCCGCTGCAGCTTGTGGCGGTGGTCGTGGCGGCGTGCGCCGTGCCCTTGCTGCGGATGTGACCAAACCCACGGGCCTGCGAATGGGCTGGAACCGTCCGTGTCGGCGCCGCTCTTCGCCGTCGGCGCCACACCTCGGATCGCCTGCTAGCCCGCCCGCTCCGCCAGGGTGGTGGATCGGCCCTGTCGGGGCCGGCGGCGGCGCTGGTCCGCGTCGGTGTCTGCGGGCAGGGCTTTCTTCAGCAGGCCCAGCAGGCGGAAGAGCTCGGTCTGGGATGCGGCGTCGAGCCCTTCGAACAGCGACGCCACCCAGCGCTCGTGCTCGCGTGCCATGGCGCGGAACTGTCTGCGCCCCTCGGGCGTGAGCCGCACGGTGAACGCCCTACGGTCCTCCGGGTCTTCTGTTCGTTCTACCAGGCGCTCGGCGACCAGACGATCCGTCAGGCCGGTGACATTCCCGCCGGTGACCATCAACCGCTGAGACAGCTCGCGCATCTTCAGGCCGGCAGGGTGTCGGTCCAGTTGTGCCATCAGGTCGAAGCGCGGCAGAGAGCCGCCGAAGCGCTCGCGCAGGCGGCTGCGCAACGGTGCCTCGACGCGGTTGGTGCACGACAGCAGCCGCAGCCACAGCCGCAGGGCCAGATGATCACCGTCTCCGACACGACTCTCATGGTCGATCGGATCCGGTTCAGACGACGCCGCCGCGCTCACGCAACGGTCCCATGTGAATGGCGGGACATGCCGGAGATTTTCGGACAAGTGCGAAGCCGGGCTTCCAGCGCGCCGGGGTGCGATCGCGCCCCTCGGCCGCCTTCCGGCTTCAGGGCAAGGTCCAGACGACTTCGGCTTCGAAGTCTGCGCGCATCGGTTGTCCCTGGCTGTCGTGTGCGGGCTCGAAGCGGCAGGTCACCAGTCGACGCGCCGCTTCTTCGTCCAGCGCGGCATGGGCGCGCGTAGTCCCTGCCGATCGGACGATCTCGACTTTCGCGGCCTGTCCCGTGGCATCGACAGCGATGCGCAGTCGCGTCACCCCGGTGGCCCGCAAGCGCAGAGCGTTCGCAGGATAGTCCTGCGCCCGGGGGGCGCAGTCCTGCCCGGGCGCCAGTTGCGCAGGTCGGGCCGGGCTCGGGCGCTGTCGTTGGTCGGGCCGGGCTGTCGGGTCTGGTGCCTCGTGGGGTGCTCGGCGCGCAGGCCGGGTCAGTCCTGCGATGGCGTCAGCAGCTTCGAGGTAGGCCGATGTGAAGACCGTGACGACCGTAGGCGCGGATATCGGCCCACCGGCGGTGGCCGGCGAGGCCGTCGTCTGTGCCGTCAATGGTTCGGACGGTAGATCGGCCGGCGCCTTTGCGCCATCGTCCGCACCCGCCTGCGCCCACAGCATCCCGCAGGCGGCCAAGCCCGCCGCGGCACGGCGCCAGGCGCACCACGCCCGCACGGACGGACTCCTGTTCGGGGGCGGGGCATCCATGTCGGGTCAGGGGAGGAGCCATCGGCACCGTGCCAGTGCGGGCGTTGGCCTCTTCTGGGCCACCGCCCGCAGGCGATGGCGGGAAATCTGCGGAAACTTCAGTGTATCCACCCGCAGGGGCCGGGTGGTGGATCACGTGGCGGCCCGTACTCGGTGGCAATGGCTGCTGCCCCAGCCCCAGCCCCAGCCCCGGCATCTGCACAGGTGGGGGCCCACAGGACGACCCGTGCCCGCTGCACGGAGATCCCTTCCGACCTGCCGTGGGGCCCGGTCCATTGTCCGGGGTGCATCCACCCGCCGAGCATGGCCGTCGTGCCGTGGCGGTTGTACTGCTGCAACTTCATCTGCACGTAAGCCTCGCGTTCCATCTCATGCAACTGCGCAGCGTACGGCGCGCTGGCCTCCCACCAGGCATCGATGGCACGGGGGATGCGCTGGGTCATCGGCAGCATCTGGACGCCCAGCCAGCTCTGCACCGCCAGGTGGAACCGCATCGTGTTGCGCTCGACCGAGCCGCGCAGCCCGCGCACGTAGAGGGTCTGTCCCTTCGCGTCGACGCCCTCGACGGTGAAGCCGATGCGGTGGCGACCTGCGGTGTTGACGTAGAGCTCTGCCAACCACAACCCCGCGCGCGTGAACACGCTCGAGTAACGCAATTCCAGCGCCGAGTGGGATTCGTCCAGGGCTTCGATCCTGGCGGCGATACGGTAGTCCCGGGTTCCCAGAGGGCCCTGCTCGGCCATCAGTTCGAGCGCCAGACCGGCTTCATCGTCACGTGCCAGCTTCCATGTCAGTGCCAGTGTGTGGGTCGAGCCGATCACGGTCACCCGCTGCTGTCCCATCAGGATCTGCAGCGTCGTGTCCCCCTGCCCGGGCCCGGGTACTTCACAGCGCCAGACATTCGGGTGCAGCATCAGCAGCAGGCACCAAGCCGCCGGCGAGCGCAGCGCCGCGCGCACCTGTGCCAGCGGCAGGGGCAGCCGTGCCAGCACCTGGCCCTCGGCCCGCAGGTCGGCCACCGTTGATTGCAGGTACAGCCCTGGCGCGAGAGCGGCGGCATGGGGGTTCGACAGCAGCTCGCGCAGCCGCCGTGCAACGCCTGGCGGCGTCGCGCTTGAAGCCGCCGCCGCGACGGGCCGGCGTTCCGTGTCGATGGCGTCCGCCGCCCGGGCCGGCCCGATGGCGCACCAGAGCACGGCCAAGGCGAGGATGCCGGCAACCCGCCCACGGTGCTGGCGCGTCAGGCTGTGCATCAGGGTGGCCCATGGCATGCGCATCAACGGATTGTCGGCATCGCCGTCACGCATGGCACCCGGTGCGCGCAATCCGTGGTGGTCCGTGCGCGGATCGGCCGAGGGGGATTCAGCCTGCGGGTACGCCGGATGTGCGGCGCCACACCGCCCAGGCCAGTGCGCAGCCTGCTGCGATGCCCACGCCGTTGGCCAGCAGGTCCTGCCAGTCGCTGGAGCGCCCAGGCACCCAGGCCTGTGCGATCTCGATCGCCACGCCGTAGAGGACTCCCACGGACACCGTGGCCATCCGCGGCACGCCGGGTCGACGGGTCATGCCCTGGACGATGAACGTCAGCGTGGCGAATGCGAGCACGTGGTTGAGCTTGTCCCATCCCGTGTCGACCGAAGGTGGTGGCGATGGCGACAGTGCGAGCCATGCCACCGCAAGCGCCACGGCGGCGAACGCCGCCCGGCACAGGCGTTGGCGCCGAAGGCCCGAGCAGCCAGGGGTCATCCGCGGTCACCCGGCCCGGTTGCGCGACCCCGTTGGCGCGACGACGGCCCGCCTTGCCCGTCGACGTCCAAAGGGGCGACACGATTGACCTGTCGAGCCAACACCGGCGGCGGGACGCCCCAACGAACATCAACACACATCAATAGATCCTACCCTGCCGCCGCCCCGCGGAACGGGTTGCACGCAAGACACGCCGGTGCCCATGGCCGCGACGGCACCGGGTCACGGGGTCATTCGGCCGGTCGCTGAAGAGCCTGCGAATCTTCAACGGGGCCACCCGCAACTCATGCATCCCGCCTGCGTCGCAGAGCAGGTGCAATGTGAGTTCGTGGCGTCGCGGCCGCACTCGGTGGACTTCCCGTGCGACGCCGATGCCGGGAGATCACCGGACGGGCCGATCTCTTCGCGATAGCCTTCATGCCAGGCGCCGGCCAACGAAGGAAAGGGTGCCAGATCGGGTGTGCGCTGCCCTGCCTGGTCCACCTCGTCGGTTTGCGGGCCCAGACCGTGCCCACGCGATGCCTGCCCGGTTTCAGATCCCGTGCAGGCCGTGCCGCGCGCGGGTCCGGGCGAGCCGTCTGGAGGGCGCGTGTAGGAGGCGCCCTCGGTGCCGTGGACGCATCCGGGCAAGCCCCGATGCCCTCGGGTGCTGACCACAGCCCGGCCGCTGCTAACATCGTGTCACATTGCCGAGCAACGGGCACCGCTTCTGCGGTGCCACACCCGTCATTCGGCTGTTCGTTCACACCCCCTGACCTCCCCAGGAGTGCCCATGAAGTTCCTACGTACCCTGGCCGTTGCGCTGACCGTGGTCGGTCTGAGCGTTGCCGGCAGCGCGATCGCGCAGACCAAGTCCAAGCTGCAGCAGATCCTGGAGCGCGGCACGCTGCGCGTGGGCACCACGGGGGACTTCAACCCGATGTCGGTCCGAGACCCCGCCACCAACAGCTACAAGGGCTTCGACATCGACGCGATGCAGCAGCTCGCCAAGGATCTGGGCGTGAAGATCGAGTGGGTGCCCGCCGAGTGGGCCACGCTGGTGGCCGGCATCACCGCTGATCGCTATGACATTTTCTCCGGTGCATCGCTCAGCATGGCGCGGGCCAGGACGGTGGGCTTCTCGGTGCCCTACCTGGAAGCCGGGACCGTGCCCCTGGTGCTGAAGTCCAACGCCGCCAACGTCAAGGGCTGGGCCGATCTGAACAAGCGTGGCGTCACCGTGGCGGTGCTGATGGGCACCGTCTTCGAGGAGCAGGCGCGCGCGCATTTCCCGCAGGCGACGATCAAGTCGATCGAGAAGCCCGCCACCGGCTTCCAGGAGGTGCTGGCCAACCGCGCCACCGCCACCATCACCAGCAACATCGAGGCAGGTACGCTGGTGCAGACCTACCCGAACCTGGCGATGGTCGCGGGCGCCGAGTTGCGCAACAAGCGGCCCTTCGCCTTCCCGCTGCCGCAGAACGACCACGTCTGGATCAACTACGTGAACAACTGGGTCGAACTCAAGAAGTCCGAGGGCTTCTTCGACCAGCTCGAGGAGAAGTGGTTGGGCAAGCAGTGAGTCTCGGCCTGACCTTCCACGGCTCATGAGTCCCGTACGCCCCGCCCCCCGCGCGGGGCTTTTTCTTGTGCTCGCGATCGTGGCGCTGCTGCTGTCGGGCTGCGCCAGTTCCTCCAACTACACCTGGGGCTGGTACATCTTTGACCCGACCCTGCCCAAGGGCCAGTCCAACCTGGCCTTCATGCTGGCCGGTCTGGGGCTGACGCTGCAGTTGTCGATCAGTGCAATCGCGCTGTCGGTACTGCTGGGTGTGTTGCTGGCGGTGGCGGCGATGTCGTCGGTGCGTCTGCTGCGCTGGAGCAGCCGTGCCTACGTCGAGTGCTTCCGCGCGGTACCGCTGCTGGTCTTGCTGCTGTGGGTGTACTACGGCCTGCCGGTGGTCAGCGGGCTGCAGTTCGATGCCTTCCTGGCCGGCGTGCTGTCGCTCGCGCTGTCGGATGCCGCCTTCGAGGCCGAGGTCTTCCGTGCCGGTCTGCAGTCGGTGGCCAAGGGCCAGCGCGAGGCGTCCGAGACGCTGGGCCTGTCGCGTTGGCAGACCTTCCGATTCGTGGTCTTCCCGCAGGCCATCCGCACCATCCTGCCGGCACTGGGCAACCAGTTCGTCTACGTGTTGAAGATGAGTTCGCTGGTGTCCGTGATCGGGCTGCAGGAGCTCACGCGTCGGGCCAACGAGCTCAACGTCACCGAGTACCGCCCGCTGGAGATCTACACCCTGCTGGTGTTCGAGTACCTCTTGCTTATCCTGCTGACGTCCTGGCTGGTGCGCCGCCTGGAGCGTCGGATGGCGAAGACGCCCGGCTGACGGCACCGGACAGGGATCAGGCCCCCGCGCTTGTCGGTCATATGCGGGTGCGGGACAGGCCGGACAGAGGCCTTGCTGCAATCCTGTCCGGGATCAGGCTTGCACGGGCGAGCCCGTCAGTGCTGCAGGATCCGTCCCAGGAAATCGCGGCAGCGTTCGGTCTGCGGTGCGGCGAAGAAGGCTTCCGGAGCGGCTTGCTCGACGATTCGCCCGCGGTCCATGAACACGACGCGGTCGGCGGCGCGCCGCGCGAACCCCATCTCGTGCGTGACGCACAGCATGGTCATGCCCTCGCGTGCCAGGCCTTCCATCACCTGCAGCACCTCCATGATCATCTCCGGGTCGAGCGCCGAGGTGGGCTCGTCGAAGAGCATGATGCGCGGCTTCATGCACAGCGAGCGCGCGATCGCCACCCGCTGCTGCTGCCCACCCGAGAGTTGCGAGGGAAACTTCTGCGCCTGTTCGGCGATCTGCACGCGCGCCAGGTAGTCCATCGCCAGCGCACGCGCTTCCTCGCGCGGCAGGCCGCGCACGCGCATCGGCGCGAGCATCAGGTTGTCCAGCACCGACAGGTGCGGGAAGAGGTTGAACTGCTGAAACACCATCCCGACCTCGCTGTGCAGCCGGGCGAGGCTGGCGCGGTGGTCGGTGAGTTCGGTGCCGTCGACGACGATGCGCCCTTTCTCGTGGCGCTCCAGCCGTGAGATGCAGCGGATCAGCGTGGACTTGCCCGAGCCCGAAGGCCCGCAGATCACGATCTTCTCGCCGGGGGCGACTTCGAGGTCGACACCGTCCAGCGCCTGGAAGCTGCCGAACCATTTGCTCACGCCCTGCATGCGGATGATGGGGCTCGTTTCGTGCGCGGGATTCGGGTTCATCACGATGTCGTCCAGTGGGGTCGGATCATTATCATTGGCTGGATGTGCCCGCCCGACGCCCGTGGCTCGACCCGCCCGCCATGCTGCTGACCGAGCAGACCTGGCCCGAGGTCGCGCGCCACCTGGAGCGCTCGCGTGCCGTGGTGCTGCCGATGGGCTCGACCGAGCAGCACGGCCCGATCGGGCTGATCGGCACCGACGCCCTGGTCGCCGAGGCGGTGGCGCGCGGTCTGGGCGAGCGCCTGGGGGTGCTGGTCGCACCGACCATGTCGCTGGCGGTGGCGCAGTTCAACCTCGGCTTTCCCGGCACGCTGTCGCTGCGGGCCAGCACCTTCATGGCCATGGTCGAGGACTGCGTGCTGTCGCTCGCCCGCCATGGGGTGGAGCGCATCTACGTGGTCAATGGACATGGCGCCAACGTCGGCGCCGCGCGTGCGGCCTTCCAGGATGTGTACGCGCGCTGGAGCCTGGGGACGATGCCCGGTCAGGCGCCGCGCTGCCGCCTGCGCAGTTGGTGGGAGTACCCGCAAGCCGATGCGCTGCGCAAGGCCTGGTACGGCGCACAGGAGGGCTTGCACGCCACGCCCAGCGAGATCGCGATCACGTTGCACCTGCGACCGGGTTCCGCCCGTCCCGGCGCGGCCGAAGCGCCGGCCCTGCTGAGCGCAGACGACCTGCGCAACCACGGTGGCGACAACCACTGGGATGCGGACACGCACCGCGCCAACTACCCCGACGGGCGCGTCGGATCGCACTCGGCGCTGGCCACGGCCGAGCAGGGGCGGGCGCTGCTGCAGGCGGCGATCGACGGTGCCTGTGAAGACTTCCTGGCTTTTCTGGCGGAGGATTGAGGTGGCAGCCGATCGGTTCCTGCGTGACGCACGGTGGTCGACCGGTCGCCGTCCGGCCCGGCCCTGCGGGGCTGTGCCCGGATCCATCGACCGCGCTGTGTCGGCTGGCAGCCGTGGAGCTTGCCGCTTCGGGCGGCACCGGGCCGCGCCGGCCTGCGCCGTCCGCATCGGGGGCCCGGCATGATCCTGTGGGGCCTGCCCGTGTCCACCTACACCGCCAAGGTGCGCATCGGCCTGCAGGCCAAGGGCCTGCGCTTCGAGGAGCGCGCACCCCCAGGGGGGTACCGCAGCGAGGTCTGGCGGGCACGCGTGCCGACCGGCACGATCCCGGCCTTGGAGCTCGACGACGGCACCTTGATCGCCGAGTCCGAGGTCATCCTCGAGTACCTCGAGGAGGTGTGCCCGCAGCCCACGCTGCTGCCCGGCACCCCGCTACAGCGCGCGCAGGCGCGTTTCCTGGCGCGTCTGCACGACCTGCACCTCGAGCCGCGCGTGCGCGCGCTGTTCCCGCTCGTGCGCGATGCCTCGCGCACGCCGCCGCGCGTGGCCGAGGCCTTGACGGCCCTCCAGGCGCAAGTCGACCGGCTGGCCGTGCTCGCCCGGCCTGACCCGTGGCTGGCCGGCCAGGCGCTCAGCGTCGCAGACTGCGGCCATTCGGTCGCGGTACGGCTGGGCGCGCGGCTGGCCGACGCCCTCGGCGGCGCGCTGCACCTGCCGCAGGCGCTGCACCCCTGGCTCGAGGCCGGCGATACCCATCCCGCCGTCACCGCCGGCCTGGCGCCCTGGCGCGAGGCCACCGAGGCCTGGCTGTCCCACTCCCTGGTTCCCGTCGCATCCTCATGAAGCGAGATCCTGAACACCACGACCCGTCGCATTTCAGCCCGCTGCTGCGGCCTGATTGGCAATTCGTCGAGAAGGCCGCGATGCAGGACTTCACCCCTCAGGACTGGGAGGTGATCAACCGCCAGCGCCAGCCCTACTACGAGCAGGAGCAGGCCCGGCAGGTGTTGCGCATGCTGGCGGCCAGTGAGCATGACGCGAGCTTCGGCTACATGGTCAACAACTACCGCCACAGCCTGCAATCGGCGACGATGGCGCTGCGTGATGGCCTGGATGAAGAGGATGTCGTCGTGTGTCTGCTGCACGACATCGGCTTCGTCGTCTGCCCCGATACCCACGGTGACTTCGCGGCCAGCCTCCTGGCGCCGTACATCAGCGAGCGCAACCACTGGATGCTGCAGCGCCACCCGATCTTCCAGCAGGTCCACGCGCCGCACCTGCCCGGATGCGATCCGAACGCGCGCGAGCGCTGGCGTGGCCACCCGCATTTCGAGTGGGCCGCCACCTTCGTGGAGAAGTACGACCAGGCCGCGTCCGATCCGGACTACGACTGCGCGCCGCTGTCCTTCTTCGAGCCCATGGTCCATCGGCTGTTCGCCCGCCCGGCCGTGCGCCGGCCGCTCCCTGATTGAGTCGTCACAACGCGCCGGTGCCGTGGGCCCGTCGCCCCATCCCCGCCACGGGCGCATCTCGACCGGGCCTCGGCCGTTTCGCGATGACCCCCATGGCGGCGCTCCGCCCTCCTGCTCCCCCCAACCAAGGAATGCCCCGATGACCGCCTGGATCCGCATGGTGCCGCTCGAAGAAGCCACTGGCACGCTGGCCGAGGCCTACCGCCTCGTGACGACGCCGCACGGCACCGTCGACAACGTGATGAAGGCCCACAGCCTGCGTCCGCACACCATGCAGGGGCATGTCACGCTGTACCGCAGCGTGCTGCACAACCCCGACAACACGCTGCCCTTCTGGTTTCTGGAGATGGTGGCGTCCTACGTCAGCACGCTCAACCGCTGCGCCTACAGCTTCACCCACCATTGGGCCAATGCGCGCCGCCTGCTCAAGGACAAGGCGCGGTCGGACGCGATCCTGGCAGCCTTCGAGGCGCACGCGCCCGAGCGCGTCTTCGAGGGCAAGGAACTCGCGCTGCTGCGCTACGCCGGCAAGCTCACCACCGACGTCGCTCGCATGGAGAAGGCCGACATCGACGCGCTGCACGCCGCCGGCTGCGACGACGGCGAGATCCTCGAGGTCAACCAGGTCTGCGCCTACTTCAACTACTCCAACCGCCTGCTCAACGGGCTGGGGGTGACGACCGAGGGCGACGTGATTGGGTACTACAAGGAAGACGAGTGATCTGGACCGGTCGTTCGCTGGCGGCCTCGGGGTTGGCATGTCTTGAGGACTCCAGGTGACCCGAGACAGTGTCGGTGGCCATGAGCGGGTGCGCGCCGGTGTGGCGCATGCCAACGCCGCATCGGTGGGCTGACGAGTCATGGGACTGCTGAGCGGTGTGCGCGTCTTGGCCGTGGAGCAGTACGGCGCGGGCCCCTTCGGCACGCAGTACCTGGCCGCCCTGGGTGCGGAGGTCATCAAGGTCGAGCAACCGGAGGAGGGCGGTGACGTCTCGCGTGGTGTCGGCCCGCACTTCCATGCGGGCCTGCCCGAGACGGCCGACAGCCTGTTCTTCCAGAGCCTGAACGTCGGCAAGAAGAGCCTGACGCTGAGCCTGCGGCATCCGGAGGGACGCGACATCTTCCGCCGCCTGTGCGCCACGGCCGATGCGGTGGCGAGCAACCTGCGAGGCGATGTCCCGGCCCGGCTCGGACTGACCCATGCGCAACTGCAGGACGTCAACCCGGCGCTGGTGTGCGCGCACCTCAGCGGCTACGGCAGGGAAGGCGAACGGGCTTCCTGGCCCGGCTACGACTACCTGATGCAGGCCGAAGCCGGTTATTTCTCGCTCACGGGTGATCCGCAGGCGGCGCCCGCGCGCATGGGGCTGTCGGTGGTCGATTACATGACCGGTGTGGTGATGGCACTCGGCTTGGTCAGCGGCGTGGTCGAGGCCCGTAGCAGTGGTCAGGGATGCGATGTCGACGTCTCGCTGTTCGATGTCGCGCTGCATAACCTGAACTACGTCGGGGCCTGGCAGTTGAACGCCGGTGCCGAGACCGTGCGCCAGCCGCGCTCGGCCCATCCTTCGCTGACGCCGTGCCAGCTCTACACGACGGCCGACGGCTGGATCTACCTGATGTGCAACAAGGAGAAGTTCTGGCGCGTGCTGTGCGAGCGTATCGGGCGGCCGGACCTGGCGGCGCGGCCCGAGTTTCGCGACTACGCCGCCCGGCTGCGGCACCGTGATGCGCTGACGGTCGAACTCGACGACGTGCTGCGGCAGCGCGACACCGACACCTGGATGCGCGTGTTCGGCGGACACGTGCCGGCCGCGCCCGTGCGCAACGTGGCGCAGGCGATGAGCATGGCAGGGCCGCGGCAGGTCGCCCGCTGGGATCTGGAGGGCCAGCGCAGCGCACTGCAATTGCTGCGCTCGCCGTTACACACCTCGCGTACCGACCCGCCTCTGGCACCGGCGCCGGCGCTCGGGGCCGACACGGAGCGCGTGCTGGCCGGGATCGGCATCGATGCCGCACAGGTGGCCGACTTGCGCGCGCGCGGCGTCGTCTGATCGCCTACGCGGCCCGGCAAAGCCTTCTGCCCTCGCGGCACTGGACCACACCGCACCGATACCGAGCCGCTTGCCTGGCGAGACGACCCCATGCACACCCACTACTATGCGCTCGCGCCCGGCCTGTACCAGGAGTGCTTCGGCCTGGCAACCGCCCAGTTGCGCCCCGGTCAGCGCTTTGTCCACCGCCCGGGCGTGACGCTCAGCCAGCAGGACAACGTCGACGAAGCGCTCGACACGGTCAATGCGGCGATGATCCACTACGACGCGCCGTACGCCGCGCAGACCGTCTGGGGCCAGCCGCTGATGGTCAGCACCGTCACGCTGCAGCGCGTGATCGGCATGGCGTCCAAGACCTTCGGGCGGCGTGAGCGCCTCCTCGGCTTCGACAGCCTGGCGATGCGCAAGCCGGTGTTCGGCGGCGACACGCTGTATGCACAGACCGAGGTGCTGGCGGTGGACGGGCAGATCGTCACGCTGCGCTCGCAGGGGCTGAACCAGCGCGGCGAGGTCGTGGCCGAGTTGCAGTGGCGCGCGCGGATGCAGGCGGCGCAGCTTCCCAACCCCGTGCTGGAGCCGCGCTTTGCGTCCCACCGGCAGCGCGACGACGGGGCCTGGGTCGAGCAGGTCGGCTTGTATTTCGAGGACTTGCGCGAGGGCGAGACTTTCGTCCACTGGCCGCGGCGCAGCATCCTGCCGGAGGAGGCGGCGCGTCAGGCCTTGCGGTCGCTCGACATCACGCCCGAGTTCCACGATCTGGCGCTCGCGCGGACTGCCGGCGCCACAGCCCCCGCGGTGCCGCAGACCTGGGTGCTGTCGGTGGTCACCGCACTGACCACGCGCACCTTCGCGCGCGTCAACGCCAACCTCGGCTGGACCGATGTCGTGTTCGGGGTCGACGTGCAGGCGGGCGACACGCTGGAGTCACGCTCGACGGTGCGCGGCCTGCGCGATTCGGCCTCACGCCCGCACGAGGGCATCGCCAAGGTGCACACCGAGGCGCACAACCAGCACGGCGACCTGGTGCTGTCGTACGACCGCACCTTGCTGGTCTACCGTCGCGATGGCGACAATCCCTATGGGGCCGCAGGATACTGAGCGCATGCCGCGCCGCGCCGCGCCGCGCCGTGCCGCGCCGTGTCGTGTCGTGTCTTGCCCCTGCACGGCATCGCACGGAGTGACTGCGCCAGCAGACA
>CAZFVH010000081.1:0-9430 GCA_964522465.1 uncultured Rubrivivax sp. | reverse complement strand
CGTGTCGTGTCTTGCCCCTGCACGGCATCGCACGGAGTGACTGCGCCAGCAGACAGTTCCGACCCGGACGTGACCAGGCCCCTATCCCAGATGCCTGACGAGATGAGCAGCACACCGCCAGAACCCCACGCCGCCCCGGCACCGTCCGATGGCCAATTCACCCTGCACGACCTGCGCGTGCGGGTCGACGAGGTCGGCCCGCACTGCACCTGCAGCATGCAGGTGGGCGATCACTTCACACTCAGCGGCGGCAAGCTCTCGGTGCCCGACGGGTCGTCGTTCTGCCTGTATGCGCTGCAGGCGGTGATCCCGCTGCTGCCGGCCAAGCAGCGCATGAACCATCCGGCAGACTGGATGGAGACCGATGCGCGCTGCACCTGTCCCGACCCGGCGTGCCGGCTGATCATGGTGATCGAGCGCACGGCCGTGCGCACCTTCCGCCACGACGAGGTCAGCGCGCAGGTGCCTTGGGAACAGGTGCGGGCCGGCGCGACCTGAGGCGACGCGGCGCGACACGGCCCGGTCCGGCCGGCGCCGGGTTTCGACCGCGCGCTTCAAGCCGTGGACGGGGGCCTGACCGGCGCCGGGGCGCCGCGTCCGCCGCGCGTCGACCGCGCCGGTCCGATGGGCGGGTATCACCGCGGATGACGAAGCGCCGACGCGGCGCTATGCTGCGCGTCCATTGGCCACCACGGCTGCCTTGCCCGCCACCCGGGTCCGGACCATGAGCGCTGTCCTGCACTGGATCGACCGCAACTTCCTCGAACTGGGGCGGCAGATGCGGCTGTCCTACCTGCCGCCGCTGATGGTCTATGTCGCCGCGGGGGTGTCGGGGCTGACCGGCATCGTCGGCACCTTCTTCGTCAAGGAGCGGCTCGGCCTGTCGGCTGAATTCCTGGCCGCCCTCGGCTTCTGGGCCGGGCTGCCGTGGGCGCTGAAGATGCCGATCGGGCACGTTGTCGACCTGATCTGGCGCTACAAGGGCTGGCTGGTCTATCTCGGTGCCGGGCTGATCGCCGCCAGCCTGCTGATCATGATCGGCCTGCTCGGGGATCCGGCGCCGATGGCCGCGGTCATGCCGGTGGAGGCCTGGTTCGTGCTGGCGGCGCTGCTCGCGCCCGTGGGCTATGTGGTGCAGGATGTGGTCGCCGACGCGATGACGGTGGAGGCCGTGCCGCGCCACGACGAGGCCGGCCGGCCGGTGGACGACGAACAGCGCCGGCTGATGCACACCACGATGCAGACGCTGGGCCGGGTGGCCATCATCGGCGGCAGCCTGCTGGTGGCCGGCGCCAACGTGGTGTTGATGGCCGGCGTCGGCCAACTGCCCGAGGACCAGCGAGCGCAGGCCTACCAGCGCGTGTACGAACTGGCGCTACTGATCCCGGTGGTGTCGGTGGCGGGCGTGGTGCTTGCCTCGTTGCTGCTGCGCCGTGAGCGCGCCCGGCTGGCCGCGCGCGGCCTGTCGGCCTCTCAGGTCGATGCGCTGACGCTGCGCCAGGTTGAGCGCCCGCCGGTCAACGGCTGGATCCTGGGCGGCGGGGTGGTCTTCGCCGCGGTGTCGATCGGCCTCGGTCTGGCCAAGGTGCCCTATGCCCAGGAATGGGTGTTCGCGGCCTCGATGGCGATCGTGATCTTCCTGATCACCCGCATCGTGCGCGAACTCGACGAGAACGCCCGGCGCGTGCTCATCGGCACGGCCATCGTCATCTTCGTCTTCCGCGCGATGCCGGGCCCCGGCGCCGGCGCGACCTGGTGGATGATCGACGAGCTGCGCTTCGACCAGCAGTTCATGGCCACGCTGTCGCTGGTGGCCAGCAGCCTGACGCTGCTGGGGATGTTCATCTTCCGCCGCTTCATGGCCGAGCGCTCGATCGCCTACATCGTCGGGGCGCTCACCATCGTCGGCACCGTGCTGTCGCTGCCCAACATCGGCATGTACTACGGCCTGCACCACTGGACATCGGCGATGACGGCCGGCGTCGTGGATGCGCGCTTCATCGCGCTGGTGGACACCGCGCTGGAGTCGCCGCTGGGCCAGATCGCGATGATCCCGATGCTGGCCTGGATCGCCAACTCGGCGCCGGAGCGGCTGAAGGCCACCTTCTTCGCGGTGATGGCCTCGTTCACCAACCTGGCGCTGTCGGCGTCGCAACTGGGCACCAAGTACCTCAACGGCGTGTTCAGCGTCACCCGCGAGGTCAAGGACCGCGCCACCGGCACGGTGAAGGTGCCGGCCGACTATGGTGACCTGGGGGCGCTGTTCATCACCGTCACCCTGATCGGTCTGGTGCTGCCGCTGCTGGCGATCGTGCTGATTCGCCTGACGCGCCTGCGCAGCGCCTGAGTGCGGCTGGCGGAAGCGCGTAGCAGTTCCTGCCGACGATCGTCACGCACGGAGCCGCGCCCAGGCAGCGCTCGTATGTCCGATAGATGCGGCCTGCCCATTGGCAGGCCGCATCTGCACCGGGGTGACCCGCCATGGAACTGAACCTCGCCAGCATCGACCAGATCAAGCGCACGGCGATCGACCTGGGCATGAACTTCGGTCCCAGGTTGGTGGTCGCCCTGCTGATCCTGGTGGCGGGCTATTTCGCCGGGCGCTGGGTGGGCAAGGTGCTCGCGCGCGCGCTGGCCCGCTTCGAACTCGAGCCCCCGGTGCGCCTGCTGCTGGTGCGCCTGGTGCGGCTGCTGGTGTTGGTGCTGTTCGGCATCATGGCGCTGCAGAACCTGGGCATCGAACTGCTGCCGCTGATCGCCGGCCTGGGCGTGTTGGGCGCCGGTGTGGCCCTGGCCACCCAGGGTGTGCTCAGCAACGTCGTGGCGGGCCTGACGGTGATCTTCACCAAGCCCTTCCGTGTGGGTGAATACGTGTCGCTCCTGGGCGAGGAGGGCGAGGTGCTGCAGATCACGCTGTTCAGCACCACACTCGGCCACCCCGACCGTTCGCGCGTGGTGATTCCCAACCGCAAGATCGTTGGCGAGATCCTGCACAACCACGGCCGGGTGCGCCAGATCGAAGTGGTGGTGGGCGTGGCCTATGACACCGACCTCAACCGTGCGCTGGCGGAGATCGACGAGATCCTGCGGGCCAACCCGCGTGTACTCCAGGATCCGCGGCCGCTGATCGCCGTCAGGCTGCTGGGGGCGTCGGCCATCGACATCGCCGTCAAGCCCTGGGTGCGGGTTCCCGACTACGAAGTGGCTCACGGCGAGGTCAACCGGACCATCGCGGAGCGCTTCCGCGCCGGCGGCATCGTGATCCCCTTCCCGCAACGGGAGGTCAGGATACTGGACGCCTCAATCCCATGGCCTGCGCAGCGTCCGGGCTCGGGGGCTTGAGGCGGCTTGGGTTCCCTTCAGGCGGCTGGGGCAGCGAAGGGCGGGGCATCCTTCTGCCCGTCCGCCTCCGGTGGGCCCTCGCCGTCCCCGGAAGGTCGCTTCACCCGATACCACGCGGCGTAGATCGCTGGTACCCCCAGGATCGTCAGCGCAGTGGCCACGATGAGCCCGGCCATGATGGCCACGGCCATGGGCCCCCACAGGACGCTGCGGGTCAGGGGGATCATCGCCAGGACGGCGGCGGCAGCGGTCAGCACGATGGGGCGGAACCGCCGCACGGCCGCCTCGCGCACTGCGATCCAGGCTGCGGTACCTGCGTCCCGGTCTTGGCGGATTTGGTCGATCAGGATGATCGTGTTGCGCATGATGATGCCCATCAGCGCGATCATGCCGAGCATCGCCACGAAGCCGAAGGGCAGCCGCGCTCCCAGCAGGCCCACGGCCACGCCCACCAGACCGAACGGGGCCGTGATCAGCACCATGGCGCTGAGCGAGAAGCTGCGCAGTTGCAGCATCAGCATGGCCAGCCAGACGAACAGCATCAGCGGTGCCCCGGCGGCGATCGACGCCTGCGCGGCTGCGTTCTCCTCATACGGCCCGCCCGGCTCGATGCGGTAGCCTGGCGGCAGCTTGGCCTGCAGCGCGCTCAACTGCGGCAGGATCTGCGCGGTGACGTCTGGTGCTTGCACACCTGGCGCCAGGTCGGCGCGTACGGACAGTGTGGGCACGCGCGAGTAACGGCGGATGATCGGCTCCTCCATCACGTCGCGCACCTCGGCCACCTGCGACAGCGGCACCGTGCGTCCGGCCGCCACCGGCACCTGCAGATCGCCCAGCCGGGTGCGGGCCACGCGCTCGTCGGGCGGAGCGCGCAGGACGATCTCGATGAGCTGGTCGCCCTCGCGCCACTGACCGATCGTCAGCCCGGAGACGGTCGTCCCCAGCGCGCGCATCACGCTGGCGGCTGACAGCCCCAGCGCTCGCGCGCGGTCGGCGTCCACGGTGACCTGCACCGCGGGCGCTCGCTCGCCCCAGTCGGTGTGAACGTCGCGCGTCTTGTCGTGTGCACGGACCACTGCCGCGACTTCGTCGCCCAGGGTCTTCAGACGCGCCACATCGGGGCCGCTGATCCGGAACACCACGGGGTAGGCCACCGGCGGGCCGAGCGGCGTCAGGATGGCGCGCGCGCGCACGCCGGGGAAGTTCGTGTCCAGATGGGCCTGCAGCCGGCCAACCAGCCGGTCCCGCGCGGCGACGTCGGCCGTCAGGATCAGCCCGTGCGCATAGTTGGGCCGGAACAGCTCCTGCGTCAGGGACAGGAAGAAGCGTGGCAGGGCGTTGCCCACACTGATCACATACGTGCCCACATCGGGGTCGTCACGCAGCCAGGTCTCCAAACGCTCCACCTCGGCTTGGGTCGCCCGGAAGCTTGCACCCTCGGGCAGCCACAGTTCCACCATCACCTCAGACCGGTCGCTCGTCGGGAAGAACTGCTTTTCGGTCAGCCCCATGCCGATGCCGCCAGCCAACAGGGTCGCCACCGTCAGGGCGATCGTGGCCCAGCGATGGACGATGCAGGTGTCGATGAGGCGGCGCAGTCGACGATAGAAAGGGGTGTCATAGCTGGCGTGCGGACTCGGAAGTGCCCCGGAACCCGAGGTGGCGGGGCGCCGCAGCAGCCACCAGCCGAACAACGGCGTGGCCAGCACGGCCGCGAACCACGACAGCACCAGCGCCAGTGTCGTGACGCTGAACATGTCGAAGGTGTACTCGCCGGTGGCCGACTGCGCCAGTGCGATCGGAAGGAACCCGGCGGCGGTGACCAGGGTCCCGCTGAGCATGGGCCAGGCGGTTGTGGCATAGGCGAAGGTCGCTGCAGCGAACTTGTCCATCCCTTCCTCGAGCTTGCGCACCATCATCTCCACCACGATCATGGCGTCGTCCACCAGCAGGCCCAGGGCGATGATCAGCGCACCCGTGGAGATGCGGTGCAGGTCGATGCGCAACCACGACATCACCAGGAAGGTGGCCAGCAGGACGAAGGGGATGGTCAGCGCCACCACCGCACCGGCCCGCCAGCCCAGGGTCACGAAGCTGACCAGCAGCACGATGACGATGGCCTCGGCCAATGCCGTCATGAAGGTGCCGACGGCCTCCTTGACGATGCGGGGCTGGTCGCTGACCTGCTGGAACTCGATCCCGATCGGTAGATCGGCGCGGACGCGTGCCATCGTGGCACCCAGGTTGCGGCCAAGCTCCAGCACATCGCCGTCGCGCGTCATCGACACCGCCAACGCGATCGCGGGGCGTCCCTGGAAGCGCAGCGTCTGCACCGGCGGGTCCGCGCTGCCGCGCTCGATGCGTGCGATGTCGCCCAGGCGCAGCAGCCGGCCCGACCCGGGGGCCGTCAGCGGCAGGTCGCGCAGGGCCTGCAGGGAATCGAGCCCGCTGGCCACGCGCAATGGGACGGCGTGGGTCGGCAGCTCCAGCGCGCCGGCTGGGACGATGGCGTTCTGCGCCTGCAACTGCGCGGCGATCTGGGCAGCGTCCAGTCCCAACGAGGCCAGCGCGGTGTTGGAGATCTCGATGAACAGGCGTTCCTGCGGTACGCCGACCAGTTCGACCTTGGCGACGTCGGGCAGGCGCAGCACCTCCTGACGCACCGCCTCGAGCCGATCGCGCAGCTCGAACAGCGTGAAGCCGTCAGCGGTGAAGGCGTAGATGGAGCCGAAGACGTCACCGAATTCGTCGTTGAAGAAGGGGCCGATCGCCTCCACAGGCAGGGTGTGGCGGATGTCGCCGAGCTTCTTGCGCACCTGGTACCACAGTTGCGGCACTTCGTGGCGCGGCGCCGAGTCCCGCAGTTCCAGGACGATCAACGACTCGCCCGCCTTCGAGTAGCTCTGCGTACGCTTGAAGTGTGGGATCTCCTGCAGCTTCTTCTCGATGCGGCTGGTGATCTGCTCGTCCACCTGCGCCGGCGTGGCCCCAGGCCAGAGGGTGCGCACGGTCAGGGCGCGGAAGGTGAAGTCGGGGTCTTCGCGTTGTCCGAGCTGGAAGTAGGCAGCCAGGCCGGCGATGGCGATGGCCAGGATGAAGAACAGCGTCAGCTGTTGATGCCGGATCGCGGCGGCCGACAGGTTGAAGCCCGTGCGTGTCGGCCAGGCGCCGGCGGGTCCTCCGATGTCCTGCGGGTTCATGCGGCAACCCCCCGGGTGGCGTATGCGCTGATCGGCCGTCGGCGGGAGCACGGGGCGTTCATGGCGAACTCCGACGTGCGGCGTCGGGGGTGGGCTGCATCGCTTCGGGCAGGCGCACGGCCTGCCCCGCCTGCAGCAGATGGGTGCCGGCCGTGACGATCCATTCGCCGCCGCGCAGCCCGCTGCGGATCACGACACCGTCATCACGTCCTTCGCCCAGCGTCACGGGCAGGGGCTGGACGGTCTGTGTGGCGGCGTCCACGACCCATACCTTCGGCGTGGCGTCCCGGCTCTGAAGTGCCGACAGGGGCACGACGATGGCCGGTGCCGCGTCCAGCGCGATGCTCACCGTCGCGCTCATGCCCCACCGCACGGCGGGGTCGGGCTGCACGAAGCCCAGCCGTGCCGCATAGGTGCGGCTGGCTGGGTCGGCGCTCGGTGCGAGCTCACGAAGCGTCAGGTCGAAGGTCCTGCCCGGAACGGCGTCCAGCGTGGCGCGCATCGAGGCGGCCCCGCGCAGCGCGTTGACGGCCCGCTCCGGGACGGCCACCGCCAATTCGTTCTGACCTGTGGGGGCCACGCGGATCACGGTCTGCCCGGGAGCGACGACGCTGCCCGCCTCGGCCTCGACGGCGATGACGATACCGCTGCGGTCGGCGCGCAAGGTCTGGAAGGTCAGGGCATTGCGTGCCTGGGCCAGCGCGGCCCGGGCGGCGGCCAGCCGCGCGTCGGCGGCGTCGGCCAGGGCCTGGTGGCGCTCCAGCGCCGCACCCGACAGGAAGCCCTGAGCGCTCAGCGCGCGTTGGCGGACGAGCTCCGCGCGCTGCAGCGCAGCGTCGGCCTGTGCCGCCTCGACCTGTGCCTGCTGCGCCGCGATGACGGGTGTCACATCGGCCGGATCCAGCACGGCCAGCACCTGTCCCGCGGTCACCGACTGCCCGACCTCCACCAGCCGCTGGGCGATCTTGCCCCCGATGCGAAAGCCGTAGCGGTGCTCGTGGCGCGGTCGCACCTCGGCCGGCAGCACCAGCCGGTTCGCGGACTCGGCTGGCCGCACCTGCATGGCGCGCACCGGCCGGGGGGGCTCGGCAGACGTCGCGTTCGACCCGTCGGTCGACGCCGACTCCGGCGCGCAGGCCACCAGCAGCAAGGCGCTGGCCATGGCCGTGGAAAGTGTTCGCAGGGTTCGCATGGTGCAGAGGTCCGAGTGCGTGGGGCCTGTCGTGCGCTGCGCGGGCGTCGGGGCGTGGCGCCTGCGGGTCTCCACCGGTGGATCTGGAGGAGGAGTCATCGTGGCGGATGGTCGTCGACGGGGGCCAGACCGACGGTTTGTGCCTGTTGCCAGAGGCCGCGCAGGGCGGCATGCGCCTCCGTGCGGAAATCACCCAGGGGCAGCAGCCCCGTCGGACGCTCCAGCAGCGCCGCGCGGGCGTGCAGCCGTTGCTGGAGCGCAGCCTGTGACGGCTGGCCGACCAACTGGTACAGACCGAGCAGCATCGCGTACCCCTGGTGCAGGAAGCGCAGACCTTCCCCTGGGCGCAGCCGCGGCAAATGGTGCTCGAGCGCACAGCCGACCTGCGCCATCGATTCGCCGAGCGCCAGTTGGAAGGCTTCGTTCGTGGCTTCATCGACCGCTTCCGACGCAGCCATGCAGGCGTTGCACAACGCCAGGAAGGCAGGTCGTCGGATCATGTGCGCGTCCACGATGCCCAGCATGGCTTCCTGATCGAAACTGCCGGGTTGCGCCAAGCGCCGAGCCAGATCGTCGAAGAAGCGCTGCGCCTGACGCTGATGCAGCCCCAGGTAGAGCGCTTCGCGCGAGCGAAAGTACAAATACACCGTTCCCTTGGCCACGCCCGCCGCTGCCGCGACCTCAGCGACACCGGGCAACTGCAGTGCGGGTTCGTACAGGCGTTCGGCGGCGTCGAGCAGTGCCTCCCGGCGTGCAGCCTTGTCGTCTGCGTCCAGGGCGCGCAGCCGACCGGTGGTGGAAATGGGATGGGTCGTCACGTCACGGAGAGTCACTGTACAGAATGGAATCGACGGCTTAGTCTGTGCAAATGACCATGGGTCAGTTGCGCGAACTATAACTGACCGTGGGTCAGCTGTTCAGCAGGCACACATCGCGAGGGGACTTCACGCCTTGACATGGCCTGCTCCGCAGTCGCAGGTCATGAAGGTTGGGGCGCCGCCCCGCCCAGCGCCTGGACGTGCAGTACGCCCCCGGCGCTCGACGCAATGCGGCACTGAGGCCGCACGCGTGCGTGACATGCACGGCAATCATCGATCCTGTCCCTGCTGCCAGCGTTCGTCGAAGGCCGCCGAGCCGCTTCAGGCTCGTTGCGAGTGAAGCGGCCGGGGTCTTGTAGACGCCGTTGCCACTGCAATACAAAAACGACAAGGCCCGCCGGATCAGGGCGGGCCAAGTGCTCGTTTCTTTTTGGTGCCGGTGAAGAGAGTCGAACTCCCGACCTTCGCATTACGAATGCGCTGCTCTACCAACTGAGCTACACCGGCGAAAGCAAAGAGTATATCGCGTGCGACACCGCCTTCACGGTGCCGTGGCGGGGGTGTGTGCGTCGCGATGGTAGGCGGTGACGAGGTCGACCTCGTTGCGCGAGCCGAGGATGACGCTCACGCGCTCGTGCAGCCGTGCCGGCACGATGGTCATGATGCGCTGCGTGCCGTTGGTGGCGGCACCGCCGGCCTGCTCGATGAGGAAGGCCATGGGGTTGGCCTCGTACATCAGGCGCAGCTTGCCGGGCTTGTCGGGCTCTCGCTGGTCCCAGGGGTACATGAAGATGCCGCCGCGGGTGAGGATGCGGTGCACGTCGGCCACCATGCTGGCCACCCAGCGCATGTTGAAGTCCTTGCCGCGCGGGCCTTCC
>CAZFVH010000080.1:21094-23978 GCA_964522465.1 uncultured Rubrivivax sp. | reverse complement strand
CGCTGTCGGTGCGCGAGTGGTGCGAGAGCACGCAGGCGACGCCGGCCGCAGCGCTCACCCACCTGCTGGAGCGAGGCGGGTTCCCTGAGCCGGCGCTGGCCTCCCACCCGGACGAGGCGCGGCGCTGGCGAGCCGACTACTTCGCCGGACTGGTGCGCGAGGACGTGCTGGAGTTCTCGCGCCTGCAGGAGGTCAACGCCATGCGGCTGTTCGCCGAGATGCTGCGCTCGCGGGTGGGCTCGCCCTTGTCGCTCGCCTCGATGGCGCGCGACCTGCAGGTCTCACCGGCGACGCTGGGCAAGTACCTCGACATCCTGGAGGCGCTGTTCATCGTCTTCGTCATCCGCCCCTGGCACCGCAACATCGCCCGCGCCACCCTGCAGGCGCCCAAGGTCTACTTCTACGACACGGGGCTGGTGCTGGGCGACGAGGGCCTGCGGTTCGAGAACCTGGTGGCCTGCCACCTGCTGAAGCACGCGCACTGGCAGCAGGACACCCGCGGCGCGGACGTCGGCCTGCACTACATCCGCACCAAGGACGAGGCCGAGGTCGACTTCTGCCTCAGCGACGGCGACACGCTGTCCCACCTCGTGGAGTGCAAGCGCTCGGACAGCCGGCCGCACCGCGCGCTCGACCGCTTCGCCACCCAGTGGCCCCAGGCCCAGGCGGTGCAAATGCTGCGCGACTGCCGGGCCGAAGCCGACACCGGCACCGCCGGCCGCGTGCAGGTGCGCGATGCGGCGGCCTGGCTGGCGGGGCTGGCGGTGTGAGTCAGGACAGTTGGGTCACGCGCATGAACAGGCGCCATCGCGACCGCATTGCCGCCAGCCGCCACTTCGCGCTCGCCGGCCAGCGAGGCTTGCCGAACGGAAGACGCGTTCACGCCAGCACCTTCAAGCCGTGCTTCTCGACAACCGCCAGCAGCTTCAGCGCCATCCCGCTCGGCCGCTTGGTGCCGGCTTCCCACTTCTGCACCGTCGATTCGCTGGTGTTCAGGTACCGCGCGAAGATCGGCTGACTCACGTGTGCCAGCTCCCGGATCCGCTTGATGCCCTCCGGACTGATCTCAGGGGGCGTGGCCAGGCAAGATTCGTCGAAATCGCGCATGGTCGCCTTGTCGATAGCCCCTGCCCGGTGCAGCCCCTGGGCAGCGCTGTGGATGGCCTCGAAGGCATCGCTCTTGAACTTCGGCTTAGTGGTCATCGCTCAACTCCAATAGGTCACCCGCATCGACGGCTCGGGCAAGTTCAGACGGACTCATGTTCGCGTACCCCTGAGCAAGGCGGCGGAAAGCCGTCAGCTCATCCGGGTCGATGTTCGCCCGATCCTTCTTTGCGTAGAGGAAGGCAAACACCCAGAACCGCCCGCCCTTTGCCAGGACGATCGACCGGTGCTGGTTGTCGTTCAGGCGCCTCTTGAAAACACCACCGCCCAGATCATCAGCCTGGCCCCGCATCGCCTCCCGCGCAGCCTGGAGGAGCGCGCCGTCTCGGATGTGCGCCTTGCGAGCAGCCTTGGAAAACCAGGCGGTCTTGAAGACACGGGGATCGAGATCCGAAGACATGGCGCAGTCTAGCACCTGGTGCTACCAATTAGAAGTCGGCTCTGACATCCGGATCAACCACCAAAACGCAGCCAAGACACTCGAGGAACGCTGGGTCGCGGCACAGCTCAACAAGGCCGCGTGACAAGGGCGCCAAGAGCTACGGGATTCAGGGGCAAGGTCACATGGCCGACACGCTTGCCACGTCCAGCAGGCGGTTTCTCAGGTTTTCGTCCAAAGTGCAGTCGAACTGCTTTTTGGACGAAGCATGAATCCTGTTTCAGCGGACGCCTACCTGCCTCGTGCGGTCGCGCTTGCAGGTCACCGTCCACTCCCATCCAGCCCCGACACGCCGGACAAACCCTTGCCTGGCGAGGTGCGCAAGGTGGCAGGCAAGGGAGTGGCCGCGGACGGCGCGTTGAATGCCCCGCCATCCCCGCCCGGCGCATCCAGCCGCAGGCGCGCATCGCCCAGCAGCGTCACCGTCTGGCGCTTGCCGCCCAGGCGGTCGAGGTGTTGCTGGGCGCAGGCGCGCAAGGCTTCGCCGTCCATGGGGCGGCCTTCGCCGACCAGGCAGCGGTGCCAGGCGGCGGTGGCGCGGCTGCCGGTCGGGCCGGCGTAGGCGATCTCGTCGGCCGCGGCGGCTGCGATGTAGAGCCAGGGGCCGGCCGGGCCGGCGCCGGCGCGGGCACCTGCGGCCCAGGCGCCTGCGAAGGATTTGTTGACCGCTTCGCCGCAGGCTGTTGCGCCCGCGTCGCCGGCGTAGGCGCCGCGCACCGGCGCGGCGAAGCGCTTGGGCACCTCGCCAGGGGCGAGGCCCTGCGGCTCTCCGAAGGATTTGGCCGCCGCGCCGCCGGCGTGGCAAGAGTCGTTGAACATCACCACCTGCGAGGCGCGGGCGGCCAGGCGCTGCAGGCTGCGCTCCAGCGCCACGTCCAGGTACAGGGCCGCGTCCTGCGTCACCAGGCCCTCGCTGCAGCGCACGCCCAGCGCGCGCCCGTCGATCTGCCGGCCGTGACCGGAAAAGTAGACCATCACCCGGTCGCCCGGCGCCACGCGGCGCTCCAGCGTGGCAAAGGCCTCGACCATGCCGCGCAGCGTCAGCGCCTCTTCGCTGACCTCGAGCCGGCGCGTCGGCGCGACGCCGAACGCCGTGGCGATGTCGCGTGCGCGGCCGGCGTCGATCTCGATGCCCGGCAGGTCCAGCGCCGGCGAGCCGTAGCGGCCCACCCACATCAGCAGCGCATGCGATTCGGGCGCGGCCAGCGCCGGCGTGCCCGACAAGGCGCCGGCGAGCAGGGCCAGGCGAGCCCAACGCGGCCCACGCGACGAATGCGACGA
>CAZFVH010000080.1:0-20994 GCA_964522465.1 uncultured Rubrivivax sp. | reverse complement strand
CGCCGGCGAGCAGGGCCAGGCGAGCCCAACGCGGCCCACGCGACGAATGCGACGAGTGCGACGAATGCGACGAGTGCGACGAGTGCGACGAGTGCAACGAGTTCGAGGAGCGCGACGAGCGTGCGCAGTGGGGCCAGTGGGACCGTAGCGACCGAAGCGACAGACGTGACCAGAGAACCCCAAAGATCCGACTGGCAGGCACCGCCGCAGGCGTCATGGCCTCACCCCGCCGGCCGCACGCGGCGCGCTCACCCGCAGGTGGCTCATCGCGAAGGTGTAGCGGCCCGACATCGATTCCAGCAGCGGCTCCAGCAGCGCCAGCCGGCGGTCGCCGGGCGCGGCCTCGGTCAGGGCCATCAGGCTGCGCAGGGGCGGCGGCTCCTCGTCGAAGGCGAAGGCGAACTGCACATCCATGCCCTCGGGGGGCTGCACCTGGATGCGGTCCTGCGGACCGTCGCCCGGGATGGCGCGGGCACGCACGGCCAGCAGCGGGCGCAGCTCGGACGCGGTGTAGGGGTAGAGCACCGACACGCGGCTGGCCGCATTGATGTTGATCAGCAGCAGCCAGGCTGGGCGGTCGGGGCGGACGACGAAGTGGATGCGGCTGCCGATCACGAAATTGCCGCCGAACTCCGGCGGGTGCAGCTCCAGCGGCAGCACGGCGCGCTGATGCCGCTCGGCCAGCGCCTGCAGGCGCCGCGCCCAGGCCAGTTGCAGCACCTGCTCGCGCAGCTCGCGCTCGGCGTTGGGGGGCAGGCGCGACAGCAGGTCGCCAGCGGCGCTGCGCACCACCCAGCTGCCGGCCAGTGGGGCCACCTGGATGTCGAAGCCAGCGCCGGTGGTGGCCAGCACGTCGGGCAGCGCCGCCACCGACAGCCGCACCGTCGGCGGCAGCAGCGGCGACAGCGCCACGCGCAGCGGCTGAGGCTGGGGCGCCGCCGCCGAGGGCGCGAGCGCCACGCGCGACGCCGCCAGCACCGGGCGCGCGCCCAGGCCGAACTCGTCCTCGCCGACGGCGGGCAGGCGCTGCGGCGTGTGGCCGTAGGCGCGCTGCGCCATGAAGCGGCCCACAGCGCGGTGCACCTCGTTCAGGGACAGCCGCCCGTCGCGGTCGAAGTCGGCCTCGACCTGCCCCTCCAGCACACGCAGCAGCGCGTCGGTCAAGGCGCCGTGCGGCCGGCCGTCCAATGTGGGGTAGCGGCCGAGCAGGTGGTTGGGGATGTCCTTGGCGATCTCGCCCTCGGCCGAAGCGGCGAGGAAGGCCACGCCACGATAGGGATAGGCATCCAGCGCGGGCCGGCCGGCCAGCCGGGCCTGGTCGCGCTCGCGCATGTCGCGTTCGGAGCCGCTCACCGCCAGCGGCAGGAAGCGCCCGGACAGTTCCGCGTCATCAGGCGCCAGCAGCGAACGCACCTGCTGCCCGGAGTAGCAGGAGTCGGACACCACCCACACGCGCCGCCCGCCACGGTCCAGATCGCGCAGCAGCGGCACCAGGTCAGTGCGGCCGACGATCATCCCGCGCGCTAGCGCCGCCGGGTCCTGGGTGTCGACGCCGTACGGCACGAAAGCACCCGAGCCATGCGGCACCGGCACCTCCATCGCGCCCTGCAGCGCGCTCAGGCCGTGGCCGGAGAAGTAGACCAGCACGTCATCGCCCGGGGCGCTGCGCCACTGCAGATCGCGCAGGGCCTGCAGCACCGCACCGCGCGTGGCCTGGGCATCGACCAGGGAGACGATGTCGGACTCGGCAAAGCCCCAGCGCCGCAGCAGCACGCTGCGCAGCGCCTGGACGTCGTGGACCGGTCCTTCCAGGTTGAGCCGGGCATGCCCGTAATCGCCCACACCCACCAGCAGCGCGACGCTGCGGCCCTGCGCCGCCGCTGGTGCGACCAGCGACAGGCAGATCGCCAAGGCGAAGACCAGCAGGCCACACAGGCGCAGCCAAGGCTGCGGTGCGAGGTATGGGCCCAGCCCTCGTGCTGCGCCGAGAGCAGTGCGCCGCAAAAGGCGCGGGTGCCCGTCCGGGCAAAGCCCCGAAACCTGCCCCCCGTGCCCCGGCGACACCTGCTGTCCGAGGGCGCAAGCCGTCGATTGCCGGTGATCGCCCTGGCGATCAGCCCATACCTGAGCGCACCCGGCCACGCCACGCCTCATCGCTGAGCCTGGAACTGCACGCTCAACTGCGGCCCCGCCACCCATGCCACCCCCTTGTCCTGCATCAGCCGCGCCACGGCAGCCTGCGCCTCGGGCCCGACCGCCGCGTCCACGCGCGTGGCGTCGCCCAGTTCGATCACGGTCGCCTGCACGCCCAGCACGCGCAGCGCGTCGCGCAACGCGAGTGCGTCTTCCAACGGATCGGCACTCGTGGCCATCAGCGCGGACCCGGGGTTGACGGCCGATGACGTCGCCGCGGACGGCGCGGGCGGAGCGATCTTCGGCGCGAGTTCGTCCCCGCCCTGCCCCGGCCAGACCAGCAGCACCGCCACGCCCACCCCGAAGACAGCCGCGGCCGCACCTGCCAGACGCGGCGTGCCCAGCGCATGCCAGACCTGGCGCAGGACCTGCACCCAGGACGCCATGCCCACCGGCACGGCACGCGGCGGGGTGGACGCCGTCAGCGCAGGGCTGCCGACCAACGCGTTCTGGCGCAGGCCTGCGGCGGCGGCCTCGAGCGCGTTGAGCCAGCGTCTGGACGCGGCCTCATCGGGTGCCGCGTCCAGATCGGCCTGCAACTGCGCGGCCATCACCTGGCGCGCCCGCGCCGCGCGGCGGGTGTGGGCGTCGTCGGGGCCGGCACGGCCGGCCAGCACCTCGGTCCAGCGCTCGTCGTCGTGGGGGGCGGTGGTGTCCATGGCTCAGGCTCCTTCCTCGCACTCGGCGAACAGCGTGCGCGCCTGCTGGCGGGTGTGATAGACGCGGTCGCGCACGTTGGCGGCTTCCTGCAGCGTGATGTCGGTCTCGGGCTTGGCGTACACCACGGCGGCGATCTCGCGCGCGCTCAGGCCGAAGCACAGCAGCTCCAGCAGCTCGGCGCGGGCCGGGGCCGTGGCCTGCAGGTGGCGCAGTTTGCGCTGCACGCAGTCCTGCAGCTCGGGCGAGGCCCCACCGTCGGCGGTGGCGGCCAGCAGCGTCTGCCAGGCCTCGTCGTCCAGCAGCACCTCGGCTGCGCGCCCCGCGCCGTCGGCGGCACTGCGCTTGTCGGCCTGCGCCCGCCGCAGGTGGTCCAGGAAGGTGCTGCGCCGCACCGCGCACAGCAGCGCGAAGGCATTGCCGCGCACGCCCTGGCCGTGCACCTGGGTGTACAGGCGGATGAAGGCCTCCTGCGCCAGATCCTGCGCCAGGGCCTCGTCCAGCCCCAGGCGGGTGTAGTGGCGCTCGAACCAGCGGCTGAAACGCCCGTGCAGCAGTCGGCCGCCCTGGTTGCGGGCGCGCTCGGCCTCGCGCGGGCGGCCCTGGCGGTCATGGTCCACGGCCTGCGCGAACAGCGCGCACACGGCATCCGCCGCCTGCTGCAGCGCGTGGAAGACGCTGTCCGACACCGCCCGTGCCCTCCCCCGCCGCGCGGCTGCCTCAGCGCGGGTCGGTCACGCGGCCGACGAACAGCGGCGTGCCCGAGTCCACGTGGACGATGGCGAAGAGGAAGGGCCGGTCGACCACGCAATCGGGCGCCGGCATGGCCAGGGACTTGGCCATCACCGTGGCCGCGGTGCCGGCGGCGGCCTCGCCCCCGCGCTCGTCGATGACGACGCTGGCCGCGTGGAAGACGTCGTCCACCTGCGCCCCCGTGGCGGCGCGGCCCAGCATGGGCCGCAGATCGGCGCGATCGGAGAACACGGTGCGCACGCCCAGCGCAGCCAGCGGCGGTTTCAGCGACTGCGCCTGCGCCGCCACGCTGAAGCGCGGAAGGTGGACGCGGCAGGTGCCGGGCTCGAGGCGGTCGCCCCAGGAGGCGAGGTCGGCGCCGGCCAGACGCTGCTCGGCCGCGGGCAGCGGCTCGGTGCGCGCGGGCATCGCCACACGCAGCGCGTGCACGCGGTCGACGAAGGGGATCTCGATCACCTCCATGCCGTCGACGCTACCGCGCCGCACCGCGCGCTCGCCCACCATCGTGGGCACCGGCTGGGGGCCGTCGGGCGTGGCGAAGGGCCGGGGCACCGTGGCCCGCGGGTCGAAGGGCCGCGCCCAGGGGCTCTTGAAGTGCACGGCATTTACCAGCACCAGCTTGGTGGTGGGTGTGACGCTGCCGGCCGGCAGCAACTGCGGCACAGCCCCAGACGTGCGTGCCGAGACCCACTCGTTGATGGCCGCGCGCGCCGGCTCACCCCCCCGGCTGTACAGGCCGACGTCAGCGCCGAAGCGCTCACGCGTGAGCGCGGCGTAAGTGCCGGGCACCGACGACGCCACGTCGGCGCGCAGCCACAGGCGGTTGGCGATGCGCACCTGGCCGCCGGGCGCGGCGTCCAGCCGCTGTATCAATGCTGGCAGGCGCCGGGTGTAGAACTGCCCGCCGGCCACGGCCGGCTCCACCAGGGCCGAGAGCTCGGACGCGGCCGCTCCGGCGCTGCCGGCGTGCACCAGCGCCAGCGCCGAGGCCACCGACCAGGGCGAGTAGGCCACGTTGCGCGGCCCCGGGCCGGCCGAGGGCAGGCGCAGCAGCGCCAGACCCAGATCGCCCAGCGTGGCGGCGGTCACGGCGTCGTGCCAGGCGGAAGCCACGGGCGTGCCTGCGCCACTGGCCGCGGTCGGCGCGACGACGGCGGCCCCAGGCGCCCCCTGTGCGGTCGGAGAAGGCGGTGTCGTTGGCGTCGTCGGTGGCGTCATCGATGGCGTCATCGATGGCAATGGCGCGTTGTCCAGGACGATGCGCTTCTCGCTGGCCTGGGCGTCGGCGCTCGGGGCCGGCACCGACGACGCGGGCGCTGCCGCCACGAGGAGCGCTGTGGCCGCCAGGGCCACGCCTGCAACAGCCATGCGGGCCGCACGGGCCACCGGGCGCAGGACGGTCGAGGTGTGATGGTGCATGGCAGCAGCCCTCAAGGGGTTTCCTGGATGGCGACGATGTTGCTCGCCCCGTAGACACCGCCACCGCCGGTGGCGCCGGTGGCCTCGACGTAGAGCGTGCGGGTGGCCGATCGTGTGGCCGGGGCCGAGGCGAAGGCCGCGCCGGCGTCCATGCCGCGCGTGAAATCCTTGGGCGTGGGCGCGATCACCGCCATCAGGTAGCTGGTGCCCGTCGGCCCGCCGGCGCGCACGCGCCACTGGTCGCGAGGCAGGCGGTGGGTGCCGGCCTGGACGTAGTGGTTGGTGTCGAGCCTGTTCGGGAAGATCAGATTGAAGGTGCGCCCGTCGCTGCCCACCTGCAACACGTAAAGATAGCCCGCGCGCTCGGTGGTGACGCTGAAATCGAGGAAGTCCTGGCGGATGCGCAGGCTGGAGGTCGAGACGTCCAGTCGCACACGGTGATCGCGGCTGGCGGCCTCGCGCAGGTCGATCAGCGCCTGGGCGGCGTCGACAGGCTCCGACGCCGCGGGCGCGGGGCTGCCGGCGCTGCCCGCCTGCGCGGCGGCCACATAGACCAGGGGCAGCAGCGCGTTGCCCTGCACGCTCAGCGTCTGGCGCACCTCGGTGCGGGTGTCGATGTAGCGCTGGGCACAGGCCTGCAGCTCCCGGCCGTTGATGGCACCGCTGCGGTCGGTGTCGGCCGAGGCCTCGGCCAGGCAGTGCCTCCACGCCAGCGTGGCCGCGCTGCCATCGGGTGTGGCCCAGGCAACCTCGGTGTCGCTGGACGCGGCCAGGTACAGCACCTGCGGTCCGCGGTCTGGCGCGGCCACCACCTCCAGGCTGCGCGCCATCTTGTTGACGGCCTCGCCGCACTGGTAGCCGGCGGTCACGGCCGTGGTGCCGCCCACCGCCACCGGAAAATACTTGGGCACTGCTGTGCCGGCGCGCGCCGGGCGCAGGCTGCGCGTGGCCGCCCCGCCGGAGAAGCACGAGTCGTTCATCACCACCACCTGGCTGGCCTTGCGGCCCAGCCGCACCAGCGCGTCCTGCAACTCGAAATCGCCGTACAGCTCGGGGCCCTGCACCACCAGCGCCTCGGTGCAGCGCGCGCCGCCCAAGCCGCTGATCTGGTGCCCGTGGCCCGAGTAGTAGACGAAGACGCGGTCGCCGTCGCCGATGCGGCGCCACAGCGCGTCGAGCTCGGCCGCCAGGTTCTGCCGGGTCAGCGCGCGGTTGGACACCTCCCGCAGGTTCTGCGCGGGCACACCCATCAGCTGAGCGATCTCGCGCGCGTGCCGGGCGTCGACGTCGACACCGGGCAGGTCCAGATCGGCGCGGCCGTAGTCGCCAATCCACAGGATCAGCGCGTGGTTGGCGGCCTGCGCCGCACCGGCCGCCAGGGTCAGCAGCGCAGCCCCCAGCAGCGCACGCAGGCCGCGGGCGGTGAAGAAGGCAGTGAGGGATGGGCAGGGTGTCATGGAAAGAGGCCCTTCGTAATCTGCAAGGTGTGGACGCAAGGAAGTCGGGTCGGTTTCAAGGGGCGCGGCGGATCTCGACCCGCCGATGCACGGCGGCAGTGGGCGGCGCGCCACCCAGCAGCCGCGTACTGCCGAAGCCGTAGGCACTGAGCCGGACAGCCTCGACGCCGCGCGCGCGCAGGTGCTGGGCCACTGCCAGCGCACGCGCGCACGACAGCTCCAGGTTCAGCGCGGCCGGGCCCACGGCATCGGTGTGGCCGGCGATCGCAAAGCGCTCGGGCCGCAGGCGATCGTCACGCAGCGCGGCGGCCAGGTTGTCCAGCAAGGCGATGTCGGCGGCGGCCAGGCGGTCCGAGCCGAAGGCGAAGCGCACGTCCAGGTGCACCCCGGGCGTGGCGTCGCCGGCGTAGGGTACCTCTGCGGCGGTGGTGGGGGCCTCTGCCGGCGGGGGTGGCGTACCCGCGCCACCCGCTGGTGCCTCGATCACCTCCAGCGTGCGGGCACCTGATGACCGCCCCGGTGCGGCGGCCAAAGGCGCCGGCCGGCACAGGTGCGTGCGCACCTCGGGCAGCGCGGTGCGGGCGAAGCTGCGGTTGGGCAGTGCGCCGCCCAGCAGCATCACCAGGTCTTCGGCGCTGGCCTCGGCGATCGGGGCCCGGGTGTCGAGCGCATGGGCGCATGGGCCGAGGGCCGCCAGGCCCGCGGCAGCGATGCCGGCAAGGGCTGCAGCGGCGTGTTTCACAGCTCGCGCAGCGTCGCAATGGCCGCGCCGTAGCGGCCCCAGACCTCGATCCGGCCCTGCGCCAGCGCGGCGCGGAAGGCGGCCAGATCCTGCCGGTCGTCTGCCACGATGGCCACGTAGTAGTTGGTGCCCGCCGGGCCGTTGGCCACCATGCGCCAGCCCGCGCCCGGCAGGCGTGTCAGGCTGTCGGCCTGCGCCAGGCGGTTGCCGCCGTCGATGGCGTTGGGGAACACCAGCGTCATCTGCCGCCCGGCGGAGCCCAGTTGCACCAGGTACAGATGCCCCGGGCGCGCGGCGCGCACCTGCATGGTCAGATCCTCGCCCATGCGCACCTGCGAGGGCTGTACGGTCAACGTCACCGCCGCCGCGGGGTCGGCGCCCTGGATCACCATGTCGGCCTGCGACACCTGCAGGTGACTGCAGCCGCCCAGGGCGAGCACCGCCCCCAGCACCAGTGGCGCCGCCAGCAGCGTGCGCCGCCGCGCCCCGCCACGGCTGACCGCTGTCGTTGGCTGATGGCCTACCGCCCCTGCCAGGTCGGGTGGCAGCGACGTCGTGACCACGCTGGTGACCGCGCTGGTGACGGTGCTCGTGGCCGTGCTGATGATCGTACTCATCGTCGTCTCCCCGGCGCGGCTCAGTGCGCCGCTGTGATCAGTTGTTCGATCGCCGGGCGGGTGCCGGCCGGTGCCAGCTGCAGATAGCTGGTGCCGTTCAGCTGGTCACGACGATAGGCTGGCTGGCGCGTGCGCCGGGATTCGTCGGCCTCGTCGTGGCGCACCGACAGCAGCATCCGCGGCGCGCCGCCCTCGCCGACGACGAAGTAGTGGTCGCGCTCCACCGGCAGGTCCACCGCCTGCGCGGCTCGGGCCCGCACCGGCGCACCGGTGGCGGGGTACAGCGTGCCGCCGCGCTGCAGGCTCCAGCCCTGGCCGAAGACGGTGTCCACACGCACCAGCGCGTCAAAGGTGGCCGTCACGCGGATCTTGAAGCGGTCACCGGGCCGCGGCGCCGCCGACAGCGGGCGCTGCACCAGCCGGCCGGTTTGGCGGTCACGCACCAGATAGGCCACGTGCATGCCCTGGTAGTTCAGATCGGAAGGCCAGGCCTGCGGCTTGACGGCAGCCGCCGCCCCCACCAGCGGCAGTTCCGGCTGGCCCAGGATCACCGGCCAGGGCTCGTAGGGCGCTGCCTGTACCGGTGGCGACACCACCGGGCTGACCGCCACCACCGCAGGCCCGGCGGGCACCACCGGCACCACCTCCAGCACGCGCAGCCAGCGCTCGAAGACCACACCGGCCGCATCGACCGCCGGATCGCCTGCCGCGGACTGCGCCATTGCCGAGCCTGAGGCCATGGCCGCCGCCACAGTCAACAGCGCGCCAGCAACCCGCCACGGCGCGCCGCGACGGCGCGCCTGCATCGAACGCGTCGGCGCTGTCGCCCTGCGATTCACCATGCTCAGTTCGGATGGGCCAGGCGTGGCATGCGTTGACATGGCCATCGGGCTCATCGAGGGGCGGCCGTGGCCGCAAGCGGCGTGCCGTGCGGCATCAGATCGAGATGTCATCGTCGGTGTCTCCACAGGTCATCGAAGGCCGTCAGGGCATGTGCCAGATCAGCGGTGCGAGATCTGCACCGTGGTCACCAGCCCGCGACCGATGGGGTTGAGCAGATAGGTCGTTGTCGGCGTGTTCTGCACGTCCAGGCGGATGTCCTTGCTGCGCGCCGGGGCGTCACCGGCCGCGGGCGCCGCAGGGGCGGCCGCGTTCTTGTCAGCCGTAGCCCCACCCGCAGACTTGTCCGCCTTCTCCACCACCAACCACTCACGCAGCCAGACGTAGGCGTTGGCGGGCACCGGATCCGGCTCCAGCACCACGTGCAACTGGTCCACCCCCGAGCGCCCCTCCAGCCGCAGGCGCGGCGTGATCAGTTCCTGCCCGTGCCGCACCTCACCCTGCCACACCGGCGCCGACTGCAACACGCCGTCGGGCGTGGTGTTGAACAGCCACACCTTGCCCGAGCGCGAAGCCACCAGCTTCACCCGAAAGCGGTCGCCCGTGCGGAACAGCGCATCCGTGCCCCGCGGCGTCAAGCTGCCGTCGGCCGACTCCAGCAACACACTCACCGCCATCGCATCCCCCGGCTGCGGCGCCTGCGCCACCACCACCGGCTGCGGCGGCGTGCTCACGCGCAGCAGCACGATGTCCTTGGTGGTGGCCTGGGCCGCTGCGGGCGCCTGCGCCTGCACCGCCGACACGGCCGCCAGGCCCAGCGCGGCTGACAGCGCCAGCGCGCCGGCCATCGAAAGAGTGGAGAACTTGAACATGGGCAACCTCGCTTGGTGAAACGCGCCGACAGTGGCGCTGGGTGTCAGGTGCTAAGACGCGGTGGGCGTCGACGTGTCGGATGGATGCGAAAAATTTCAGACGATCTTGACAACGGGCGGTGCCCGACGTGCAGCACTGAGCGGGCGTCAGGCCTGCCGGAATGAAGCCACAGCAGCGCGCCACATCGGTTCCACGCGCTCGCTAGCGGCCGTCCAGGCAGAGGCAGAGCACCCTCCCGGGCTCCGCCCCCGAACCCCCGGCTCCATGCCATCCTGATCGCATCATCGACCATGATCAGAGGGCAAAAGGGTAAGAGTGAAAAGACTAAAAGGTCCTGGCAATACGGAAGCCGGTGTCGAAGTAGCGGTCGCCCGGCCTAACCCTGAAGCGACGGGCCGAGCGCATATCCGGTGGCGAGATGAACCACGAACCGCCGCGAAGCACCCGCCGCGACTGATCTCCGCCTGACATCCACGCCGAGCCGTCGCTCGGCGCGCCTGAGTAGTTGTTATGCCAAACGTCCTGTACCCACTCCCAGACGTTGCCGTGTAGGTCGTGCAGGCGGAAGGCGTTGGCGCGAAAACTTCCTGATGGGAAAGTGTAGGCGTACCCGTCACGGCACTCTGCTACTGCCCACTCGTACCAAGAAACCGACGCTTTGGTTGTCTGGTCAGCACCGTTCGCCCAAGCGCACTGCTCTCGAGCACCCGCGTCGTCACCCCATGGGTAACGTGTATTCCCACGCCCCGCCCTTGCCACGTACTCCCACTCCGCCTCGCTCAGCAGCCGGTATCCACGCCCCGGTACGCTCTCGTTCAACCATCTCAGGTAGGCCTGCGCGTCGTTCCAGCTCACGCACACCACCGGGTGGTCCTCCCCCTGACCGAAACCCGGGTTTCGCCAGTTCTGGCTTGGAACCCAGTCGAGCTTGCTGCCGCTCCAACCGAAACATCCCTGGCCCCCCACATTCCTTTCGGCCTCCGTGCGGTAGCCCGTGGCCACCACGAATCGCCCGAACTCCAGCCGCGTGACCTCGTACCGGCCCACCGCCAGCGTGTAGCCGATGCGCACTTCCCCCACTGGGCCCTCGTTATCCCGGCGTCCCACCTCTGACGCCGGCGAACCCATCTCGAAGCGCCCGGCCGGCACCACCACCAGCTCCGGGCACTCCGCGCAGTCGCGGAACACCGTGCCCGGCACGCGCGCGCCCGCTGCCTGCGCTGTGGCAGCCTGCTCGCTCACGCGCTGCTCCTCTCTAGCGCGCGCCTCATCCTGCGCCTGCACCTCGCGCTGCGCTGCCTGCAGTCCCTGGTGCGCTTGCTCGCGCAGGCGCTCATCTTCACCCGTGGTCGGGTTGTCCTCGGCCCAGCTCGCCAGAAAGCGCTGCCAAGCCTGCACTCTGAGGTCCGGGGCGCGCAGTGCGCCCACACTCTCGAAATCAGCCTGCATGCGCTTTTGCCAATCGGCCCAGGCCTCTCTCGCCTGCTGCTCGAGCGCTAGATCGCTCAGGTTGATCCCGCCGGCCTGCCCTTGCGGCAGCGGCGTCGACGGCACGGCCGCAAGACCGGCTGTGCCCGCTCCTACCCTCAACACAAACCGCCCCCGCAACCCGATCTCCTCCCGAGGCCGCTGCTTACCGTTGGTCACCAGCTCCACTTCCTGCGCGGTGCGGTCGAAGACCTCCTTGATGTCCAGGCCCGGCGAGGCCAAGTACTTCGCCAGCGCAGCGGTGTAGGTGCCGTTGTCGCCCGTGCCGTCCTCGGCCGTGCTGCCCGGCGCGGTGGCGTAGGCCACGATGGTGCCGGTGGGCACGCTCATGCGTGCCAGACCGCGGGCTGTTGAGCGGTTCGATCCCGGGTAGGGGTTGTCGCGACAAGCATCCAGGATCAACAGACCGACGCGGGCCCGACCTTCCTCGATGCGGCGCAGCACGCTGGAAGCGTCCACCGCCTCGTCAGGCACATCGGTCTCGGTGCGGATGGGCGCGTTCAGCGGGATCAGGTAGTTGGCCCCGCCCACCTGTGCGCCGTGGCCGGCGAAGTAGAACAAGGCCACCTCGGCGCCGCGTGCACGAGCCTCAAAGTCACGCAGCGCGCCCAGCAGGCCGCGACGATCCACGTCAGTGGCCACCTGCACCTCGAAGCCCAGCTCGCGCAGCGTGGCCTGCATCAGCCGCGCGTCGTTGACCGGGTTGCGCAGCGGGCGGTCGGTGTAGGCGGCGTTGCCGACGACGAGGGCGATGCGCTGGGCTGATGCGGTAAGGGGAAGCAGGAGGGCGACGGCAACGAAGACGGCAACAAGCAGCGTGTCCGCTCGAAACCCATCGGAGCGTCGTGCATGGAGGTATCTGTCGCGATGCCGGAAGGGGCATCCGGAAGATGATCGTGGCCAAAGCCCAAGACCAGGGGCCGCGACAGATAGCCTCTGGCGCTGAGCCAGCACTTCTGCATCATCCACCATGGCCAGAGGGTAAAAGGGTAAGAGTGAAAAAGACTAAAAGGTCCTGGCGATACGGAAGCCGGTGAGGTCGATGCGGTAGCCCGGCGTGTACCCGACGCGAATGGCCGAGCGCAGGTTCCGAGGCGCGTCGAACCACGAACCGCCGCGAAGCACCCGCCGCGACTGATCGCCGCCCGACAGCCACGCCGAGCCGTCACTCGGCGCGCCTGCGTAGTTGTCATGCCAGAAGTCCTGCACCCACTCGCTAACGTTGCCGTGCATGTCGTATAGACCGAAGGCGTTCGCATCGTATCGGCCGACACTCACGGTCTGGCTCGAGTTGTTCACTCGGGCTGAGTCGAACACGTCACCCCAGTGGTACAACGTCTTTGTGCCCGCCCGCGCCGCGTACTCCCACTCCGCCTCACTCGGCAGCCGATAGTTCTGCCCCGTCCGCCGGCTGAGCCTGCGAATGAACTCCTGCGCGTCGTTCCAACTGACGTTCTCCACCGGACAGTCCAGCCCGCAGCCCTTGAATCTGCTCGGATTGCTGCCCATCAGCGAATCCCATTCACGCTGGGTCACCTCGAACTTGCCCATCGCAAAACGCGGTACGTCCACCAAGCGCTGCGGGCCTTCGTCTGCGTAACGGCCCACCTCATTTGGTGAGCTACCCATCAAAAAAAACCGCCCGGCCGGCACCACCACCATCTCCGGACACTCGGCGCAATCCTTGAACACCTCACCCGGCTGCCGGCTGGCGCTGGCACCCGTCGCACCTGCCGCCGCAGCAGAAGCCCCGCCACCGGTCCCGACCCCAGACGGCACAGCCATCCCACCCCCCGCCACTGCCACCAAAGGCACCCGGAAAGTCTCCAGCGCCACCCGCGCCGCCGTCGCGAAGCGACCTTGGGGATACGCCCTCAGGTAGGCCTCGTAGGCCGCCGCGCTATCGCGGCGCACGACCAGGTCCCAAGCCGTCCGCTCGGCGTCCGCGTCCGCCGCAGGCGCTTGCATCACCCCTGCCACAGCAGCAGCAGCCGCCGTCGAGGCCGTCGCCAAGGCCACCGCACCCTGCCCCGCACCAGGCTCGCTTGCCGATTCCAGCAAGGCAAACCGCCCCCGCAACCCGATCTCCTCGCGCGGGCGCTGCTTGCCGTTGGTCAACCGCTCCACCTCCTGCGCCGTGCGATCGAAGATGTCCTTGATGTCCAGCCCGGGCGTGGCCAGGTGTCGGGCCAGCGCCGCCGTGTAGGTGCCGTTGTCGCCCGTGCCATCCTCGGCCGTGCTGCCCGGCGCCGTGGCGTAGGCCACGATCGTGCCGGTGGGCACGCTCATCCGCGCCAGACCGCGCGCCGTGGAGCGGCTGGCGCCGGGATAGGGGTTGTCGCGGCAGGCGTCCAGCACCACCAGCCCCACCTTCACCCGTGTGTCCTCGATGCGCCGCAGCACCGATGCCGCGTCGATCGCCTCGTCGGGCACGTCGTTCTCCACGCGGATGCCAGCGTTCACGGGGATCAGGTAGTTGGTGCCGCCCACCTGTGCGCCGTGACCGGCGAAGTAGAACAAGGCCACATCCGCCCCGCGGGAGCGGTTCTCGAAGTCGCGCAAGGCCGTCAGCATGCCCCGACGGTCCACGTCGTTGGCGACCTGGACTTCGAAGCCCAACGCCTGCAGCGTGCGCGCCATCAGCGCCGAGTCGTTCACCGGGTTGCGCAGCGGCCGGTCGGCATAGCGCGCGTTGCCCATCACCAGGGCCACCCGCTTTTCGGTGCCGGGCGGGATCACCGGCTTGGCGGCCTCGGCCTGACGGCGGGCTTCCTGTTCCTGGCGCAGCTTCTCGGCCTGCTCAGCCAGCCGTGCGCGTTCAGCCTCTACGGAAGCCAGTCGCTGCCGCTCCTGATCGATACGGCCCTGCGCCGCGCTCACCGCATCGCTGGCGGCGCTCAGACGCGTGCGTTCTTCGGCCGTGGCGCGTTCGTCGGCTTGCCGCCGGGCGTCAAGCTCAGATTGCAGCGCGGACAAGGCTGCCTTGCGCACCTCTGCCTGCGCACGGGTACGGGCCTCGAGGTCCTGCAAGGCCTTGCGCTGGGCATCCAGGTCAGCTTGCAGCCGATCGAGCGTTGGACTCCCGGCGAGGGTGAGTACGGGCGATTGTGGAGAGACCGTCTGCGCATGCAGGCACGGTGCCCATGCCAGCGCCGAACCGACAAGCAGTGCCGTGACCAACCGCCGGAAAGGCGCGACCCCGTCGCAGACCGACCGAAACACCGGCGAAGCCGACAGACGCCCGGACAACCATGGCTTCAGATCCGTGTTCATCCCGCGCCTGCCACCGCCAGAAAAATTATTTGTATCGATGTTAATCGTTTGCTCAGCGCGCCGGCAGCAAACTCATAGGATCCACCGGCTTGCCCAGCCGCCGGATCTCGAAGTGCAGCTTCACACGATCGGCGTCGCTCGAGCCCATCTCGGCGATCACCTGCCCTTGACGAACGACCTGATCTTCCCTGACGAGCAGGGCGCGGTTGTGGGCGTAGGCGCTGAGATAGGTGTTGTTGTGCTTGATGATCACCAGACGCCCGTAGCCCCGAAGCCCCGAGCCGGCGTACACGACACGCCCGTCGGCTGCCGCGCGGACGGGGGTGCCTGACAGCCCTGCGATCGACAGCCCTTGGACCCCTTGCACGTCGTCGAAGGTCGAAACCACTTCACCCTGCGCGGGCCATGTCCAATCGACGGCATCAACAGCATCGACACTCGCAGTCGCCTCTGCCGGCACGCGCAGCAGCGCGCGGCCCCGATCGGTCAGCAGCCCCTGCAGATCATCCGCATCCAAGCGGACGCGCACCGGACCGCGCGAGTAAACGGCGACGGCGTAGGGATTGAAATGAAACTCGAGCCCAGGGTCGGACAGATCCCAAATCGAGGGGTCGATCAGTTCAGCGACCTCCTTGACGGTCGACACGAGCAGTTCCTCGCCGAGTTCCTTGCGCAAGGCCGCCAACACCTTTTCCGCGAGGGCCTCACGCCAGTCCACTTGCGCGAAGACGTCCTGCGGCTGCAGCGCCCGCCCCTCGTCGATCAGGAAGTGGCTGTAGTACAGCGAAATCAGCCCGTGAGCCCCGCCGTGGCGGTAGATGTCCACGGTCTCGACGGCCTGGACAAGGCGCGGGGTGGCGAGCACGATGTTCACGGACACATCGGTGGTCGATTCGGCGTCCGTCGGGTCGGCAGCAGCAGACGGGCCGGGGTTTTCAGGCAGCGGCAGCGCCAGCCACTCGTTCAAGGCGGCCAACCATGCCGGCCCCGGCTGTCCGGGCAGCGGCTCCAACTGCGGGTAGGCCGTGCGGTGCACACCGGCAGGCGCATCAGCCTCCTGAGGCGGTATGAAGCGATGACGGCTGACGATGTAGGTCTGCAGACCCGGCAGGGGTGAGGCCGGCTCCAAATCGGCGATGCGGCTTTCGTACTGCGCTGCCGCGCAGGCTACCTCGTCCTTTGTGAGGACGATCTGCTGGGTGGAGGCACTGCACACGCGCGGCCAGAACGACAGCCACGACCGCTGCGAGCCCAGCACCCACCGGCGTCCCGTCTCGCTGAGCCGCGCCACGTGCTGCCGGTAGACCCGAGCCATCTCGCGATCGAGCCTCGAAACGTCCCCTTGCGCGCAGATGAAGCGCTCCTGCGGCGTTCGCGCCTTGCCGCAATCGAAACTGGCGGCCCACCCGCTGGCCGGGCTGAAGCCGACGGCAACCATCGTCAGCATCCCTGCCAGCACACGCCGAAGCGCACCGGCGCCCCAGGCATCCTGACCCAACGTGAAGGTCCCATCCGACATCGAATCCCCCACTGCGCTACAGCGACCTGGCCACGCGAAACCCGACATTGGATCCCCTGAATTCCGGCGGGTAGCGCAATCTACCGGCCGACCGGATGCGGTTGGGCGACGCGCTCCATGACCCACCGCGCAGCACGCGCCGGCTGGCGTCGCCACCGAGCGTCCAAGCTGAACCGTCGGTGGGTGCGCCGTCGTAGCTGGGATGCCAGACGTCCTGCATCCACTCCCAGACATTGCCATGCATCTCGTGCAAGCCGAAGGCGTTGGGCTTCAGGCTGCCGGCCGGTGCGGTGTAGGGATGACCGTCGTCACAGTCGGCGACCCTGCCGCCGAAGCGCGGCAGCGTGCGGGCGGTGGACCTGTCCCCGCCGTTGGCCCAGGCGCACTGGTCGACCGCGCGTGAGTCTTCACCCCAAGGGAAGGACGTTCCCCCACGCCCGGCTCGAGCGGCATGCTCCCACTCGGCCTCGCTGGGCAGGCGGTAGGCTCGGCCCGGCAGCAGCGTGTTCAACCAGCGGAGGTAGGCTTGTGCGTCGTTCCAGCTCAGGCACACGGCGGGATGGGCGTCGGTCTGCTCGAAACCGGGCTCGCGCCAGTGCCTGCCGGCCTGCGGCTCCCAGCGGCTGCCCGTCCAGACGACACACCCTGGGCTGCCAACATCACGCTCGGCATCGGTGCGATAACCGGTGGCCTGGACGAAGCGGGCGAACTCCCCGCGCGTCAACTCGTGCCGGGCGATGGCTATTGGCTCGCGGATCTCGACCTGCCGCACCGGGCCTTCGTCGGCGGAGCGTCCCGGCTCGGTGGCAGGTGAACCCATCGCAAAGCGGCCAGCCGGCACCACCACCATCTGCGGGCAATCGGCGCAGTCGCGCAAGACGTCGCCTGCACGTGGCGGCGGCGGGGCCACGGGGGGCGCGTGTGGCAAGCCCTGCCCCAAAGGGAGCTGCGTGGGGGCTGAACTCACGGCGCCGGATGACACCGTCGTCACGGCAGCGGGGGCCACCGGGCGCAAACCCTCGAGCGCCGAGCGCGCGGCCTGCGCGTATCGACCCTGTGGGTAGGCCCGCAGATAGGCCTCGTAGCTGGCCGCGTTGTCGCGCCGCTTGGCCAGGTTCCACAGGTCGATCTCCGGGTCTGGCACTGCTGCGGAGGCCAGTTGGCCCGCGGGCTGGACGGCGGTGGCCAGGGGCGCAGCTGACATCGATGGCAGAGCTGCCCCCACGGCCGCGGGCGGGACGAAGTAAAAGTCACTGGTGAGCTTGCTGACCTCTTCCGGGCTCTGCCGGCGCTGGCTCGCACGCTCCACATCCCGGCGCACCTGCTTGAACACATCCTCCAGCCGGAGCCCCGGGGTCTCGATCGCTTGCAGCAGGTATTGCGTGTATAGGCCGTTGCGCCCGCCCCGGTTCTCGTCGGCGGTGCTGCCCGGCGCCGTGGCAAACGCCACCAGCGAGCCACTGGGCGCCTCCATCCGGCCAAGGCCGCGGTTGCCCGTGGACCGTCCGTCGGACGGCAGGGGCGAATCGCGGCAGGCATCCAGGATCATCAGGCTCAGCGCGGCACCGGATTCCTCCATCCGCGCCAGCACGCTGGCGGCATCGAGCCCGAAGACTTCGGCATCGCGCTCGCGCTGGTAGTCCACACCGACGGGCAGCAGGTAATTCCGGGCACCTCGCCCCGCCTGCACGCCATGGCCGGCGAAATAGAACAAGCCCACGGCGCCCGGGCCGAGCTTGTCCTGGAACTCGATCAGGTCGCGCTTCAACTCCTCGGAGCCGCGGTTGCGCCGCTCCATCACCTCGAAGCCCAACCGGCGCAGCGCCGCTGCCAGGTCGGCTGCGTCGTTCAGCGGATTGACCAGCGGGGCGCGCGCATAGTCAGCGTTGCCCACCACCAGCGCCACGCGCTTGCCCAGCGTGGCGGGCTCCACCGCCAGCGTGCGTTGGGTGTGCGGCGAAGCAGCAGCGGGCGCTTGCGCATGGGCATGGGGAAGCAGCAAGGCGAGGCAAATTGCCATCAGCGCCGTCAGGCAGACGGCCAGCAGGGAAAACGCGGGCGTCGGAGGCACAACGCCACGGGTAGCCGCGATTGAGTGCGCCACGCCGTGGCCCATCCTGGAATCGGTCATCCTGCACCCGCCTTCGATCGCCGGTCGCCCACCGGAGGCTATGTTACGGGCCTTCGATCATGGCCCGCGGCTCGGGTGACTCAGACGCGAGGCGGTGGGAAAACGTCAGATGGACCAAAGGATGCCGGGAGCCATTGGCATCGCCCGTAGCCTGAGGCGCGGGAATCTCAGCTTCGGTGGTCGCGTCCACGCGGCGAGCCGCTTTCAGGACCCGTGGCCCGAACATCTGAACGGCAGCATCGTCGGGGGCTCCGCCCCCCGAACCCCCAGCTCCATGCCTGCCTTGTCCCGTCATCCACCATGATCAGAGGGTAAGAGGGAAAAATACTAAAAGGTCCTGGCGATACGGAAGCCGGTGTAGACGACGCGGTTGACCGGCGCGAACCAGAATCGAAAGGCCGAGCGCAGGTCCTGAGGCGTGCCGCCCCACGAACCGCCGCGAAGCACGCGCCACGACTGATCGCCGCCCGTCACCCACGCAGACCCGTCACTCGGCGCACCGGAGTAGTTGTCGTGCCAGACATCCTGCACCCACTCCCAGACGTTGCCGTGCATGTCGTGCAGACCAAAGGCATTTGCGCCGTAGCTGCCGACGCGCACGGTCTGACTCCCGTTGCTTGCTCGGCCTGCGTCGAATGCATCACCCCAGAAGTACGCCGTCGTCGTTCCTGCCCTCGCCGCGTACTCCCACTCCGCCTCGCTCGGGAGCCGGTAGTTCTGCCCCGTACGCTGGCTGAGCCTACGAATGAATTCCTGCGCGTCGTTCCAACTGACGTTCTCCACCGGACAGTCAGACCCGCAGCTCTTGAGTCTGCTCGGATTGCTGCCCATCACCGCCTCCCACTGACGCTGCGTCACCTCGAACTTGCCCATCGCAAAACGCGGAACGTCCACCCAACGCTGGGGGCCTTCGTCGCTGCTGCGCCCCTCCTCACTCGGCGGGCTACCCATCAGGAACCGCCCCGCCGGGATCGCCACCATCTCCGGGCACTCGGCGCAGTCCTTGAACACATCCCCGGCACGCAGGCCCTCACGCGCCGGTGGCACGGCAATTGCTGCCGTAATCGAGTTTGCTGCGGATGCGGAAGGGGCTGCTGCAACCGCCATGCCCGACGACCCAGGACGGAGGCCGTCCAGTGCGGCCCTGGCTGCTGTCGCGAACCTTCCTTGCGGGTAGGCCCGCAGGTAGGCGTCGTAGCTCGTTGCATTGTCCCGGCGCTTGGCGAGTTCCCAAACGTCTCGCTCCGGGTCGTCGGCCTGCGGCAGCGTGGACGAAAGGCTCTGCGGGTCGCCGATCGCGACGGCTGCGGCAGCCCCTTCCCTCAACACAAACCGCCCCCGCAGCCCGACCTCCTCCCGAGGCCGCTGCTTGCCGTTGGTCACCCGCTCCACCTCCTGCGCGGTGCGGTCGAAGACCTCCTTGATGTCCAGGCCCGGCGTGGCGAGGTAGCGCGCCAGTGCAGCGGTGTAGGTTCCGTTGTCGCCGGACCCGTCCTCGGCCGTACTGCCTGGCGCGGTGGCGTAGGCCACGATGGTCCCAGTGGGTACGCTCATGCGTGCCAAGCCGCGGGCCGTGGAGCGATTGGCGCCTGGGTAAGGGTTATCGCGGCAGGCGTCCAGGATCACAAGCCCCACCCGCGCGCGCCCTTCCTCAATGCGGCGCAACACGCTCGACGCATCCACCGCCTCATCGGGCACGTCGGTCTCGCTGCGGATGGGCGCGTTCAGCGGGATCAGGTAGTTGGCCCCGCCCACCTGTGCGCCGTGACCGGCGAAGTAGAACAAGGCGACCTCGGCGCCGCGCGCACGGGCCTCGAAGTCGCGCAGCGCGCCCAGCAGGCCACGCCGGTCCACGTCGGTGGCCACCTGGACCTCGAAGCCCAGTTCTCTGAGTGTCGTCTGCATCAACTGCGCGTCGTTGACAGGATTGCGCAATGGGCGGTCGGTGTAGGCGGCGTTTCCGACTACCAGGGCCACGCGCTGGGCCGATGCGGCCAGAGGCAGGAGCAGTGAGACGACGAAGAGCAGGAAGGCGACCAATGGCCACGAGCAAAACCTGTCATGGCGACACGCGGACAGCGTCCCCATGCGTCGCTGAGAGCTCGCTTGACGCAGTCCTGTCGGCGCGATGCTGCGCTCGGGGGCTCCGCCCCCGAACCCCCATGCCTGCCTTGTCGCTTCATCCAACATGATCAGCGGGTAAAAGGGCAAGAGTGAAAAAGGCTAAAAGGGTCTGGCGATACGGAAGCCGATGAAGTCGTTGCGGCTGCCCGGCGAGTTCCTGTTGCGAATGGCCGAGCGCAGGAACTGCGGCGTGCTGTTCCACGAACCGCCGCGAAGCACCCGCCGCGATTGATCTCCGCCCGACATCCAGGCCGAGCCGTCACTCGGCGCACCGGAGTAGTTGTCGTGCCAGACATCCTGCACCCACTCCCAGACGTTGCCGTGCATGTCGTGCAGACCAAAGGCATTTGCGCCGTAGCTGCCGACGCGCACGGTCTGACTCCCGTTGCTTGCTCGGCCTGCGTCGAATGCATCACCCCAGAAGTACGCCGTCGTCGTTCCTGCCCTCGCCGCGTACTCCCACTCCGCCTCGCTCGGGAGCCGGTAGTTCTGCCCCGTACGCTGGCTGAGCCTACGAATGAATTCCTGCGCGTCGTTCCAACTGACGTTCTCCACCGGACAGTCAGGCCCGCAGCTCTTGAATCTGCTCGGATTGCTGCCCATCACCGCCTCCCACTGACGCTGCGTCACCTCGAATTTGCCCATCGCAAACCGCGGCACATCGACCCAGCGCTGCGGGCCTTCGTCAACGTATCGACCGGTCTCATTCGCCAGACTTCCCATCAAGAACCGCCCCGCCGGGATCACCACCATCTCGGGACACTCCGCGCAATCCTTGAACACGTCACCAGCGCGACGAGTGTCAGGCAATGGCGCAACCTGCGGCGGCGGAGACGGCGCCGCGGCCTGCACAACGGCGCCTGGACGCAGGCCGTCCAGCGCTGCACGGGCTATTGCAGCGAAGCGCC
>CAZFVH010000079.1:0-24087 GCA_964522465.1 uncultured Rubrivivax sp. | reverse complement strand
CCTCGGGGAAGGCGTTCTCCTCGGGGCAGAACACCTCGTCCATCACGATCTCGCCCGTGGTCGAGGCGCGCAGGCCCACCTTGCCGTGGATGGCCGGCGCCGACAGGCCCTTCCAGCCCTTCTCGAGCACGAAGCCGCGGATCGCGCCCTCGTCGTCCTTCGCCCAGACGACGAAGACGTCGGCAAAGGGCGAGTTCGAGATCCACATCTTGGCGCCGCTGAGGCTGTAGCCTCCGGCCACCTTGCGCGCCCGGGTGATCATGCTGCCGGGGTCGGAGCCATGGTTGGGCTCGGTCAGACCGAAGCAGCCGATCCACTCGCCGCTGGCCAGCCTGGGCAGGTACTTCTGCTTCTGCGCCTCGGTGCCGAACTCGTTGATCGGCAGCATCACGAGCGAGCTTTGCACGCTCATCATCGAGCGGTAGCCGGAGTCCACGCGCTCGACCTCGCGCGCGATCAGGCCGTAGCTGACGTAGTTGAGGCCGGCGCCGCCATAGGCCTCCGGGATCGTGGGGCCGAGCAGGCCGAGCTCGCCCATCTCGCGGAAGATGGCGATGTCGGTGTGTTCGTTGCGAAAGGCCATCTGCACGCGCGGCGCCAGCTTGTCCTGGCAGTAGGCGTGGGCGGCTTCGCGCACGGCGCGCTCGTCGTCGCTCAACTGGGCATCGAGGTGGAAGGGGTCGTCCCACTGGAAGCGGGCAGAGGTCTTCGTGGCGGCGGTCATGTTGAAGCGTCCTTTGTGGCGCGGTGGCGCACAGGCCGCACAGGCGCGGCCCGAACTGCGAAACCTCGCATCGTAAAGCGTCCTCGACGCGCGTGCGGGGAGCAGCAGATTGGCGCGGACACGTTGCGTACGCCTGCGCTGCAAGGCTGGGCCTAGAATCTGGATGATTCAACCAGCATCGTCGAGCCTCTTCGATCCCCCTCGAGCCCTGGCCTTCGTCCCCATGGAAACCATCGGTCTGTTCGAAGCCAAGACGCACCTGTCCGAGCTGGTGGCCCGTGCCGAGCGCGGCGAGGAAGTGGTCATCACCCGGCACAACAAGCCGGTGGCCAAGCTCGTGCCGGTGGCCGCGGCTGACCAGGATGCGCAGACCCGGCGTGAAGCTGTCGAGGAACTGCTGCGCACCAGCCGGGGGCGACGCCTGGGCCTGGACTGGCGCACCCTGCGCGACGAGGGCCGGCGGTGAGCGTTGCCCCGGCGCCGGGTTTCGTGCTCGACGCCTCGGTCACGCTGGCCGCCTTCTTCGAGGACGAGCAGGACGACTACTCGCTTGGCGTCTGGCACTCCATGCCGGGCGCGCAGGTGTGGGTGCCGGCGCTCTGGCACCTGGAGATCGCCAACATCCTTGCGCGGGCGCAGCGGCTTGGGCGCATCACGGCCCAGGCACTCGAGGAGAGCTGGGAGCGACTGGCCCGGCTGCAGATGCGGGTGGTGCCGGTGACGCCCGATGCGCCGATGTGGACCCGCCTCGCCGCCGACTGGGACCTGACAGCCTATGACGCGTGCTACCTCGACGCGGCGTTGCGCCACCGCCTGCCCCTGGCCACACGCGACCGCGCCCTGAGCGTTGTGGCGGGCCGCCTGGGTGTGCCCCTGTACCTGGGCGTGTCGGCGGCGCGGAGCTGAAGCGCCGAACCGTCCGACTCCGCAGCGAACCGACTTGCCCCAGCCCCATCCGACCCCTTCACGTTTTCACCTTCTCTTGCAGAGCCCCGCATGAAAGCCGCCGACATCCGCTCCACGTTCCTGAAGTTCTTCGAGTCCAAGGGTCACCAGGTCGTGGCCTCGAGCCCGGTGGTGCCGGGCGACGACCCGACGCTGCTGTTCACCAACGCCGGGATGAACCAGTTCAAGGACGTCTTCCTCGGCTTCGACAAGCGACCCTACACGCGCGCGGCCACCGCGCAGAAGTGCATCCGCGCCGGCGGCAAGCACAACGACCTCGAGAACGTGGGCTACACCGCGCGCCACCACACCTTCTTCGAGATGCTGGGCAACTTCTCGTTCGGCGACTATTTCAAGCATGACGCCATCAGCTACGCCTGGGAGCTGCTGACCGAGCACTTCAAGCTGCCCAAGGACAAGCTCTGGGCCACCGTCTACGCCGAGGACGACGAGGCCTACGACATCTGGCTCAAGGACATCGGCCTGCCGCCGGAGCGCATCGTGCGCATCGGCGACAACAAGGGCGGCCGCTACATGAGCGACAACTTCTGGATGATGGGCGACACCGGCCCCTGCGGCCCCTGCTCGGAGATCTTCTTCGACCACGGGCCCGAGGTGGCCGGCGGCCCGCCCGGCAGCCCCGAGCAGGACGGCGACCGCTACATCGAGATCTGGAACAACGTCTTCATGCAGTTCAATCGCACCGAAGACGGCACGATGCACCGGCTGCCCAAGCCCAGCGTCGACACCGGCATGGGCCTGGAGCGCCTGGCCGCGGTGCTGCAGCACGTGCACAGCAACTACGAGATCGACCTCTTCGCCGACCTGTTGCAGCACACCCGCGACGCGGTGGCGGCGTCCGGCGGCAGCGCCGTGATCGACCTGCAGACGCCGAGCCTGAAGGTCATCGCCGACCACATCCGCGCCTGCGCCTTCACCGTCACCGACGGCGTGATCCCGGGCAACGAGGGCCGCGGCTACGTGCTGCGCCGCATCGCGCGTCGCGCCATCCGCCACGGCTACAAGCTCGGCGCGCGCCGGCCCTTCTTCCACAAGCTGGTCGCGCCCCTGGCCGCCGGGATGGGCGACGCCTACCCCGAGCTGCGGCGCGAGGCCGTGCGCGTGACCGACGTGCTGCGCCAGGAGGAGGAGCGCTTCTTCCAGACCATCGCCAACGGCATGGAGATCCTGGAGTCGGCGCTGGCCCAGGGCGGGGGCATCGACGGCGAGACCGCGTTCAAGCTGCACGACACCTACGGCTTCCCGCTCGACCTGACGGCAGACGTCTGCCGCGAGCGCGGCGTCAGCGTCGACGAGGCGGGCTTCGGCGCGGCGATGACGCGCCAGCGGGAGCAGGCGCGCGCCGCGGCCAAGTTCAAGATGGCCGCCGGCCTGGAGTACGGCGGCGACGCCACCGTCTTCCACGGCTACGAGCACCTGGTGTGCGAGCACGCCAAGGTGACGGCGCTCTACGTCGACGGCACCGCGGTCACGAAGGCCAAGGCCGGCGACGACGTGGTGATCGTGCTTGACCACACCCCGTTCTACGCCGAGAGCGGCGGCCAGGTCGGCGACACGGGCGAGCTGCGCAATGCGCGCGCGCGCGTCGTCGTCGAGGACACCGTCAAGGTCCAGGCGGCGGTGCACGGTCACCAGGGCCGCATCGTCGAGGGCGAGATCGAGCTCGGCGACGTCTTCGTCGCCCGCGTCGACGGCGAGCGCCGTGCGCGCACCATGCGCAACCACAGCGTCACGCACCTGATGCACAAGGCGCTGCGCGAGGTGTTGGGCGGGCACGTGCAGCAGAAGGGCTCGCTCGTGAACGCCGAGCGCACGCGCTTCGACTTCTCGCACCATGCGCCGGTGAGCGACGCGCAGGTCGCCCAGGTGGAGGCGATCGTCAATGCCGAGATCCTGGCCAACGCCGCCACGCAGGCGCGCGTGATGCCGATCGAGGAGGCGCAGAAGGTCGGCGCGATGATGCTCTTCGGCGAGAAGTACGGCGACGAGGTGCGCGTGCTCGACATCGGCTCCACGCGCGAGCTGTGCGGCGGCACGCACGTGCAGCGCACCGGCGACATCGGCCTGTTCAAGATCGTGGCCGAGGGCGGCGTGGCCGCCGGCGTGCGCCGCGTGGAGGCGGTGACGGGCGACAACGCGCTGGCCTACCTGCAGCAGGTGGAGTCCACGCTCGGCGGCGTGGCCGGCGCGCTGAAGGTCACGCCGTCCGAGGTGCCGGCGCGCGTGGCCGCGGTGCTCGAGCAGGTGCGGGGCCTGGAGAAGGAGATCGCGGCGCTCAAGGGCCGGCTCGCCTCGGCCCAGGGCGACGAGCTGGTCGCGCGCGCGGTGGACGTCAAGGGCCTGAAGGTGCTGGCCGCCACGCTGGACGGCGCCGACGCCAAGACCCTGCGCGAGACCATGGACAAGCTCAAGGACAAGCTCAAGACAGCCGCCATCGTGCTCGCCGCCGTGGACGGCGGCAAGGTGCAGCTCGCTGCCGGCGTCACGGCCGACAGCACGGGCAGGGTCAAGGCCGGCGAGCTTGTCAACTTCGTGGCCCAGCAGGTGGGCGGCAAGGGCGGCGGCAAGCCGGACATGGCCATGGCCGGCGGGACCGACGCCGCCGCGCTGCCCAAGGCGCTGGCCGCGGTGGCGGGCTGGGTGGGCGAGCGGGTCTGAGCCGTCCTCGTCCCCAGGGTCACTGTCGTGAAGCCTGGAGGCGGCGCCCAGCGGGCCATGCGAGCCACGTCGTCCGAGTGACCACATGGCCCACATGGCCCACATGGCCCACATGGCCCACGTCGGCCGCGGTGTTTCTCCTGTCTTGACGGAATCCGGGCGTGCCCATAGGCTCGCGCCTTCGACCTGACCCGACGCCGCGTGTGGCGGGTCTTCGATCGTCCTACCTGCTGCCCTCCACTATATGAAGAAACTTGCCCTGACCACCCTCGTCACCGCCGCACTGGCGCTGTCCGCCGCCCAGGCGCTTGCCCAGACGCGCACCCTCGTGCTGTCGACCTTCGGCTTCAACGGTGCGCTGCTGAAGAAACACGTCTTCGACCCTTTCGAGGCCCAGTGCGGCTGCAAGATCGTGCTCGAGACGGGCAACGCGGCCGAGCGCATCGCCAAGCTCGACGCGCGTCGAAACAACCCCAATGTCGACGTCATTCAGGTCGGCGATTTCCTCGCGCACGAAGCCTCGGCCAAGGGCCTGCTCCAGCCGATCGACCACGCGAAGCTCAAGCACATCGGCGACGTGCATGACTTCGGCCGTGATCCGCTGGGCAACAAGGAGGCGATCGCCTACACCGTCTATTCCATCGGCCTGGTGGTGCGCACCGACAAGCCCAGTGCCCAGATCGAGAGTTGGAAGGATCTCTGGAGGCCGGATCTGAAGGGTCACCTGATGTTGGCCAACATCACCGGCCAGCAGGGCATGGCGCAGCTCTTCATGGCCGATCGCGCCTGGGGCGGCAGCGGGACGGCCGACTTGGCCACAGGCTTCAGGAAGCTCGGCGAGCTCAAGGACAACGTCGTCACCTACTACGCCCAGTCAGCGCAGATGACGGCGATGTTCGCCCAGGACGAGGCCTGGGTCGCACCGGTCGGGCGCTTCGGGTGGTCCAACCTGGTGAAGACCGGCAAGCCCTTGAAGTGGGTGGTGCCGCGCGAGGGTCAGGTCGGGGTGTTGAACACGATGTCCATCGTCAAGGGCGCGAAGAACGCCGACCTGGCGCACCAGCTCATCGACTTCTGGCTCAGTCGCGATGTGCAGACGGCCCTGGCCAACGACCTCGTCGACTCGCCGATCAACCGCACGGCACAGCCTCGTGCCGACGTGCAGGATGCCTTGACCTACGGCAAGGCGCAGATCGACTCGCTGGTCGTGATGAAGCCCGAGATGGTGGCGCGTGAGCGTGCGAACTGGGTCAACGCCTGGAACAGGGTCATCGCGAAGTGACACCCCTTGGGTGAGGACGTTCGCGCGTCGGTCGGTTCGCTGCCCCGACTGCGCGACGTCAATCCCTGACACACTGCTTCGGACCTGATCGCCTTGCCCCGCACCCGCGTTGCCTGGTGGCTGCTAGCCCCGGCGTTGCTCTTCGTCTCGGCGTTCTTCCTGTTGCCGGTGACCGCGCTGCTGGCGGGCGCGTTCCACGTCGATGGCGTGCCGGGGCTCGGACGCTTCGCCGAATTCTTCGCCGACCCGCTGCACCAGCAGGTGTACTGGCGCACGTTGAAGCTCGCGGGTCTGGCCACCCTGGTCAGCGCGCTCGTGTGCTACCCCGCAGCGATGGCGCTCGTACGGGTGCCTGCCCCATGGCGGGGTCTGCTGACCGGCCTGGTCATCCTGCCGCTGATGGTGTCCCCGATCGCGCGCACCTACGCCTGGATCGTGCTGCTGGGGCGCAACGGCATGGCCAACTCGGTGCTGGTCGGCACCGGTGTGGTCGACGCGCCGGTGCAGATGTTGTTCACCGAGGCCGCGGTCTTCGTCGGCCTGCTTCAGCTGATGATGCCGCTGATGCTGGTGTCGCTGGTTTCGGCTCTGGAGAACCTTCCGAACGACGTGCTGGCGGCGGCGCACACCTTGGGGGCGAGCCGCTGGCAGACCTTCACCCGGGTGGTGCTGCCGTTGACGCAGGAGGGTCTGATCATTGGGGGCACCCTGGTCTTCACCGGTTGCGTGACGGCGTACATCACGCCCGCCATGCTCGGCGGGCCCAAGGTGCTGATGCTCGAGACGCTTCTGTACCAAAAGGTGAACGTCGCCGGTGATTTGCCGGCGGCCAGTGTCATCGCCGTCTTGCTGCTGGTGACGACCATCGCCGTCAACCAGGGCCTGCGGAGGGTGGCGCGATGAACCGGGTGTCTCGTGGCGCCATGCTCATGCTGGTCCTGGCGCTGGCTTTCCTCGTCGGACCCTTTGCGGTGATCTTCCTTGCGGGATTCAGTGGCGGCGAGAGCCTGAGGTTCCCGCCCGAGTCGTATTCCTGGCGCTGGATGGTCCACGTGCTCGAGGTCGAGGCCTTCCAGCGCAGCCTGGTCACCAGCCTGTGGGTGGGTTTCGGCAGCACCTTCAGCGCGCTGGTGCTCGGCGTGCCGGTGGCCTACGCGCTGTCGCGCTTCCAGGTGCCCGGGCGGGAGTGGGTGCGCACGGCACTCACGCTGCCGCTGGTGGTGCCGGGCATCATCGTCGGCCTGGCGCTGCTGAACCACATGGTGCTGCTGTACAACCTGCCGGTGACCGCAAGCCTGCTGGTCGGCCACACGGCGCTGCTGCTGCCCTACACCGTGCGCGTGGTCTCCTCGAGCCTGGCCAACCTGCGGGTGGACATCGACGATGCCGCCGTCACGCTGGGCGCGACGCGGCTGCAGGCCTTCTTCAAGGTCGTGCTGCCCAACATCCGCGCCGGCGTCGCCGCGGCCTTCGTGCTTGCCTTCATCACCTCGTTCAACCAGGTGCCCGTGTCGCTCTTCCTCACGGGGCCGGGCGTGAGCACGCTGCCGATCGAGATGATGGCCTACATGGAGACGAGCTACGACCCGTCGATCGCCGCGCTGTCGACGCTGCTCGTCGTCTTCACCATCGTGCTGGTGGCCGTCACCGAGAAGGTGCTGGGCATCAGCAAGTACGTCTGAGCGGCGCAGCGCCACCGCGCCCGACCGTCACGCCCGTCACGCCCGTCACGCCATTCAAGCCATTCAAGCCATTCAAGCCATTCAAGCCCCAGAGCCGACCCGATGCACCACCTCGAACTCCAGGGCCTGACGCTGGCCTACGGCAAGGCCGGCGCCGCGGTCCGGGACCTGCACCTGTCCGTGGCCCAGGGCGAGCTCGTCTCCCTGCTCGGGCCCTCGGGCTGCGGCAAGACGACGACGATGCGCGCCGTGGCCGGCCTGCTCACGCCGCTGGCCGGCCGCATCGTGCTGGCCGGGCAGGACATCACCCGCGTGCCGGCGAACCGGCGCGACATCGGGCTGGTGTTCCAGTCCTACGCGCTGTTCCCGCACCTCAGCGCCTTCGAGAACGTCGCCTTCGGGCTGCGGCTGCGCAAGGTGCCGGCGCCGGAGCAGCGCGAGCGCGTCAGCGAGGCGCTGCGCTCGGTCGGTCTCGAGGACTTCGCGTCGCGGCTGCCGGCCAACCTGTCGGGCGGGCAGCAGCAGCGCGTGGCGTTGGCCCGGGCCATCGTGCTGCGGCCGCGCCTGCTGCTGCTGGACGAGCCGCTGTCCAACCTGGACGCCAAGCTGCGGGTGGAGATGCGCGCCGAGCTGCGCCGCCTGCAGCGCCAGCTCGGCATCACGATGCTCTACGTGACGCACGACCAGGACGAGGCGCTGAGCCTGTCGGACCGCATCGTCGTGATGCGCGCGGGCCGCATCGAGCAGTGCGGTACGCCCGAGGAGGTCTGGCACCGGCCGGCCACGGCTTTCGTGGCCTCCTTCATGGGGTGCGACAACGTGTTCGACGCGGCGGCCGGACTCCCGCTGCCCTGGCCGACAGGCGCCAGTCATCTGGCATGGCGTCCTCAGGCCGTGCCGGTGCGTGCCGAGGGGGAGGTCGGTCTGCCTGGCACCGTCCTCGCGCGCAGCTACCTCGGTGAACACGTGGAGTACCTGGTGCAGACGGCACACGGCAAGATCAAGGGGAGCGCACCGGCGTCCGCGCCCGCCTGGCTCGAAGGGGCGGCCGTCCGTGTCGGGCTGGACGTCAGGACGGCCGCGGTGATCCCACCCGGGGCCCAGGTGTGAAGCGGCACCTCGCAGGCCTCGGCCCGCAGGCTGGAGCGCTCTCAGCTCGAGGGGAGGGGCCGGCATGACGCCGACCCGGGATACCCGCCTGGGTTCGCAGATGACCACCGAGATCTGGCTCGACACCGACCCGGGGTTCGACGACTGGATGGCGTGGGCGCTGCTCGAGGCCGTCCCGGCACTGCGACCCGTGGGGGTCAGCGTGGTGGCGGGCAATGCGCCGCTGCACCACACGCTGGGCAATGCGCTGCGCATCAAGGCGCTGCACGGGTGGACCACCCCGGTGCACGCGGGTTGTGATCGCCCGATCGTGCAGTCGCCGGTCACCGCGCAGGATGTCCTCGGCGAGTCGGGACTGGCCACCACCGGCCGGGCCTTGCCCCGTGCGCAGGCCACCGTCGCGCAGGGTCACGGTGTGCAGGCGATGGTCGCCGCCGCAAGGGCGCGGCCCGGTCGCCTGAGACTGCTGGCGCTCGGGCCGCTGACCAACGTGGCCCACGCCTTCGACGCCGCGCCCGACTTGCCGTCCTTGTTGCATGACATCGTGATCATGGGCGGCTCCACCGACCGCGGCAACACCACGGCCGTGGCCGAATTCAACATCCACGCCGACCCTGAGGCCGCGGCGCGGGTCTTCGCCGCCGGCGTGCAAGTGGTGATGTTCGGCTTGAACGTCTGTCGACAGGTGCAGATCGGCGGGGAGCATGTGCGTACGCTGCGGGCGCTGGGCGGTGAACGGGCACCGTTGTTCGCCGACCACCTCGACGCCTATGTCGAGATCGCGCGCCGTCGCGGTGCCACGCACATGTCGGTCTACGACCCGACACCGGTGGCCTGGCTCGCGCAGCCGGAACTTTTCATCCTCGAGCCCGCGTTCGTCGACGTGGAACTCGAGGGCCGGTTGACCCGCGGCATGACCGTTTGCGAGTTCCGCGTGCCGGCCAAGGCCCGGGCCAATGCGCAAGTGGCCATGCAGGCCCGGGGGGACGCGGCGCTCGACTGGATGATGGCGACCCTGGAGGACGGCCTCAGAGAGCCTCCGGGGCCGGGCTGCGCCAAGTCCGCCCCCCGCGGGGGTGAAGATGGCTCGCGGCGGCCTGATACGTTCACATGAGCCTGAGATGACACAACCCACAGTCCACCCGGATACCCGTGCGCCGGCAGGTGCCTCTGATACACAGGACGCATGGGCCCCCCGGCTGGTGTCCCACGTAGGCGCTTCGGCGTCGGACGCCGGCGACGCGGCGAACCCACCGGACTTCTTTCAGCGCGTGGAGCGCTTCATCGGCGCGATGCCGAAGGTCGAGTTGCACTGCCACCTCCTCGGCACGGTCCGGCGCGATACCCTCACTGAATGGGTGGCACGTGCCGGTGCGCCCATCAGCGCGGGTGAGATCGAGTCGTTCTACACCCGGGGCGAGAAACCGGTGGGCGTGCTGCGTGTGCTGCGCGCGCTGGAGCGACAGTTGCTCAACTCGCCGGACGATCTGTACCGGCTGACGATCGAGTATCTCGAGTCGGCATCGGCGCACGCGGTGCGATATGCCGAGTTCTCCTGGAATCCCACCGGGTGTGCCCGCGACGCCGGCATCGACTACCGCAGCGGCATGCAGGCCATCGTTGCCGCGATCCGCGATGCGCACGTGCAGTGGGGCATCGAGTCACGGATGATCGCCGCGATCGACCGCGAGGCCACTCCGGGCGAGGCGGAGGAGATGGTCGGATGGGTCCTGGCGCACCGCTGCGACGACGTCCCGGGCATCGGCATCGATTACCGCGAGAACGATCGCCCGCCGGAGATGTTCGCGCCGGCCTACGCGCTGGCGCGACGCGGCGGGCTGAAAGCCACCGCGCATGCCGGCGAGTTCGGCATGCCGTGGACGAATGTCCGCACCGCGGTCGACACCCTGCGGGTCGACCGCATCGACCACGGCTATACGGTGGTCGACGACCCGGGCTTCGCGCAGCGTTGTGCCGAGTCCTGCATCGTCTTCACGGTCGTGCCGACCAACAGCTACTACCTGCGCACGCTCCCGCCCGATCGCTGGGCGCTCGATCACCCGATCCGCCGGATGCCGGGGCTCGGCCTGCGGGTGCACCCGAACACCGACGACCCGACCCTGCACCTGGTCGACCCGACGCGCGCGTGGACGATGATGGTGCGCGATTTCGGCTTCAGCGTGGACGATCTGCGGGCCTTTACCGAGAACGGCATCGACGCGGCATGGGTCGACGACAGCGTCCGCGCGCGCTGGCGCGGCGAGCATCTTCGAGCCTTCGACGACCTGCGTCGCACGCACCGGCTGTGAGGCCCGCGGGCGGGCTCTGGCGCCCGCACCCCGTGCGAAACTTCGGCCGATGAACATGCCCTCCAATACGGTGGAACAAGAGGCCGACGCGGCGCCGTCGACGTCGGCGGCGACGGCGCCCATGGCCGCTGTCGAGGCGCCGGCACTGGATCGGGCGGATTCACCGACGCATGATCTCTCGGCTGATCCCTATGCAGAGGTCTGTTGGACGCTGACGGGTTTCGACGATCACCTGTCGCCTGAATGGGTCGACGGTTACCTGACCGCCGTGGCGGTGATGTCGCGTCCGCCAACGCTCGACGTATTCCTTTCGCGGATGTGCGGCGATGCCTTCGACCGCGCCTTCGCCGATCCGACGTCGGCCGGCCAGGCTTTCGAGACCCTGAGCGGACGCCTGGAGGCCATTCGGGCCGCACTGGACCTGGACGCGCTGGACCGGGATCCCGACACCCTGCGACTGGATCCCTGGCTGGCAGCGATCGACGAGGCGCCTCCGCAGCCCTTGCGCGACGGCGGGCTGCCCGCAGAGGCGGTGTGGACGTTGCGGCCCGCGCACGAGTGGTGTGACGGGTTCCTCACCGCGACGCAGGACTTCGACCAGGATTGGGCGCCGCCGCGTGACAAGACCGACGCGGTCGATCTTCGGGAGATGCTGCTGACCCTGCGGGTGCTCACGCTCGATCCAGCGGGCCAAGCCTTTCGCGACGCCATCAAGGCCCTGGGGCATCGCAAGACGCCGGATCGCGATGCCTTGATCGGTGACGCCCTGTACTGCGCGCAGTCGTTTCGTGTGTTCTGGGCGTTGAACGCCCCTCGTGGTGCGCCCCGCCGCGTCGACGCCGCGCCCGGGCGCAACGATCCGTGCCCCTGCGGCAGTGGGCGCAAGTTCAAGAAGTGTCACGGCGCCGGATGACCGATGCGATGAACGATCAACCAGGGCAGGATCTCGCCGGCCGTCATCTCGTGCTCGGCCTGAGCGGCGGCATTGCCTGCTACAAGGCGGCCGATCTCGCGCGCGAGTTGGTCAAGTGTGGCGCAACGGTGCAGGTCGTGATGACCGACGCCGCACAGCAGTTCATCACGCCGGTGACGATGCAGGCGCTCACCGGCCGGCCCGTCTACACCAGCGCCTGGGATGCGCGCGCGCCCGCCAACATGGCGCACATCGACCTGTCACGCCAGGCCGACGCCATCGTCGTCGCGCCGGCCAGCGCTGACTTCATCGCCGCACTTGCCGGCGGACGAGCCGACGACCTGCTGTCGCTGATGTGCCTTGCGCGTCCGATGTCGGGCGCGCGCGCATGCCCCTTGTTGCTCGCCCCGGCGATGAACCGCGAGATGTGGGCCCATCCGGCCACTCAGCGCAACGCGGCGCAGGCGGTGGCCGACGGCGCGGTGCTGCTCGGCCCCGGGCACGGTGCGCAGGCCTGTGGCGAGTTCGGTGACGGGCGCATGCTCGAAGCCGACATGCTGCGAGATGCCGTCATCGCCTACTTCCAGCCCAAGATCCTCGCCGGACGACACGTTTTGGTGACGGCAGGGCCGACGTTCGAGTCCATCGATCCGGTACGCGGGATCACCAATCTGTCCAGCGGCAAGATGGGGTTCGCGATCGCGCGGGCCGCCGTCGAGGCGGGTGCGAGGGTCACCCTCGTGGCCGGGCCGGTGGCGTTGCCCACCCCATCCGGGGTCGATCGCATCGACGTGCGCAGTGCCCTGCAGATGCACGCGGCCGTGATGCCCCGGGCCACTTCCAGCGACATCTTCATCGCGACGGCCGCCGTGGCCGATTGGCGTCCCGCGACCGTGGCCGACGAGAAGATCAAGAAAGACGGGTCGGGACGGGTCCCCGGCTTCGAAATGACGGAGAACCCGGACATCCTCGCCGCCGTCGCATCGCTTCCGCCGGACGTGAGGCCGTACTGCGTCGGTTTCGCCGCCGAAAGTCATGACGTGTTGCGTCATGCCCGGGCCAAGCGCCTGCGCAAGGGCGTGCCCCTGATCGCGGCCAACCATGGGCCGTCCACCTTCGGACGGGACGACAACGCGCTGATGCTCGTCGACGCGGCGGGACATGTCGAGTTGCCGCGCGCCGACAAGCTGTCACTGGCGCGCGCCTTGGTGGCGGACGTGGCGCGTCGCCTCGGTGCCACGGCCGTCGCCGCGACACCCGCAGGGCAGGGCGCCCGCGCGTCGGCCGCCTGAAACCGATACAGGAGACTTCCAGCGATGACCACGATCGATCTGAAGGTGCTCGATTCCCGCATCGTCGAGCATCTACCCGCATACGCCACGGCTGGCAGTGCTGGGCTGGATCTGCGGGCCTGCATCGATGCGCCATTGACGATCGAACCAGGCCAGACGGTGCTGATCCCCACCGGCATGGCGGTTCATCTGGCCGATCCTTCACTGGCGGCCATCGTGTTGCCGCGCTCCGGGCTCGGACACCGCCACGGGCTGGTGCTGGGCAATCTCGTGGGCTTGATCGACAGCGACTACCAGGGGCCGCTGATGGTCAGCTGCTGGAACCGTGGCGCACAGGCCTACACCGTCCAGGTGCTCGAGCGGATCGCACAGATGGTGATCGTGCCGGTGGTGCAGGCCCAGTTCCGCCTTGTGGATGATTTCCAGGCCAGCCCACGCGGTACGAGCGGCTTCGGCTCCACCGGGGGCCGCTGAGCAGCTCAGTGCAGCGATGCGCCGGCAGGCCCGCCGGCCATTGTCAGGGCCGGATCGTTGCCGACGCTGCCGGCTTCGACCTCGTCCTCGGTGGCGTGGCGTACGTCCTGCACCGTCAGGCGCAAGCGCAAGGCCATCCCGGCCAGCGGATGATTGCCGTCCAGCACCACGTGCGAGGGATAGATCTCGGTGATCGTGTAGATCGCATCCGAGGGCATGCCCTCCGTGCGGCTGCCGGGTGGCAGGCCCTCGAAACGCATGCCTTCCTCGATTCCCGCCGGGAAGAGTTCCCGTGCCTCGAAGCACACGAGCTGGGCATCGTAGTCGCCGAAAGCGTGCTCAGGCTCGAGGTGGAGATGCGCTTCGTGACCGGTTTCCTGACCGTCGAGCGCTTCCTCGACCTTGGGCAGGAGGTCCTGACCGCCGAAGAAGAATTCGGTCGGCTCCTTCAGTTCGTCGATCGGTCGGCCCTGCGCGTCGGTCAGGGTCCAGGTCAGGGTCACGACGCAGGGGCGGGCGATGAGCATGGAGCGATGATCGCACAGGCCACAATGCCGGGATGGACGTGAACGAAGCCCTGCCACTTCTCGGTGGCCTCAGCGCCGCGCAATTCATGCGTCTGCATTGGCAGAAGGAGCCTCTGTGGGTGCGTCAGGCCTGGCCTGGGGTGCGCCCGCCGCTGGATCGCGCCGAACTGCTGGCGCTGGCTGCGCGCGACGAAGTAGAGAGCCGTCTGGTGGTGCGCACGGAGGGCAGGTGGTCGCTGCGGCACGGCCCCTTGGCTCGTCGGTCCATCCCGCCTTTGCGCCAGCCGGATTGGACGTTGCTGGTGCAGGGGCTGGACCTGCACGTCCAGGCAGCGCACGAGATGCTCCAGTTCTTCCGCTTCGTGCCGGACGCGCGTCTGGACGACCTGATGATGTCCTATGCCAGCGATGGCGGTGGCGTCGGTCCGCATCTGGACTCCTATGACGTGTTCCTGCTCCAGGTGCAGGGGCGACGCCGGTGGCGGATCTCGCCGCCCGGTGACGCAAGCCTACAGGAAGGTCTTCCACTGAAGATCCTGCGGCATTTCACCCCGACGCAGGAGCAGGTGCTCGAGCCGGGGGACATGCTGTATCTGCCGCCCGGTTGGGGCCACGATGGCGTGGCCGAGGGCGAATGCATGACCTGTTCAATCGGCTTTCGGGCCCAGACGCGAGCTGAACTCGCTGCCGAACTGCTGGCGCGATTGGCCGACGACGCACAGGCCGCCGTCCGCGGGATGTCTGCGCGCTACCAGGATCGACGGCAGGCCGCCACGTCCGAGCCGGGACGCATCCCTGCGGGGCTGCAAGGTTTCGCCGTTCGTGCGGTGCAGGCCATGTGTTCGCAGCCTGATCGGATCGCCGATGTGCTCGGGCAGTCGCTGACGGAGCCCAAGGCCCGGGTCTGGTTCGAGCCCGGCCCCGCCTGGGCCCGGGGCGAGGGCGTCCGGCTCGATCCCGGCACGCGCATGATGTATGACGATCGGCATCTCTACATCAATGGCGAGTCGTTCAACGCTTCGGGTGAGGATGCCGAACTCATGAGGCAACTGGCCAACGAGCGTTGTCTTGCGGGCTCGCGGGCGAGCCGTCTGAGCCCGCAGGCGCGGGTCTGGCTGGCCGAGTGGGTCGGCCACGGCTGGGCACACGCAACGCCGAGCGAATCCTGAGCACCGATCCGTCGCGATCGTGCAACAGCTTGGTGCATTGCCCGTGTGCAGTGCCCTGGCTTGGTGTGTGGCATCAGGGTAAGCCCTCAGGCCTCCGATATAGTGAAGGGTTGACGGTGCGCATGGTTGGGCCCGTCGATCGCAGGTATCGTGCACCGATCGTGCCGGCTCCTGCGGGCTCTTAGTCACCTACAGATCTCCCTCAGAGGAAAAAATGAAAACATCGCTCCTGTTGGCTTCTTTGGTCGCTGCTGTGGCACTGTCCGCCTGCGGCAAGAAGGAAGAAGCTGCCCCGGCCCCGGCCCCTGCAGCGGCTCCGGCGCCTGCCCCCGAGCCTGCTCCCGCTCCTGCGCCCGCCGCAGAGCCTGCCGCAGCTCCGGCGCCCGCCGCCGATGGCGCGGCAGCACCGGCTGCAGCACCTGCTCCTGCATCGAAGTAATCTTCGGCACGGCAGAGAAAAAGCCGCCCTCGGGCGGCTTTTTCTTTGGTCGGACGCAAGCTCGGTGGTGCGGCCTGCTCAGGCGTTCCCGAACACGGCAGCAGGGCCGCAGGCTCAGCGCAATTCAGACGCCAGTTGGCTGAGGATACGACTGGCGGCAGGGCCTGTCTGTTCGACGCCCTGGCTGTTCTGCAAGGTGATACGGCTGCCCGATCCGGCTTCGGCCACGCGGATGCGGTAGCGCTCCACCACGTCTTGGGGCTGCGTGCCACCGAAGATACGCCGCAAAGGATGGTTCTGGGCTTCGGCTACCGATTTGGGGTCGACGTAGCGGACGAAGAACAGTCCAGCCGAGCGGTCACGGTCCTCGACCGTGAAGCCGGAACGGTCGAGCGCAACCGCTACGCGGCGCCATGCGCGATCGAATCCGTCGTCGATCTCGATCACGGCGGCGCCCGCCACGGTGGTCGGGCGAATGTCTGCGCTGCGCTGCGGGGCGGTGGTCACGGCGTTTCGGGCCACCTCGGGTTGCAGACCGCCCAACTGGATCATCAGCCGGGACAGGAACTCGGCTTCGAGCTGCGGATCGGTTGCACGGGGCTGCCACGCCGTGCGTTCCTGCGCGGCCGACGTGTAGACCTCCTCCATGCCCCGGTGGGTGATGAAGATCTCGGTGCCCGCCTCGGTGCGTTCCAGACGGGTGCGGAAACGGTCACGCTCACCCGTGGAGTAGAGGTTCTCCACCAGCCGGCCAAGGGTACGCCGGATCAGGTCGTCCGGGATCTTCGCGCGGTTCTCCGCCCATCCCGTCTCGATGACGCCCGTCTGCGGGTTGTCGACCTCGATCGTGAACCCCCGCTCCGTCCAGAAGCTCTTGATCGGCTCCCACAACTGTTCGGCAGACCGGGAGGTGACGAGCCATCGCTGCTGCCCCTGCCGCTCGACCCGGAAATCACCGACGGCGCTGACCGCCACCTGGGTCGGACCCGTGCTCGCAGCGGTCGCGCCGAGGGAACTTGCCGTGACCACGCCCGTCGTCGGACGATCGGCGCCACTGCGCGCAAGCTGCGAGAGGTCTGGCGGCACTTCGAGGCCGGCGGTGCGTCCGGACTGGCTCCGGTAGTCGACCTTGCCATCACCGACCACCTGATCCACAGTCGAGCAAGCGGTCAATGACAGGACGACCGTGGCCAGCGAGATGCGCTGCCAGCCACGATGCGTCGACGCACGGGCAGGTGCGGCGCCGGACACTCGTCCCAGCGACATGATGCCCCACGGACGCGTTCCGCTCATGCGATCCCCCCCTCCTTCATGGCGGCCAGCACCGCAGCCTGACCCGTCGGGGTCAGCTCTGTCAACGGCAGGCGAACCGTGGGCCGACAGCGGCCCATCGTGGCCAGCGCCCACTTCGCCGGCGCCGGGCTGGGCTCGCAGAACAACTGCCGGTGCAGTGGCAGCAGCGCGAGGTGCAGGGCGGTGGCGGTGCGGACATCGCCGGCGATGGCGGCGCGACACAACTCGTGCATCAGTCGTGGTGCCACGTTGGCGGTGACGCTGACGTTGCCGTGCCCACCCAGCAGCATCAGTGCCACGGCTGTCCCGTCGTCACCGGAATAGATCGAGAAGCCCGCCGGCGCATGACGGATGAGCCAGGCAGCGCGCTCGATGTTGCCCGTGGCTTCCTTGATGCCGACGATGCCCGGCACCTGCGCGAGCCGCATCACGGTGTCATGCTGCAGATCGGCCACCGTTCGTCCCGGCACGTTGTACAGGACCACCGGCAGATCGACGGCTTCGGCCACCGCCCGGAAATGCCGGTACATGCCCTCCTGGGATGGTTTGTTGTAGTACGGGACAACCTGCAGCGTGCAATCGGCGCCGACGGCCTTGGCGTATCGCGTCAACTCGATCGCTTCGGCCGTGGCATTGCCACCAGCCCCAGCCATGATCGGCACGCGACCCGCGGCATGGGCGACTGCGACGCGGATGATCTCGCAGTGCTCGTCGACCGTCACCGTCGGAGATTCGCCAGTCGTCCCGACGACGCCGATGCAATCCGTGCCTTCCGCGATGTGCCAGTCGATGAGGCTGCGCAATCCGTCGTAATCGATGCGGCCGTCTTCATGCATCGGTGTGACGAGGGCCACGATGCTGCCGGTGATGGGGGTCATGGGTGAACTTCCGGAAAACTGCCTGTGGATCCGCCCTCACCAGGCGGTCGGTGAGTTTAGCCGTCGCCGGCAGGGAACAGCGCGGGCCACGTGCCGGCGGCCTGCGCCGCCGGCTCGCGCAGCGCGCAGATGCGCTGCACCCTCCTGCGCGGGCCGGACAACTCTCCGTCCTCGAAGGCCACGACTCTGAGACCTTCGCAAACGTGCCAGAGTTCCCGCGGCTGCAGCAGGAAGTCGGTGCGCGAGGGCCGCCCGATCTGCTCGTGTCCGGCGCGGAACGTCTCGTAAAGGAGGTAACCGCCTTCGTCGACCGCATCGATGATGCGCGGCCACAGCGGGCGCCAGAGGTAGTGGGTGACTACGACTGCATCGAAGCGCCGACCTTCCAGGGGCCACGGCCCGGACTCGAGGTCGGCGGCGATGATTTCGCCCAGCGACGCCAACGGCCCCAGCGCCTCACCGTCCCGATCCACACCCGTGACGGAGAACCCCCGGGCCGCCAGCCATCGCAGGTGTCGGCCGCCGCCGCAGGCCAAGTCGAGCACGCGTCCCCCCGGACGGATCAGCCCGGACCAGCGACGCACCCAGTCGGAGGGATGCGACGGCGACAGCGCGTGCGGGGCCGGCGTCAGAAGCATGACCAGACACGGTTGGCCAGGTCGACGGCCAGATGCGGGTCTAGGTAGGCGATGAAGACAGCGAGCAGGGCCAGTGCGCTCGCGATGCGCCCGCACACCTTCAGGACACGCCGAGCACCGGGAGTGCCAGACGCTGACATCCTGTGGTCCGGACACGCGCCGCGTCCGCGGGCGGGGTCGCCTGTGCGTGTGGGGGCAAGGGATGCCACGGTCACGCGGCCTTCAGCGGCGCACGCACGATCGGTGCTTCGCGTACGGGCAGGTTGATCGCTGCGGCCAGGAAGCCCAGCGCGATGGCGAGCCACCAGACGACGTCGTAGTTGCCGCTGGCTTCGTACAGCGCACCACCGAGCCAGGCACCCAGGAACGAACCGATCTGATGGCTGAGGAAGGCGAAGCCGCTGAGCATCGACATGTACTGAACGCCGAAGATCTGTGCGATCAGGGCATTGGTCGGCGGCACCGTCGACAGCCACAGCAGCCCCATCGAACTCGCGAACACGTAGACGCTCACCGGCGACAGGGGCAGCAGGAGGAAGCCGATGATCATCAGCGACCGCAGACCATAGATCGCGCTCAGGATAAAGCGTTTGGGCAAGCGCTGGCCAAGCGAGCCTGCCGCGTAGGTGCCCACCACGTTGAACAGACCGACCAGTGCCAGTGCGGTGGTGGCCACCGAAGGCGACATGCCGTGGTCCTTGAGATAGCTCGGCAGGTGGATCCCGATGAAGACCACCTGGAAACCACACACGAAATAGCCAGCCGTCAGGAAACGGTAGCTGCGGTTGCCGAAGGCCTCGCGCACGGCGGCGGTGATGCTCTGCGACGGGCCACCTGCGGGGCTGAGCGCCTGTGCCGGTTCGCGCAGGAACAGCGCCAGCGGCATGATCAGCAGCGCCAGCACCGCCAGTACCTGCAAAGCCCCCTGCCAGCCGAGCGCACCGATCAGGGCGTTCTCCACCGGCACCATCAGGAACTGCCCGAAGGAACCGGCCGCACCAGCGGCCCCCATGGCCCAGGAGCGGCGTTCGGCAGGCAGGTTGCGCCCGATGATCCCGTACACGACGGCATAGGTGGTGCCTGCCTGCGCCACGCCGATCAGCAGTCCGGCGGTCAGCGCCAGGCCGGTGCCCGAGGTGGCCGTGGCCATGCCGAACAGGCCGCCTGCGTAAGCCAACGCGCCGCCCAGCATCACACGCCAGGCGCCGAAGCGGTCGGCGAGCGCGCCGGCCAGCGGACCGGCGATGCCCCAGGCGAGGTTCTGCGCCGCCATCGCGAAGGCGAAGGTGTCACGCGTCCACCCGCGGTCCATGGTCATCGGTTGCAGCCACAACCCGAAGCCATGACGGATGCCCATCGACATCGTCAGGATGACGGCTCCACAGAGCATCACCCGCGCCAGCGACAGCCTGGGTGCGCCTTCACTCTGAACGTCCATCAGGGGATTGTCGGGGAGAATCCGGCACATGCCAGCAGCGAGGAACACCGCCGTCTACGCCGAGGACTCGATCCGTGTGCTCAAGGGCCTTGAGCCCGTGCGCCAGCGCCCTGGCATGTACACCCGGACCGACAACCCTTTGCACATCGTGCAGGAGGTGCTGGACAACGCGGCTGACGAAGCGCTGGCCGGTCATGGCCAGCGCATCGCCGTGTGGCTGCATGCCGACGGCTCGGTGACTGTCGAGGACGACGGCCGCGGCATCCCGTTCGGCCTGCATCCCCAGGAGGGCGTGTCCGTTGTCGAACTGGTGTTCACGCGGCTACACGCTGGTGGCAAGTTCGACAAGGCCAGTGGGGGCGCTTACAGTTTTTCCGGGGGGTTGCACGGGGTGGGCGTCAGCGTGACGAACGCTCTGGCGCGTCGGCTGGAGGTGACTGTCCACCGCGAGAGCCGAACGGCACGTATCGTGTTCGCCGGCGGAGACGTCGTCGAGGCCTTGCAGGTGCGCGCGCGCACCGGCGCCGAGCGGCGCCAGGGCACGACCGTGCGCGTGTGGCCGGACCCGAGGTACTTCGACAGCCCCGAACTCCCGCGCGCCGACCTGCTCCATCTGCTGCGCAGCAAGGCTGTGCTGATGCCCGGTGTGACGGTGACGCTCACCGTCGAGAAGCCCGGTGAGCCGATCGCCCAGGCGCCGTCGCAGACTTGGCAGTACAAAGACGGGCTGCGCGACTATCTGATGCAGGCCCTGGCGGCTGAACCGCTGATCCCGGTGTTCGAGGGCGAGCGCTACGCCGGCAGCGCCGAGACCGAGAACGTGGCCGAAGGTGAGGGCGCTGCCTGGTGCGTGGCCTTCACCGAGGAGGGCGCGACACTGCGCGAGAGCTACGTCAATCTGATCCCCACCGTGGCGGGCGGCACGCACGAATCCGGTCTCAAAGACGGCCTGTTCGCCGCCGTCAATGGTTTCGTCCAGTTGCATGCCCTGCTTCCCAAGGGGGTGAAGCTGATGCCGGAGGACGTGTTCTCGCGCGCGAGCTTCGTGCTGTCGGCGCGGGTACTCGACCCGCAGTTCCAGGGGCAGATCAAGGAGCGGCTCAACAGCCGCGATGCGCTCCGACTGGTGTCCACCTACGTGCGCCCGGCCATGGAGTTGTGGTTGAACCAGCACGTCGAGCACGGCAGGCGACTGGCCGAGCTCGTCATCCGCCAGGCGCAGGCGCGGCAACGTGCCGGCCAGCGGGTGGAAAAGCGCAAGGGGTCGGGTGTGGCGGTGTTGCCCGGAAAGCTCACCGACTGCGAGAGTCGTGACACGACCGCCAACGAGATCTTCCTGGTCGAGGGCGACTCCGCTGGTGGCAGCGCCAAGATGGGGCGCGACAAGGAGACACAAGCCGTCCTGCCGCTGCGCGGCAAGGTGCTCAACAGTTGGGAAGTCGAGCGCGACCGCCTGTTCGCCAACAACGAGATCCACGACATCGCCGTGGCCATCGGGGTCGACCCGCATGGACCGACCGACGACCCGGACCTGTCCGGGCTGCGCTACGGGCGCATCTGCATTCTCAGCGACGCCGACGTCGATGGCTCGCATATCCAGGTGCTGCTGCTGACCTTGTTCTTCCGGCACTTCCCTCGTCTGATCGAACGCGGGCATATCCACGTGGCCAGGCCACCGCTGTTCCGGCTCGACGCACCGGCGCGCGGCCGCAGGCCACCAGCGCGCATCTATGCCCTGGACGAGGGCGAGTTGCAGGCGGCGATCGACAAGGTGCGCAAGGAGGGGGCGCGTGAAGGTTCGTGGAGCATCGCCCGCTTCAAGGGACTGGGCGAGATGAGTGCCGAACAGTTGTGGGAGACCACGCTGAATCCCGAAACCCGTCGCCTGCTGCAGGTGTCCTTCGGCCCGGCGACGACCGATGACGTGGCTCAGCGACTGGCGCGCCTGATGGGCAAGGGCGAGGCTGCCGCGCGGCGTGAACTGATGGAACTGCGGGCCGACGCCGTCGAGGTGGACATCTGACATGCCGACATCCCCCGTGACGGGATCCACAGCCCCTCCGAGATTGCGGCCGACGATGCTGTCGGACCTCGATTTCGTGGTCGGTGTCGAGCAGGACCCACAGAACCTGCCCTTCATCACGCCGTGGGAGCGCACGCAGCACGAGGGCGCCGTGCGCATTCCCGACTTCCGCCATTTCATCGTCGAGTCGGGCGCGGTGGGTGAGCGTGCCGGGTTCGTCATCGTCCAGGGTTGCCGAAACCCTCACGGCAGCCTCGAGCTCAAGCGTATCGTGCTGCAAAAGCGCCGCCAGGGCGTGGGACGCGCGTGCATGCGGCGCCTGAAGGCCATGGCCTTCGGAGAATTGCGCGCGCACCGGTTCTGGCTCGACGTGAAGGCCCTGAACACGCCGGCGCAGGCGCTGTATGCGAGCGAGGGCTTCATCGAGGAGGGCCGTTTGCGCGAAAGTGTGAGGGTGCGCCTGGACGGTGCCGATGGCTACGACAGCCTGATCGTGATGAGCATGCTGGACCGGGAGTACCGTGCGCGCGTGGCGCTGGGTCTCGAGGCCGGCGGTGGAGTGCCTTGATGGCCACGAGCAAGACAACTTCGACCCCGGATGACGCCAGCGAGGGGACGGAGTCCACGGCACCTCAGCGCGCGCCCGCCAAGCCTCCGGCTCGCAAGCCGCGCAGCGGTGCGTCGACGACTCGGTCTCGCCAGGGCGCCACCAAGAGCAGCGGGCGGGTGGATTCTGCTGACGGCTCGGACGACGGCCAGTTCGACGCCGTCGATACCAAGCGCCGCGGTGGCGCCGCCCCTGCGGCACGCCGTGGCGCTGCGGCTCGTCGGCCTTCCGATGAGGTCGCGCTCTACCAGTCCTACTTCAAGCTCCACCGAGCGCCGTTTTCCATCGCTCCTGATCCGCGCGCGCTGTTCCAGAGCGACCGGCACCGCGAGGCTCTGGCCCATCTGCTGTTCGGGGTGCAGGGCGGAGCGGGTGGCTTCGTGCTGCTGACGGGTGAGATCGGCGCTGGCAAGACGACGGTCAGCCGGGCCTTCCTAGAACAGTTGCCCCCCCATTGCCAGGTCGCCTGGATCCTGAACCCTCGCCAGAGCCCCAGCGAACTGCTGGCCTCGATCTGCGAGGAGTTCGGCGCCCCGGTGGGGGCCGCACGCGCATCGTCGCTACCCCTCCGCGATGGTTCGACCACCACGGGTGACGACGCGGCGCAGGCCGCGGCAACCGAAGAGGTGGTGACACCCTCGTCGGAGGAGGACCTGCGGCTGGACCCGGTGTTGCACCACAGCACCAAACGCTACGTCGATGCACTCAGCCGCTTCCTGCTGGCCCGGCATGCACGCGGCTGGCAGAGCGTGTTGATCATCGACGAAGCGCAGAACCTCAGTGTCGATGTGCTGGAACAGTTGCGCCTTCTGACCAACCTCGAGACGCACGATCGCAAACTGCTGCAGATCGTCCTGATCGGTCAACCCGAACTCCGGACCATGCTCGCCCAGCCTTCGATGGAGCAACTGGCGCAGCGCATCATCGCGCGATATCACCTGGGTCCGTTGAGCGAGCAGGAGGTGGTGCAGTATGTGCGTCACCGCCTGGAGGTGGCGGGTCTTCAGGGGCCGCTGCCGTTCCACCCGCAGGCGCTCGCGCGCATCCACCGGGTGACCCGAGGGATACCGCGCCGCATCAATCTGCTTTGCGACCGTGCGCTGCTCGGCGCATATGCCCAAGGTCAGGGGATGGTCGACGTGAAGCTGGTCGACCAGGCGCAGGCCGAGGTCACCGGCGCTGTGTCATCGGGTCGCTGGGCCTGGGCTCACCCGCGTCGCTGGGGCGATGCCAGCCTGACGGTCAGTGTGCTCCTGGGCGTGACGCTGGGGGTGCTGGCCCTGCTGTTGATCATCTCCTTCCGGGGGCAGGCACCGTCCGCGTCCAGCCCGATCGGTGCTCCCGCTCCAGCCACCGCGCCCGGCGCTGGTCCGGATGTCCCGACCCGATCGGCCGGCTCCGCCGTTCAGGCCCCGACCACTGGAACGCCGGCATCGGCCCGTGCCAACCCGCTCGGCCCACAACCCATCCGCTGACGCTGCCCCATGTCCCTGATCCTCGAAGCCTTGCGGCGCGCCGAAGAGGAGCGCCGTCGCGAAGCGCAGGCCCTGTCGATCCGGACAGAAGCCGCCAACACGCAGCCCCCGGCCTCGGTAGCGCCACCGCCACCTCCGCCACCTCCGCCACCTCCGCCACCTCCGCCACCTCCGCCACCTCCGCCACCTC
>CAZFVH010000078.1:18860-24248 GCA_964522465.1 uncultured Rubrivivax sp. | reverse complement strand
GGAAGACGACGAAGGTGTTCATCACGCCCTGGATCAGCGTCATCGTCACCATGTCACCGTTGGCGACGTGCGCGACCTCGTGGCCGATGACCGCCTCGACCTCCTCCTTCGTCATGTTCTGCAGCAGCCCGGTGGACACCGCCACGAGCGCCGAGTTCTTGAAGGCGCCCGTGGCAAACGCGTTGGGCTCGCCCTGGTAGAGCGCGACGTCGGGCATGCCGATGCCCGCCTTCTCGGAGAAGCGACGCACGGTCTGGACGATCCAGCGGTGGGTCGGGTCGGCCGAGTCGTTGATGATGACCGCCCCCGTGGTCCACTTGGCCATGGGCTTGCTGATCAGCAAGGAAATGATCGCGCCGCCAAAACCCATCACCGCGGCGAAGCCCAGCAGCATGCCGAGGTTCAGCCCGTTGGCGTCGAGGAAGCGGTTGACGCCGAGCAGGCTGGCGGTGATGCCCAGCACGACCATCACGGCAAGGTTGGTCAGGACGAACAGGACGATGCGTTTCATGGTCAGGGCCGCCACACGGCGGTCCACGAGTTGAAGACAGGATCGAATGTTAGGGCGCGGCGCCCGCTGTCAAGGCCACACCCCGCCAAGCCCTGGGGACATCAAGGGGTGTCGGCCCCGACCAGACGCCAGGCCAGCGTCTCGCCCCCGCGCAGCGGCTTGACCTCGGCATCACCGAAGGCCAGGCGCTCGGGCAGCGTCCAGGCCTCGCGGCGCAGCGTGATGCGATCCTCGTTGGGCGGCAGGCCGTAGAAGGCCGGGCCGTTCAGGCTGGCGAAGGCCTCGAACCGGTCGAGCGCGCCCGCCGCTTCGAAGGCCTCGGCATACAACTCCAGCGCCGCAGGCGCGGTGTAGCAACCGGCGCCGCACACCGACTGCTCCTTCAGCGCCGCGGCGTGCGGCGCGCTGTCGGTGCCGAGGAAGAAGCGCGGGTGGCCCGAGGTGGCGGCGCGCACCAGCGCCTGGCGGTGCGCCTCGCGCTTGAGCACGGGCAGGCAGTACCAGTGCGGGCGCAGTCCGCCGACGAACAAGGCATTGCGGCTGTACAGCAGGTGGTGGGCCGTCAGCGTGGCCGCCGTGCGGGGGCCGGCCTCGGCGACGTAGTCGGCCGCCTCGCGCGTGGTGATGTGCTCGAAGACGATCTTCAGATCCGGGAAATCGCGGCGCAGCGGCGTCATCACCCGGTCGATGAAGACCGCCTCGCGGTCGAAGATGTCGATCTCGCTGTCGGTGACCTCGCCGTGCACCAGCAGCAGCAGCCCCTCGCGCTGCATGGCCTCGAGCGTGCGCCAGGTGCGGCGGATGTCGGTCACGCCGGCGTCGCTGTTGGTCGTGGCGCCCGCCGGGTAGAGCTTGAGCGCGACCACGCCAGCCTCGCGCGCCCGGGCGATCTCCTCGGGCGGCGTGTTGTCGGTCAGATACAGCGTCATCAGCGGCTCGAAGGACAGACCCTCGGGCAGGGCCGCCAGGATGCGCTGACGGTAGGCCTGCGCCATGGCCGCGGTGGTCACTGGCGGGCGCAGGTTGGGCATGACGATGGCGCGGGCGAACTGCCGCGCCGTCCAGGGCAGCACCGAGGCCATGGCGGCGCCGTCGCGCAGGTGCAGGTGCCAGTCGTCGGGGCGGCGCAGGGTCAGCAGGTCTTCCATGCGCCGGATTGTCACCGCGCGTCCGCCGCAGGCCGTGCGCCCGGGAGGGGACTTTCCCGGATGGGGGCGCTCACAGGCCCGGCATGACGCGATACTTCTGGTCCCATGCTGGTGTTCATCCTGCGTCGACTGCTGCAGGCCCTCGTCGTGATGCTGACGGTGGCCTTCCTCGCCTTCATGCTGTTCCAGTATGTGGGTGACCCGGTATCGAGTCTGCTCGGGCAGGACGCCACGCAGGAGCAGCGAGACCAGTTGCGGCGCGACCTCGGCCTGGACCAACCTTTCCCCGTGCAGTTCGCCGCCTTCGTCGGCAACGCGGTGCAGGGCGAGTTCGGCATCAGCCTGCGCCAGGGTCAGCGCGTGTCCACGCTGATCGCCAGCCGGCTGCCGGCCACGCTGGAGCTGTCGGTGGTGGCGGCTGTGCTGGCGCTGGTGATCGGCATCCCGCTGGGCGTGTATGCGGCGCTGCGGCGCGGGCGCTTCGGGGCGCAGGTGGTGATGACGGTGTCGCTGCTGGGGGTGTCGCTGCCCACCTTCCTGATCGGCATCCTGCTGATCCTGGTGTTCTCCGTCTTCCTCGGCTGGTTGCCGAGTTTCGGGCGCGGCGACACCGTGCAGCTGGGCCGCTGGGACACCGGCCTTTTGTCGCTGGACGGTCTGCAGCACCTGGTGCTGCCGGCGCTGACGCTGGCGGTGTTCCAGCTCGCGTTGATCATGCGCCTGGTACGCGCCGAGATGCTGGAGGTGCTGCGTACCGACTACATCAAGTTCGCCCGCGCCCGCGGCCTGCACGACCGCGCCGTGCACTTCGGCCACGCGCTGAAGAACACCCTGGTGCCGGTGATCACGATCACCGGGCTGCAACTCGGCGGCCTGATCGCCTTCGCCATCGTCACCGAGACGGTGTTCCAGTGGCCCGGCATGGGCCTGCTGTTCATCCAGGCGGTGCAGTTCGCCGACATCCCGGTGATGGCGGCCTACCTCTGCCTGATCGCGCTGATCTTCGTCGTCATCAACCTCGCGGTCGACCTGTTGTACTTCGCTGTCGACCCGCGGCTGCGGATCGAGAAGTCCGCCGCCGGGCATTGACGATGCGACCCCCATGCGCCCCCTGCCCCGCCCCACGAGATGAGCGCACCTGAAGGCTCCCCGCCGGCGCCTGTCGCAGCGCCCGCCACCCCTGGCCGCCTGGCGCGCTGGCTCGACAGCGACGTCTGGTACAGCTTCCGCACCTCGCCCGTGGCCATCGTGGCGGCGCTGATCGCCTTCGTCTGTGCCTTCTGTGCCCTGTTTGCACCGTGGGTGGCGCCGCACAACCCCTTCGACCTGGCCACCTTGAACCTCAGCGACGGCCGGCTGCCCCCGGCCTGGCTGCCCGACGGGCAGACCACCTATCTGCTGGGCACCGACGACCAGGGGCGCGACATCCTGTCGGCGCTGATGTACGGCGCGCGGATCTCGCTGCTCGTCGGGTTGGCGTCGGTGATCCTGTCGGTCGTCTTCGGCGTGGCGATGGGCCTGCTGGCCGGTTTCGTCGGGGGGCGGATCGACGCCTTCCTGATGCGCGTGTGCGACGTGATGCTGTCCTTCCCGGCGATCCTGGTCGCGCTGCTGATCGACGGGGTCGGACGCGCCTTGTTCCCCGATGCGGACGAGACGCTGGCCTTCAGCGTCCTGGTCATCGCGATCGCACTCAGCGGCTGGGTGCCCTATGCACGCACGGTGCGCGGGTCGACCATGGTCGAGCGCAACAAGGACTACGTCCAGGCCGCACGCGTGATCGGCGTGTCACCGGGGCGCATCATGGCGCGCCACGTGCTGCCCAACGTGATGGGCCCGGTGCTGGTGCTCGCCACCATCCAGGTCGGTCAGGCCATCCTCACCGAGGCCACGCTGTCCTTCCTGGGCGTGGGCGTGCCGGCGACCTCGCCCTCGCTGGGCACGCTGATCCGCATCGGCAACGAGTTCCTGTTCTCCGGCGAGTGGTGGATCACGATCTTCCCCGGCGCGATGCTGGTGCTGATCGCCCTGAGCGTCAACCTGCTGGGCGACTGGCTGCGTGACGCGATCAACCCGAGGTTGCGGTGATGGCGGTGCCGACCGAGAAACCGCTGCTGGACGTCCGGCACCTGCGCGTGGAGTTCCCCACGCGGCGCGGCACGCTGCTGGCGCTGGACGACGTGTCCTTCGACATCGCCCCGGGCGAGGTGCTGGGCGTGGTGGGCGAGTCGGGCGCGGGCAAGTCGCTGACCGGTGCGTCCATCATCGGCCTGCTCGAGCCGCCCGGGCGCATCGCCGGTGGCGAGATCCTGCTCGAGGGCGAGCGCATCGACCACCTGCCTGCCGAGCGCATGCGCGAGATCCGCGGCCGGCGCATCGGCGCCATCTTCCAGGACCCGCTGACCTCGCTGAACCCGCTGTACACCATCGGTCGTCAACTGACCGAGACCATCCAGACCCACTTGCCGGTCAGCGCCGAAGAGGCCCGCCAGCGCGCCATCCGGCTGTTGCAGGACACCGGCATCCCCGCGGCCGAGCAACGCATCGACCACTACCCGCACCAGTTCTCCGGCGGCATGCGCCAGCGCGTGGTGATCGCGCTGGCCCTGGCGGCCGAGCCGCGGCTGATCGTCGCCGACGAGCCGACCACGGCGCTGGACGTCTCCATCCAGGCGCAGATCATCGCCCTGCTCAAGCGCGTGTGCCGCGAGCACGGCGCCGCGGTGATGCTGGTCACGCACGACATGGGCGTGATCGCCGAGACCTGCGACCGCGTGGCGGTCATGTACGCCGGCCGCATCGTCGAGATCGGCCCGGTGCACGACGTGATCCACGCCCCGGCCCACCCCTACACCGCAGGCCTGATGGGCTCGATCCCGGCCATGGACGAGGACCGCGAGCGCCTGGTGCAGATCGACGGCGCGATGCCGCGGCTCAACGCGATCCCGCCCGGCTGCGCCTTCCACCCGCGTTGCCCGAAGGCGGTGGCGCGCTGCAGCCGTGAGCGGCCCGACCTGATGGCCGCCGGCGCCACGCGGGCGGCCTGTTGGCTCGCGTCGCCGGCATCGGAGGCGGCACGATGAGACCGCTTTCGCCGGCAGGCGCCGCTCACCCCCGGCCGCCAAGCGCCTCGCGACACGCCGGCAGGAGCGTCCATTGAGCGCGCCGAACCCACCCATCCAGGCACCGAGCCGAGAGGGCGCGGCCGTGGCGGCCAGGCCCGACCGCCCACTGGTCGAGGTGCACGACCTGGCACGGACCTTCGACGTCTCTCCCCCCTGGTTGAACCGGGTGATCGAGCGCAAGCCGCGGGCCTTCGTGCATGCAGTCGACGGGGTCAGCTTCGAGATCGGACGCGGACGCACGCTCGCGCTGGTCGGCGAGTCCGGCTGCGGCAAGAGCACGGTGGCGCGGCTGCTGGTGGGCCTGTACGCGCCGACGCGCGGCCGGGTCGTCTTCGACGGTCAGGACACCGCCACGCTGGGCGACGGTGCGGCACTGCGCGCGTTGCGCCGTCGCATGCAGATGATCTTCCAGGACCCGTACGCCAGTCTGAACCCGCGTTGGAAGGTGCAGGACATCGTGGCCGAGCCGCTGCGCGAGCACGCGCTGCTGCCCGACAAGGACGCGCAGCAGGCCCGCGTGGCCGAACTGCTGCAGTCGGTGGGGCTGGCCGCGGCCGACGCGCAGAAGTTCCCGCACCAGTTCTCCGGCGGGCAGCGCCAGCGC
>CAZFVH010000078.1:17132-18850 GCA_964522465.1 uncultured Rubrivivax sp. | reverse complement strand
GCATCTCGATCGCGCGTGCCCTGGCCACGCAACCCGAATTCCTGGTCTGCGACGAACCCACCTCGGCGCTGGACGTCTCGGTGCAGGCCCAGGTGCTGAACATCATGAAGGACCTGCAGCGCACGCGGGGCCTGACGTATCTGTTCATCTCCCACAACCTGGCCGTCGTACGCCACGTCAGCGACGAGGTGGGCGTGATGTACCTCGGACGGCTGGTGGAGCTGTCACCGAAGGCCGAGCTCTTCGCGCGTCCGCGCCATCCCTACACACGGATGCTGCTGGACGCGATCCCGGACATCCACATGACCGGCCGCGCGCGCACCCCGGTGCAAGGCGAGGTGCCCAACCCGCTGAACCCCCCCACGGGCTGCGCCTTCCACCCGCGTTGCCCGCACGCCAACGCACGCTGCTCGGCCGAACGACCGGCCCTGAAGACGTTCGGCGGGATCCGCATCGCCTGCCACGCGGTGGAGGAAGGGCGTCTGTAGCGCGTCACCGGCCGCCGTCGGGCCACGGACGCGGTGTGGCGTTTCGGACATCCGCACCCGCCCTGCGAGCCGAGATGACTTGAAGATCGCCCCGGCGGGCCACACCACCCCGGCGCGTCCTGGCCGTGTCAGCCCCTGCCCGCACGGCAGGCTGCGCGGGGACTCGGATCTGAAGTGCCGTTCAACTCGTGCCGTCCAGCAAGCCCAGCAACACCTCGCTCAGCGCGAGCGGCTGGTCGAGCATGGCATGGTGGTGGGCGTCGGCGACCATGGCCCAAGGCTGCCGGCGCCCGTGCGCCTGCGCCAGCGCTCGCAGGCGTTGGGCGGACCGCGCCACCTGGCTGTGCTCGCAGACCACGAACGCCACCGGCACCTGCAGTGCCCGCCAGGCATCCCAGGTCTCGAATCCCAGCGCGCGCGCGGGCAGCGCAGGGTCGAAGCGCCACGTCCATCCCTCGGCAACCTCACGCACCGAGTGGTGGCCCATGTGCCGAAGCGCCCAGGGCGGACAGGGCTGTTCGGGCAAGAGGCGAAACCGCCGCAGGATCTCCTCCCGGCTGGGGTAGGCGCGCCGCGGCCCCACGGCCTGCCCCTGGGGCAGGGGGTCGATACCGGGCACGGGGATCAAGGAGTCGACGACGACCACCTGGTCGAAGAGCCCGGGCCAGCGGTGCGCCGCATGCACTGCGGCCGAGCCCCCGAAGCTGTGGGCCACCAGGGTCACCGGGCCGCCGCCCAGCGCCGCGACGACCGCCGGCAGGACGGATCCGGCCTCCGCGGCGCCGCCATAGGCCACCCGGTGCCCGCTGCAGCCCATGCCGGGCCAGTCCAGCGCGGCCACCCGAAAGCGTGTGGTGAAGACCGGTGCCACCGCATCCCAGGCGTGGGTGTTGGCGCGGTAGCCGTGCAGCAGCAACAGCACAGGCTTGTCGCAGGCGTGCTCGTTCCACTGGGTCAGGTGCAACGGCGCGCCATCCGCAGCGGTGATGAACCGTGAGGACTGGGGCTGCGTCACCGCGTCTAGATACCAAGCGGGGGCGCCGAGCCTCTGGAGTTCGGCGACGAGTCCGGTCGCCGTCTGGGGCTCGACGCCGGGCCGGGGGACCGGACCCGGTGCGGGGGCGTTCGGGGTCGTAGCGCTCATGGGCCGACGTTACCGCACGGCGGGTCGACAATCCGCCCGTCCGCCCGTCCGCCATGTCCCTGCAAGATCCCGCCGCCCCCCGCCCC
>CAZFVH010000078.1:0-17032 GCA_964522465.1 uncultured Rubrivivax sp. | reverse complement strand
TCCGCCCGTCCGCCCGTCCGCCATGTCCCTGCAAGATCCCGCCGCCCCCCGCCCCGCCATGACCGGCGCCGAGCTCACCTGGAGCGACGCGCTGCTGCTGGGCTACACGCCGATGGACGACGTGCACGAGGACTTCGTGCGCTGCGCACGCGCGCTGACCGACGCGCCCGACGCCGGTCTGCTCGACGCCCTGCACCGCATGGTGGCCCACCTGCGCACCCACTTCGCGCAGGAAGATGCGTGGATGACCGAGACCGAGTTCCCGCCACGGCAGTGCCACATCGACGAGCACGCCGCGGTGCTGCGCTCTGGGGACCAGGTGTTGGCGCTGGCCGAGCAGGGAGAACTCGGGCCGATCCGCGGCTTCGCCGCCGCCCTGGTGGACTGGTTCCCCGGCCACGCCGACTACCTCGACGCCGCGCTGGCCCACTGGATGTGCAAGCGCCAACACGGGGGCAAGCCGGTGGTGGTGCGGCGGGGCTTGGCGTTGAGGTAGGGGACAGGCACGACGCCGGGGCCTCGCCGCGAGGCCGCGGATCGGAGCGCAAGCCCTGAAACGCCTCCTCACCCCACCGGTAGCAGCTTCTCCAGTGCGAACAGCGAGCGTACGTCCTCGCGCGCGCGAATCAGCGTCGCCCGGCCATCATCGACCATGACCTCGGCGGCACGGCCACGGCTGTTGTAGTTGCTGGCCATCGTCATGCCATAGGCGCCGGCCGACAGCACCGCCAGCGTGTCGCCGGGCTGCACCGCCAGCGCGCGGTCACGGCCCAGCCAGTCGCCCGATTCGCACACCGGGCCCACCACGTCCCAGTTCCGGGCCGGGGTGTCGGCGCGCAGACGACAAGGTTCGATGCGCATCCAGGCCTCGTACATCGCAGGGCGCACCAGGTCGTTCATCGCCGCGTCGACGATGCAGAAGTCACGTCCGCCGTCGCCCGTCGAGGGCTTCAGGTACAGCACCTCGGCCAGCAGCACGCCGGCGTTGCCCACCAGCGAGCGTCCGGGCTCGAACATCACGGTGCGGTGCCCGTGGCCGCGCGCGTCGATGCGCTGCAGCAATCGGGCGACGAAGTCCTCGGTCGACGGGGGCTGTTCGTCGGTGTAGGTGATGCCCAGGCCGCCACCCAGGTCCACGTGGTGCAGCGCGATGCCCGCGGCCTCCACCGCCTCGACCAGGTCGAGCACGCGGTCGAGCGCGTCCAGATAGGGCTCGACCTGGGTGATCTGCGAGCCGATGTGGCAGTCGATGCCCTCGACCCGCAGCCCGGGCAAGGACGCCGCGCGGCGATAGACCTCGACCGCGCGGTCGTGCGCGATACCGAACTTGTTGCCGCGCAGGCCTGTCGAGATGTAGGGGTGGGTGCCGGCATCGACATCGGGGTTGACGCGCAGGCTCACCGCCGCGGAGCGCCCGCAGGCCTGGGCCACGGCGGACAGCACCTCGAGCTCGGCCTCGCTCTCGACATTGAAGCAGCGCACACCGGCCTCGAGCGCGCGGCGCATCTCCGCACGTGTCTTGCCCACGCCGGAGAACACCGTCCTGCCAGGGTCGCCGCCGGCGGCGATGACGCGCTCGAGTTCGCCCGCCGAGACGATGTCGAAACCGCAGCCGGCCTGCGCGAAGGTCTGCAGCACCGCGAGCGAGGAATTCGCCTTCATCGCGTAGCAGATCAGGTGCTCGCGCCCGGCCAGCGCGCGCTGGTAGCCCGACAGGGCGGCGAGCATCGCGCGGCGCGAGTACACGTACAGCGGGGTGCCGAAGTCGCGGACCAGCGCGTCGAGCTCGCAGCCGTCGAGCCACAACGCACCATCACGTCGCTCGAGCCAGGGGTCGCCGGGCAGCGGCGCAGCGGTGTTCATCGAAAGGTCTCCTGGTCTGGACCGTGTCAGGCCTCATCGGCGCGCCGGGCCCGGGGCGACCCGCGCGGCAGGGAGGTCATCGTGTCGGGGCGGCGGTGGCGCCGGACCGCGCGGCCGGCGTGGCGGGCGCGCGGTCGTCCGTCGCAGGCCCGGCCGGCGAGGCCGTTGCCCTCGCGTCAGCCGGTACCGGCTTGGCCGACACCGCCGCAGCGGGCGGCGGCAGCGTGAGTGGTCCTTTCTGGCCACAGCCGACGACCGCCAGGGCCACCACCGGGAACCAAGACGATGCCAGGACCCGTCCGAGGGTCGTCGGACCGCCGGTCAGCGCCCGTCGCAGCCCCGTCGATACACTGTCCGACCTGTCTTCGCAACCCATCGAACGATTCTAGCGACCATGTCCGACGCCCCTGCCGCCACCCCCCTGTCGGATGCCGACTATCACCGCCTGAGCGCGGCCGTGCTGGCAGCGATCGAGGCCCGCGCCGATCGCTGGCTGCAGGACGACGTCATCGACATCGACACCCACCGCACCGGCGGCCTGCTGGAGCTGGCCTTCCCGGACGGCAGCCGGATCGTCGTCAACACCCAGCCGCCGCTGCACGAACTGTGGCTGGCCTCGCGCGCCGGGGGTTATCACTTCCGGCACGTGGCCGGCCGTTGGCTCGACACGCGCGACGGCACCGAGTTCTTCCAGACGCTGTCGCGCGAGGCCACGGCACAGGGCGGGCGTGTGTTGACCTTCGAAGCGCCCGCCGCAGACTGATCGACTGAGGTACTTCCTGGGCCGGACAGGCCTGCGGTCGAGGTCTGCAGCCGGCGGACCTGCAGGGCGCTGGTGCGCAATCAGCGGCGGAAGAGATCCAGGATGCTGCTGCGCTCGGAGGCACCAGAAGCTGCGGGCGCGGCGTCTTCGAGACCGACGCTGGCCACCCCGCGACGTCCGGCGAACTCGTCGTAGACCCAGTCGCCGGGACCTCGGATCACACCTTCGGGCACCGGGAGTTCGCGCACCGGGGCCGCGCGCAGCGCGCTGGCCATGAAATCGATCCACACCGGCAGCGCCAGACCGCCGCCGGTCTCGTTGCTGCCAAGCTTGCGCGGCGTGTCGTGGCCGATCCACACAGCAGCCACCAGCGACGGCTGGAAGCCGACGAACCACGCATCCATCGAGTCGTTGGTGGTGCCCGTCTTTCCGTACAGGTCGGGACGCTGCAGACGCGCCTGCGCCCTGGCCGCCGTCCCGCTGCGGGCGACCTCCTGCAACATCGACGCCGTCAGCCAGGCGTTGCGCTCGTCGATCACGCGCAAGGACTCCTCCAGCACCGGCTGCGGTCGCTCCAGCAGCACGCGCCCGCTCGGGTCGGTCACACGGGTGACGAGCATGGGCTCGACCCGGTATCCGCCATTGGCGAAGACCGCGTAACCGGTGGCCATCTGCAAGGGGGTGACAGAGCCCGCGCCCAGGGCCATCGTCAAGTAAGGCGGGTGTCGCTCGGCGTCGAAGCCGAAGCGGGTGAGCCAGCCCTGGGCGTAGGCCGGACCGATGGCCTGCAGCACGCGGATCGACACCATGTTCTTCGACCGCGCCAGCGCCGTGCGCAGTGTCATCGGACCGTCGAACTTGCCGTCGTAGTTCTTCGGTTCCCAGGGGTCGCTGCCGGTGGCCTCGGCGTCGAAGTACAGCGGCGCATCGTTGACGACCGTGGCAGGCCCGAACCCCCGCTCGAGCGCTGCCGAATAGATGAAGGGCTTGAAGCTCGACCCCGGCTGGCGCCAGGCCTGCGTCACACGGTTGAACTGGCTGGCGCGCTGGTCAAAGCCGCCAACCAGGGCCTTGATGGCACCGGTGCCGGGGTCCATCGCCACGAAGGCCCCTTCGACCTCGGGCACCTGGGTCAGCACCCAGTTGCCATCGTCACCCCGCAGCACCCGCACGACAGCGCCGCGCCGGATGCGGAGCTTGGCCGAGGCCTGCGCGCCCAGCCCCGACGCCGCAGGCTTGAGCCCCTCACCGGTCACGGCGAGCGTCTCACCGGAGCTCAACATCACCTCCACCCGGGTGGGTGAGGCCTGCAGGACCACCGCCGCACGCAGTGCATCGATGTCGGGGTGATCGCCCAGCGCCTCCGCCACGCGGGCATCGAGCGCAGTCGGCGTCGTCGGCAGGGTGACGAAAGCCTCCGGCCCCCGGTAGAACTGCCGCTGCTCCAGGTCCAGCAGCCCCCGGCGCAGCGCCCGCACCGCCGCCTGCTGGGCCTGGGAGTCGATGGTCAGGTGCACGTGCAGACCGCGCGAGTAGGTCTCGGCGCCGTACTGCGCGAACACCAGTTGCCGGGCCATCTCGACGACGTGATCGGACCAGGCCGCTTCGCGCCTGGGCTGGCGGTAGCGAAGCGTCTGACGCAAGGCGGCGTCGTGCTCCTTCTCGGTGATCGCACCGGTGTCGAGCATGCGCTCGATGATGTAGCGCTGGCGGATCTCGGCGCGCCGTGGGTTGACCAGCGGGTTGTAGGCCGAAGGCGCCTTGGGCAGGCCCGCGAGCATCGCCGCTTCGGCGATCGTGATGTCCTTGAGCGGCTTGCCGAAGTAGACCTCGCTGGCCGCCGCGAACCCGTAGGCGCGGTTGCCCAGGAAGATCTGGTTCATGTAGATCTCGAGGATCTGGTCCTTGGTCAGCAGGGATTCGATCTTGAAGGCCAGCAACACCTCGTAGAGCTTGCGCGTGAAGGTCTTCTCGGTGGTGAGGTAGAAGTTGCGGGCCACCTGCATCGTGATGGTGGACGCCCCCTGACTCTTGGCCTCGGAGAACTGTGCCAGCGCCGCCCGGGCCACCCCCCGGTAGTCGACCCCGCTGTGGCGGTAGAAGTTCGCGTCCTCGATGGCAAGCACGGCGTCGCGCATGATCTCGGGGATCTGCCCGATCGGTGTGTAGACCCGGCGTTCCTCACCGAACTCGCCCAGCAGCACGCCGTCGGCGGAGAACACCCGCATCGGCTGCTTGGGCCGGTAGTCGGTCAGGCTGTCGATCTCGGGCAGGTTCGGGTAGGCCACGGCCAGCGCGATGCCAGCCGTCATCACCGCCGCGAGCCCCACCGCCAGGCCGAGCCCCGACAGCGCGAGCAGCGCACGCAGCAGCCAGCCCCCCAGCGTGCGCCGGCCCGGCGCGGTGTCGGACGACGTCGGCTGCTTGGCGGCCGGCCGGGGTCGGGACTTGTCGGAGGCGGAGGGTTCGCGCGGCATCGCCGCGCAGCATAAGGGTTTTCTCGGTCATCGATCGCCCCTGCGTCGGCAAACCCCGCGCCAGCCCGCGAAAGCCTTCGAGAACGTCGACCGCCACGCCGATGCTTGCTGATAGCATCGAAACTCTCGTATCGAAGATGCTTTTCGACCCGGAACGGACACCAGGAGACAGCCAAGGTGGGATGGTTCACCCGGTTCGCGGGTCATCGCCGGGCGCCACTGATCGGCCTGGACCTCAGTTCGACGCGCGTCAGACTGGTCGAACTCGAGCGCGACCGCAACGGTCGCTGGTCGCTGGTGCGGCTGGCCAGCGAGCCCCTGGACAAGGGTTGGGTCAGCGAGGGACAGATCGAGCAGCTGGACGAGGTGGCCGATGCGGTGCGGCGCGTCGTGGTGCGCAGCGGCACGCGTACGCGCCGGGTGGCCATGGCCCTGCCGGCTTCGGCCGTGATCACCCGTCGTGTCCGCGCGCCGGCCGGGCTGCGCGAGGACGAGATGCTGGCGCAGGTCGAACTCGAGATGCAGCCCCACATCCCCTTCCCGCTGGACGAGCTGAGTCTGGATTTCAGCGTCCTCGGTCCGGCTCGGGACGAGGAGGTGGAGGTCCTGGTCACCGCATCGAGACGCGATCGGGTCGAGGACCGGCAGGCCGTGGCAGAAGCCGCGGGGCTCGTGGCCGAGATCGTCGACGTCGAGTCGCATGCCGCCATCCGCGCGCTCGGACGCAGTCTGACCCAGGAGGTGGGCGTCGGCGCCGACGCCCTGATCGCCCTGGTCACGCTGGGCGCCGACGTGACCCGGCTGCGCGTCCTGCAGGGGGAGGAGTCGCTCTACGACCGGGACCAGCCCTTCGGCAGCGCACAGCTCACGCAGGCTCTGGCGCAGACGCTGGGCATCGACTTCGCCCAGGCCGAGCGGCGCAAGACCACCGAGGACGGGACCTCGGCCGACATCCAGGATACCGTCCGCAGCTTCCTGGACGCACAGGCGCGCGAGATCGGACGCGCGCTGCAATACTTCTTCACCAGCACGCCGCACCATGAGGTGGACCGGATCGTGCTGGCCGGCGGCGGGGCGAGCCTGCCGGGCCTCGCGCCGCGGGTGGCCACGGTCACGGGTTTCCCGGCGGCGACGGCCGACCCCTTCGCGGGCATGGACATCGGACCGGGCCTGCCGCGCGAACGGCTGTCGCGAGAGGCGCCCGGGCACCTGACGGCTTGTGGGCTGGCGATGCGGGGGCCGCTGGGATGATCCTGGTCAATCTGCTGCCGCACCGCCAGAAGCGCCGCCAGGAGCGGCGACGCCTTTTCCACGTCGGGCTGGGCGCCAGCGCCGCGCTGGGGCTGGCAGTGGTGCTGCTGGTGCAGCAGGGCCTGGACAGGCTCACGCGGAGCCAGTCGGCACGCAACGCGACACTGGAGGCCGGCATCGCACGACTGGACGCACAGCTGCGCGACATCGCCTCGCTGCGCCGCGACATCGCGGCACTTCTGGCGCGACAGCAGGCGGTGCAGACGCTGCAACGCGACCGCAACCAGCCCGTGCACCTGCTGCAGGAGCTGGTCGACCGCACCCCGCCGACGGTGCAGCTGCGCTCGATCCGCCAGACCGGGCCGGATGTCGTCCTCAGCGGTTGGGCCCAGACCCACGAGGCCGTCTCCCAGATGCTGCGCGGCCTGACGGCCGCCGACAGCCGCTTTTCACGCGCCGAGCTGCTCGAGATCCGCGCGGTCACGCCAGCGCCGCCAGGACGCGGAGTCGCTGATGCCGCGCGCGTGTTCGAGTTCTCGATCCGGGTGGTGCAGCGCGGCAGTGAAAACCCTGCCCGCGACCCCGGGTCACTCGCCACGGTGGCGGGGACCTGAGACGCCCAGGCGCGGAGCAGACAGAACGGACAGCATGGCAGCGGCCTCTCGACTTCAGACGTGGCCACGCGAAGCGGCTGCGCAGTTCCGCGGGCTCGATCCGCGCGACCCGGGCCAGTGGCCCGTGGCACCCAGGCTGGCGGCCTGGGCGGCCGCGCTGTTGCTGGCGGTGACGGCCGGCTGGGTGCTCCTGCTGGCCGACGCAGTCGCTGCGTTGGATGCGGCACGGGCGCGCGAGCTGTCGCTGAAGGACACCTACCGCGCAAAGCTGGCGCAGGCGGTGCAGATCGACGGGCTGCGGCAGCAGAAGCAGACCGTGCAGGACCGCGTGGACCGGCTGGAGCAGCAACTGCCGGACCAAGCCGAGATGGACGCGCTGTTGTCGGGCATCAATCAGGCCGGCTTCGCGCGCGCGCTGAGCTTCGAGCTCTTCAAGCCGGGGCCGGTCCAGCTCCGCGACTACCACGCCGAGATGCCGATCACGATCCGGGTGACCGGCCGGTATCACGAGCTCGGAGCCTTCGCCGCCGACCTGGCGCGACTGCCCCGCATCGTGTCGATCCAGGACATCCAGCTCTCGCTGCTGCCCGAGGCGCCATCGCGCGCCGACAGCCGGCCGCGGGCGCCCGCGCACCTGCTGTCCATGGAGGCCACCGCCAGGACCTACCGAACGCTTTCGGCCGCGGAACTCGCCGAGCAGCAGCGAGCGAGCGCCGCCGCCGAAGCCCGCGCGAAGGGGGCACGCAAGTGAGTCCGCTGCGACGGGCGGCGCCACGATGGGCGCGAGGCTGTCCGCACCCCGAGCCCTGGCCCCGGGCGGTCCGCTGCGCGAGCGCCCGCGAGATCGCCGTCCGCGCGGCCCGGGCGGCGGCCCTGACGTGGGGACTGACCGGCCTGGCCGGCTGCGAGCCGGCGGACGACGACATCGCCACCTGGATGCAGGCCGAACGCGCGCAGGTGCGCCCGAGCGCGCAGGCCCTGCCCGCGATGCAGGCTTTCGAGCCCGTGCCCTATGCGCGCGCCGACCGGCTCGACCCCTTCCACCCGAGCCGTCTCGTACCGGCGGCGCCAGCACCGGGGCGCACCGACCCGTCGCTCGCACGCGAACTCGAGCGTGCGCCGCAGGCCCTGGAGGCCTACCCACTGGAGCAGATCGCGATGATCGGCAGTCTGATCCGCCCGGGAAAGGCCGAGGCGCTGGTGCGTGTGGACGGGCGTGTGCACGTCGTGCGATCGGGTGACCGTCTCGGCCAGGACCGGGGCCGGGTGATGCGGATCGGCGAGCGGCACATCGAACTGCGTGAATGGGTGCGCGACGAAGCCGGTCAGTGGCACGAGCGCGACAACCGGATCGAACTGCGGGAGGCGGCACGATGAAACCGATCCGACGCCGCCCGGCGGGCGATCCTGGCCATGCCGTGGCGGCCGCGCGGATGGCCCCGACGTGGTTCGGCGCAGGTCGCGTGGCGATCGCGCGTCGTCTGGTCCGCTCGATCACGGCGTGGACGCTGGGTCTGCTCGTCGGGACGACACCCGCTGGTGCCCAGCCCCCCGCGGCCGCAGCACCGGTCGGTCCCGCCGCAGCGCGGGCCACACCGGCCACCTCGGCCACCTCGGCCACCTCGGTCACCGCGCCCGCCTCGGCAGGCGCGGCCACACAGGTGCTGTCGATGGCGCACGATCTGTCAGCCGGCGTCGAGACGCTGCGCATCGTCCTGAGCGCGCCCTTGGCCGAGATCCCGTCGGGCTTCGCCCTGCAGGCACCGCCGCGGATCGCGCTCGACCTTCCCGGCGCCAGCAGCGCGCTGGGGGCCGACACGCTGGATGTCCAGCGAGGGGTGCTGCGCCAGGTTCGCGTCACGCCCGTACCCGGGCGCACGCGGGTGGTGCTCAGCCTGCGGCAGCCGGTGGGCTGGCAGACACGGCTGGACGGCTCGGTGCTCGAGGTCCGCCTGGGCAGCACGTCGGCCACCTCCGCGCCGAGCGCTCCGACCTCTCAGAGCGTCCCGACCTCGCCAAGCGTTCAGACGGTTGTGACCGTACCGCCACCGGCTGCGACCGCCAGCCGTGACCCGCCAGCCCGGACACCCGGGGCGGTCGCCGCCGACGCGGTGCGCGGACTCGACTTCCGTCGCGGCGAACAGGGCGCAGGCCGGCTCATCGTGAGCCTGCCGCCAACCGCGGTCGACGTCGACGTACGCCCGCAGGGCCGGCAACTGCGCGTCGACCTGCGCGGCGCGAGCCTGCCGAGCGCGCTGCAGCAGCGCTACGACGTCAGCGACTTCGGCACACCGGTGCGCATGGTGTCGGCGATGCAGGCAGGCGACCTGATGCGCCTGCTCGTCGATGTGCAAGGACCGTGGGAACACAGCGCCTGGCAGACGCCCGAGGCCTTCGTGCTCGAGGTCCGCCCGCCGCAGCCCGCGACCGAGGGGATCACGCGCATCGGCGGGTCGGCCGGGGAGCGCATCTCGCTGAACTTCCAGAACATCGAGGTGCGTGCGCTGCTGCAGGTGATCGCCGACTTCACCCAGCTCAACATCATCGCCAGCGACAGTGTCACCGGCAGCCTGACGCTGCGACTGAAGGACGTGCCGTGGGAGGAAGCGCTGGACCTCATCCTGCAGAGCAAGGGCCTGGCGATGCGGCGCAGCGGCAACGTGCTGCGCGTGGCCCCGAGCGACGAGCTCAATGCGCAGGACCAGGCAGCGCTCGAGGCCCGTCTGAAACTGTCGGAGCTGGAGCCGCTGCGCACCCAGGCCTTCGCGCTGAACTACGCCAAGGCCGAGGACATCGCGCGCGCGCTGCTGGGCAGTGGCTCGGGCGGGGCCGGTGCGGCCGCCGGGGGCGGGGCGGGCGGCGGGGGGACGGGCACGCGCATCCTGTCCACGCGCGGCAGCCTGATCCACGAAGCGCGCACCAACCAGCTCTTCGTCACCGACATCGCCAGCCGCCTGGAGCAGGTGCAGGCGCTGATCGCGCGCGTGGACATCCCCGTGCGCCAGGTGCTGATCGAGGCCCGCATCGTCGAGGCCGACGACTCCTTCGGCAGAGCCCTGGGCGTCAAGCTCGGCGCCAACGACCTGCGCGGCCTGCAAGGGGGCGTGCCGGGCTTTGCCGTGGGCGGCGGCAACAACGTCGCCATCGGCAACAGCTACGGCGCGATCGGCGCGCAGACCCGCCAGGGCGGCACCGCCCCGGGCTTCAACGACTCGGCCTTCGTCAACCTGCCGGCCGACACCAGCCGGTTGGCCGGCGGCGCGTCGGCCACCTTCGCGCTGTCGCTGTTCAGCCCCAGCGCCAACCGCTTCCTGAACCTGGAACTGTCGGCGCTCGAGGCCGAGGGCCGCGGCAAGATCGTCTCGTCGCCGCGCGTCATCACCGCCGACCAGGTCAAGGCCCTGATCGAGCAGGGCGAGGAACTGCCCTTCCAGCAGGCCACCTCCAGCGGCGCGACGAGCGTGCAGTTCAAGAAGGCCAACCTGCGGCTGGAGGTCACGCCGCAGATCACGCCCGAGGGCCAGGTGATCCTGGATGTGGACGTCAGCAAGGACAGCGTCGGCCGCGTCACCCCCGCGGGCTTCGCCATCGACACGCGCCACGTGCGCACGCAGGTGCTGGTGGACAACGGTGGCACGGTGGTGATCGGCGGCATCTTCACGCAGACCGAGAAGGAGGACACCAACAAGGTACCCTGGCTCGGCGACGTACCGGTGGTGGGAGCGCTGTTCCGCAACCGCGCGCGCTCGGTGGCCAAGACCGAGTTGCTGGTGTTCCTCACGCCCAAGGTCATCACAGATCCGGGGGTGCGGCGGTGAGGCGGGCCGTATGGCGATCTGCGACCGACGCGTACACGGCGGTCACGCACCCCCCTGACGGAAGCACGACAAGCCGAAGCGGCGGAAGGAATGTCAGCATGGTCAGGGTAGCGCAGTGGCTGCAGCCATGGGTCTGCGCAGCGGCCTGGGTCGGCTTGACCCTGGCGCTTGGCGGGTGTGGCGGTGGGTCGGCGGCCGATGCGGGAGATACCCTGTTCGGCGGAGGCGGCGGCAACGGCAGCGCGCCCGCTGCCCCGACGCTGACGCTGACACTGGACCGCAGCAGCATCAGCTCGGCCCTGCCGGGCGAGGTGACGGCCACGCTGAAGGACGCCGAAGGTCGTGCTGTCGCCGGGCAGGTCGTCAGCTTCACGGTCCCTGGCGGCCTGGCCGTGACCAACGTGGCCACCGCACTGAGCAATGAGCAGGGACTGGCCCGTGTGGTCCTGAGCCCGGCGAGCCCCTCCGGCGCCGGTGCCGGGACGCTGGAAGCCCGCACGAACGTGGGACTGTCCGAGCTCAGGCGCTCGATCGGCTTCCAGGTCAACGCCACCACGGTGAACCTCGGCTTCGAGCCGCTGGCTTCGGGCTTCGTGCTGGCCGAATACGGCCAGACGACGCTGACCTTGCGCCTGGACGGTGCCAGCACGCTGGCGCCGGTGTCGGTGTCGGTCACCTCCCCCTGCATCGACCAGGGCAAGGCCGAGCTGTCGCCGGCGAGCTTCACCGCGACGGCCTCCAGCGTGGAGGTGCAGTACCGCGACAAGGGATGCGGCGCGCTGCAACGCAGCGACGAGATCACCGCAGCCGTGGTCGGCTCGGCACAGAGCGCCCGGTTGACCCTGTCGCTGAGCCGGCCCAACGTGTCGAGCCTGGCGTTCATCGAGGCGCGGCCGGAGGTGCTCTACCTGAAGGGCTCGGGCGCAGAATCTGCCGAACTGGTCTTCGAAGTCCGCGATGCCTCAGGCAACCCGCTGGCCAACGAGACCGTCGACTTCGCGCTGCAGACGGGCGCGGGCGGCGTGCGGCTCAACGATCATCCCGCCGATGTGATCACGCAGGCACGTTCGGGCGCCGACGGACGGGTGATCGCGCGCGTGAATGCGGGCACCGTGCCCACGGCGGTGCGGGTGCGGGCGAGCATCGCCCTGTCGCCCACCGAGACGGTGTCCACGGTGTCGAGCAATCTGGGCATCGCCGTGGGACTGCCAGCGCAGCGCAACTTCTCGCTCGCCCAGCAGACGATCAACATCGAGGGCATGGACCGCGACGGCACGCCCAACGTCTACACCGTGCGCGCGGCCGACCGCAGCGGCAACCCGGTGCCACCGGGGACGTCGATCAACTTCGTGGCCGAAGGCGGGCAGATCGAGGGCGTGAAGCAGATCACGCTGTCGAACGGTCTGGCCGTGGCGCCGGTCAACTTCTTCTCGCAGCAGCCCAAGCCGGCCGACGGCCGTGTCACGGTCACGGCCTATGCCTTCGGCGAGGAGTCCTTCATCGACCTGAACGGCAACAACGTCCACGACCCGGGCGAGCCCTTCCAGGACCTGGGCGACGTGTTCGAGGATTTCAACTTCGACGGGTCCTACCAGGCGACCACCGAGCAGATCCGCGCCCCGACGGCGCTGACGCAGGCCTGCGCCGCCGTCCCGGCCGAACACCTGGCCACCCTGGGCCTGGACCCTTCCATCCCGACGGCAGGGGCCAACCGGTGCGACGGGATGTGGACCGGCTCGGGAGGTGTCAGCGTGCGCCGCGCCATCGAGACCGTGCTGTCGCACTCGCAAGGGCAGTTGATCTGGGCCAGCACCGGCAGCGGCCCCGTGGGGCTGGACCGGGACTGCCGCGCCGCGGAATCGCGCCCGACGGGGCCCTCCAGCAGCCAGACCTTTCGCCGCTTGACCGGCGAGAACCTCTGGCACGCCGCAGGTGACAGCGGCACCTTGTCGCTGTACGTCGCCGACGTCAACCCGAACCGTCTGAACCCCATGGCCGCCGGCACCGTGATCAGCGCGACCTCGGCCACCCGCGGCCTGAGCGTGAGCGTGGCGGGCTCTCCGGTACCCAGCACCGCATACCCGTCGGCGGTGGCGGTGTCCTTCCAGTTCGACGCCACCGCCTCGCAGGGCACCGTCCAGATCGAGCTGCGCTCGCCCAGCGGGACCACCACCCTATACTCCCAACCCGTTTCCATCCTGTCCCGCGCAACGACTTGCCCGCCCTGAACATCGCCCTCGTCGGCATGCCCGGCTGCGGCAAATCCACCCTCGGCAAGGTCCTGGCCCGTCACCTGGACGCGCGCTTCGTCGATGCCGACACCGAGATCGAGGCCCACATCGGCATGCCGATCCGCGCTTACTTCGAGATCCAGGGTGAGCCAGCCTTCCGCGATGTCGAGCAGCAGGTGGTCGAGGAGATCTCCCGCCGCGACGGGCAGGTCATCGCCACCGGCGGCGGTGCCGTGCTGCGCGCGGCCAACCGCGAAGCCTTGCGCGCGCGCTGCAAGGTGGTCTATCTGCGGGCCACCCCGGACGAGCTGTACCGCCGGCTGCGCCACGACACGCACCGCCCCTTGCTGCAGGTGGGCGACCCGCTCAAGCGCCTGCGCGAGCTGTTCCGCGAGCGCGACCCGCTGTACCGACAGGCGGCGCACTACACCGTCGAGGCTCCGCGCCCGTCGGTGCAGGCGCTGTTGAACATGATCCTGATGCAGCTCGAGCTGGCCGGCCTCGTACGTGCCGACCAGGTCGCCTCGCCGGTGGATGCCTCGCCGGTGGATGCCGCACCGGGCGGGTCGACCGCCTGAGCATCCGACGGCCCGCGCGGTGAGCAGATCCCCCGCGCACGACCACGCTGCGCCTGCCACCACGCCCACCAGCCCACGCCATGCCTGCCACACCGTCTTCCGCACCGCCCGCCCCCCTGCCGTGCCGCGTCGCGGTGGACACCGGTCGCGACCGCTACGACATCCTGATCGGCCGCAACCTGATCGGCGAGGCCACCAGCTGGCAGGGCCTGCCGCGCTGCAGCCACGCGGTGATCGTGAGCAACGACACGATCGCGCCGCTGTGGGCGCACCGGCTGGAAGGCGCGTTGCGCGCGGTCTACCCGCGCGTGTCGACCGTCCTGCTGCCCGACGGCGAGGTGCACAAGGACTGGCCGGCGCTGAACACGATCTTCGACCACCTGCTGGGCCAGGGCTGCGACCGCAAGACGGTGCTGTTCGCGCTCGGCGGCGGCGTCGTGGGTGACATGGCGGGCTTTGCCGCCGGGTGCTACATGCGCGGCGTGCCCTTCGTGCAGGTGCCCACGACGCTGCTGGCGCAGGTGGATTCCTCGGTTGGCGGCAAGACGGCGATCAACCACGCGCTGGGCAAGAACATGATCGGTCTGTTCTACCAGCCCGCGCGCGTGGTCTGCGACCTGGCCACGCTCGACACGCTGCCGCAGCGCGAGTTCGTCGCCGGGCTGGCCGAGGTCATCAAGTACGGGCCGATTGCCGACGAGGCCTTCCTCGGCTGGATCGAGGCGAACCTGGACGCGCTGCTGGCGCGCGACCCGCAGGCCCTGACGCACGCGGTGCGGCGCTCCTGCGAGATCAAGGCCGAGGTGGTCGGCCAGGACGAGCGCGAGAGCGCGTTGCGCGCCATCCTGAACTTCGGCCACACCTTCGGCCACGCCATCGAGTCGGGGCTGGGCTACGGCGCCTGGCTGCACGGCGAGGCGGTGGGTTGCGGCATGCGCATGGCCACCGACCTGTCGGTGCGGCTGGGCCTGGTCGCGCCAGCCGTGCTCGAGCGCATGCACCGCCTGCTGCAGCGCGCCGGCCTGCCACTGCGCGCCCCGGCGCTGGGCGCAGCACGCTACCTGGAGTGGATGGGCCGCGACAAGAAGGCCGAGGCCGGACAGATCCGCTTCGTGGTGTTGGAGGCACTGGGCCGTGCCGTGGTCCGCCCGGCGCCGGATGATCTGGTGGGGCGCGTCGTCGAGGACGCGGCACGGGTCTGAGCGTCAGGTGGCCAGGAGTGCGCGACCATGGCCCGACTGCCCCGCATCGTCCTCGCCGGCCACGCGCACCACGTGGTGCAGCACGGCCATGACCGCGCCGCGATCGTGCGCGATGACGAAGATCGCCACGCCTGGCTGGCGCTGCTGCGCGACGCCGCGGCCACGCAGCGCGTGGACCTGCACGCCTGGGCGCTGCTGGACGACCGCTTCCACCTCGTGGCCACCCCCTCCTCGCCCGAGGCGCTGAGCCGGCTGATGCAATCGGTGGCGCGGCGTCACGCCGCGGCCTTCAACCGCCGCCACGGCCGGCGCGGCACGCTCTGGGAGGGACGATTCCGGGCCTCGCTGCTGCAGCCGGGCGACTGGGTCACCGACGCGATGAGCCATGTGGAGCGCCTGCCGGTGATCGAAGGCCAGGTGCCCGACGCCACCGACTGGCCCTGGTCCAGCGCCCGCCACCACCGCGGCCTGCAGCGCGACCCGGCGCTGTGCGAAGCCACGGCCTGGTGGGCCCTGGGCAACACCCCCTTCGAGCGCGAGGCCGTCTGGCGGCAGCGTCTGCACGAGGGCCCCGACCCCGCGCGACTGGCCCGGCTGCAGGCCGCGACCCGGCGCGGCTGGCCCGTCGGTGACCCTGACTTCCTGGCGGCACTGCAACCCCACACCCTCCAGCCCCTGAGCCCTCGCCCGCGCGGGCGACCATCGAAGCACGGCTGAGCCGAGGGCGCGCAAGGAATCCTGGGACTGGCACACGGTCCCCAAGGCCCCGCCCGAGCCGGAACCGCGGCTCGTGGGCCATCCCGATGCCCTGCAGCAAGTCCCTACTTCGCCTGGATGCGCGCCAGGTAATCCACCAGCGCAAGCATGCGCGTGCGGGCGTAGACCGCCGGGTCGTAGGGCACATCGACGTAGTACTCGCCGGCCTGGACGCGGTAATCGCGGCCCCAGATGGGCATGTCGCGGCTGCCGTGGCCAGGGCCGGCACCTTCGATGACCTCATAGGCGCGGGCCACGGGGAAAACGCCGCCGTTTCGGCGAGCCAGGGTCGTCAGGTCGGGCGGGCTGCGCTTGAGGAATTCGACGAAGGCGCCAGCACCCTTGCCATCGGCGCCGTGGCAACTGGCGCAGTTGCTGTCGTACTCGCGCTTGCCAAGGTCCGTCGTCTGCTGGGCCAGCGCGGCCGTGGTGCCGACCAAGGTCAGCCCCATGGCCAGCGCGGCAGTGATCCTGATGGGTGTCATTGCATCCGTCCTCCGCTCGGGCTCGGCCGGAAGACCGGATGCCTGCGGCCGCCCGGGGCCAGTGTGCGGGACCGCCGCATGCGCAGTTTGCGCATGATCAGCGCACCGTGACGCCCACCGCCCCTCGCTCGCCGCCCACCGGGCACGAAGCGTGCTTGCTCGAATACCGCCGGATGTGGGGCAGCCGGATCACTCTGACCCCATTAAAAAGGCAGTCCTCTTCGTGCGAACGACATTTTGTATCCGACCCCATTTAATAGACCTTGCCGCGTGCGGCGATGGCGCAGTATTCTCCTGCCCCCGCGTCCAGACCCGTGCAGCGACCGCACATGCCTGCCCACGCGCCCTTCGGAGCCCGACATGACACACGCCCCTGCCGACCTTGCGGCCCCTGCCGCCGCCACCCAGGCACTCGATCTGGCCCATGAGGACCAGGCGCTCGCCGACACCGCCGCGCATGGCCTGTACGACCCGATGCGCGAGCACGATGCCTGCGGCGTGGGCTTCGTCGCCCACATCAAGGGCGTGAAGGCGCACGACATCATCCAGCAGGGCCTGAAGATCCTGGAGAACCTCGACCACCGCGGCGCGGTGGGCGCCGACAAGCTGATGGGCGACGGCGCGGGCATCCTGATCCAGATCCCCGACGAGTTCTACCGCGCCGAGATGGCCGCACAGGGCGTGAGCCTGCCGCCGCCGGGCGAGTACGGCGTGGGCATGATCTTCCTGCCCAAGGAGCACGCGTCACGACTGGCCTGCGAGCAGGCGGTGGAGCGCGCCGTGCGCGCCGAGGGCCAGGTGCTGCTGGGCTGGCGCGACGTGCCGGTGGACCGCGACATGCCGATGTCGCCCACCGTGCGCGCCAAGGAGCCGGTGATCCGCCAGGTCTTCATCGGCCGCGGCCCGGACGTCATCGTGCCCGACGCGCTCGAGCGCAAGCTCTACGTCATTCGCAAGACCGCCAGCGCCGCCATCCAGAAGCTGCGCCTGACGC
>CAZFVH010000077.1:0-24377 GCA_964522465.1 uncultured Rubrivivax sp. | reverse complement strand
CCATGCCCGCCATGCCCGCCATGCCCGCCAGATCGTCGTCCGCGCGTCGACGTGCCCTGCGCGTGATGCTCGGCGGGGTGTGTGCGGCCGTCGGCGGTGCCGCACATGTCGGGTGGGCCGTCGGTGCGGGAAGCGGGCCGCGCTTCGGTCTTGGCGTGGCCAGCGGCTATCCGCGCCCCGACGGCGTCGTCCTGTGGACCCGGCTGACCGGCCCCGACCTGCCGCCGCAGGTGCCGGTGCAGTGGGAGGTGTCCGAAGACGAGCAGGGCCGGCGCGTCGTGGCGCGCGGGGTCGAGCAGGCGCAGGCCGACTGGGCGCACAGCGTGCACGCCGAGCCGGCCGGGCTGGCGGCCGGCCGGCCCTACTGGTACCGCTTCAGCGCACTCGGCGACCGCAGCGTCACCGGGCGCACGCGCACCGCGCCGGCGCCCGATGCCCTCGAGCCGCTGCGCTTTGCCATCGCCAGTTGCCAGCGCTTCGAGCACGGCGCCTGGGCCGCCTGGGCCGACGTGGCGGCCTTCGCCCCTGACCTGGTGCTGTTCCTGGGTGACTACATCTACGAGTACCCGTCCATTCCCGGCGCGGTGCGGCCGGTCACCGGCGGCCTGGTCAACACGCTGGACGGCTACCGCGAGCGCTACGCGCAGTACAAGGCCGATCCGCTGCTGCAGGCGGCGCATGCCGCTGCGCCCTGGGTGCTGGTGTGGGACGACCACGAGGTCGAGAACGACTACGCCGGGCTGCAGGGTGGGCTGCCCTTCGTCGACTTCGCGGCGCAGCGGGCGGCGGCCTACCGCGCCTACTGGGAGCACCAGCCCTTCCCGATGGCCATGCGTCCCGATGGGGCGTCGATGGGGCTGTACACACGCCTGGACTGGGGCCGGCTGGCGCGCGTCCACCTGCTGGACAACCGCCAGCACCGCGACCCACAGGCCTGCCCGCGGCCGGGCCGGCTGTTCGGCTCGGGCACCGTGGTGCGGGGTGACTGCCCGGCGCTGGACGACCCGCGGCGCAGCCTGCTGGGCGCCGCGCAGGAGCGCTGGCTGGCCGAGGGTTGGAGCCTGGACCGCCCGTGGAACCTGCTGGCGCAGCAGACGCTGATCGCGCCGCGGCAGGGCCTGGACCGGCAGGGCCGGGCCACGGTGTGGACCGATGGCTGGGACGGCTATGCCCCGGCGCGCCAGCGCCTGCTCGCCACGGCGGCGCAGCGCGCGGTGCCGGGCCTGGTGGCGCTGGGCGGGGACGTCCACGCTCACTACGCGGCGCATCTGCATGCCGATCCGCTGGATCTGCGCAGCCCGCTGGTCGGGGCCGAGTTCTGCGGCACCTCGATCTCCAGCCGCGGGCCCTCGGCGGCGCGCATGCAGCAGACGCTGGCGCACAACCCGCACATCGTGCACGGCGACGGGCGCGAGCGCGGCAGCGTGCAGTTCCGGCTCGACCCGGCGCGATTGCACGCCGACCTGCGCGCCGTCGAGCGTGTCGAGGACCCGGCCAGCGCGGTGCGCAGCCAGGCGCGCTTCGTCGTCGAACAGGGGCGGGGGCGCATCGAGCGCGATTGACGGAGGGGGAGGGTGGCGCCGGCGCGGCGCGGTGCGGTCGGTCGGTCGGCTGGGCGGGCGCGCCGGCCGGCCCCGGCCGGGTCCCCGCCCAGCGGTCGGCGTGGTTCAGCCCGGCAGGGCCCTGCGGTGTTGCACGGCCTCGGCCACGTGGGCGACGTCGACGGTGTCCGCGGCCTGCAGGTCGGCGATGGTGCGGGCGACCTTCAGCACGCGGTGCAACGCGCGGCCCGACCACCCGAGACGTTCCGCGGCCTTCAGCAGGAAGGCCTGGGCCGCGGGCGCCAGCGGGGTCTGTGCGGCCACCGTTGCGGCGTCGAGTTGGCCGTTGGCCGTCCCCTGGCGTGCCTGTTGCCGCTCGCGCGCCGCGGCCACCCGTGCGCGAACCGGGGCGGAGCCCTCGCCGTCGGGCAGGCCGAGCAGGGCCGACGGCGGCTGGGCGGGCACTTCCACGACCAGGTCGATGCGGTCGAGCAGTGGGCCGGACAGGCGGCCCTGGTAGCGCGCGACGGCTTCCGGCGTGCAGCGGCAGGCCCTGCCGGTGGCCGCTTGCGCGCCCAGCCAGCCGCAGGGGCAGGGGTTCATCGCTGCCACGAGCTGGAAGCGGGCCGGGAACAGCGCCTGTCGGCCCGCGCGCGAGATCGTGATCCGGCCGGCCTCCAGCGGCTCGCGCAGGGCCTCGAGGGCGGTGCGCGGGAACTCGGGCATCTCGTCGAGGAACAGCACACCGCCGTGGGCCAGCGAGATCTCGCCCGGACGCGGCGGCACGCCCCCGCCCACCAGCGCCGCGGCGCTGGCGCTGTGGTGCGGGCTGCGCACCGGCCGCTGACCGAGGGCCAGCGGGGCGCCACCGCTGCGCGCCAGGCTGGCGATGGCCGCCGACTCCAGCGCCTGTTCCTCGTCCATGGCCGGCAGCAGCGAGGCCAGGCGGTGCGCGAGCATGGATTTCCCGCTGCCCGGTGGCCCCACCAGCAGCAGGCTGTGCGCGCCCGCCGCGGCGATCTCCAGCGCGCGCCGCGCACCGGCCTGGCCGCGCACGTCGGCCAGATCCGGCGCGTCGTGCGTCGCATCGTCCGGCGCCGGCCGGGCGCGCGGCAGGTCGGTTGGCGGGGCGCCATCGGCCGCTGGCAGCAAGGCCTGCACCACGTCCAGCAGGTGCCGGGCCTCGCGCACGTCCAGCCCCGGCACGCGTGCGGCCTCGCCAGCGCTGCCCGCCGGCAGCACCAGCGCCCGCGAGGTGCCTTGGCGGCGCACCGCCAGCGCCAGCGCGAGGGCGCCGCGCACTGGTTGCAGGCCGCCGGCCAGCGACAGCTCGCCCGCGAACTCCAGCGTTTCCAGACGTCGCGCGTCCACCGTGCCGGCAGCCGCCAGGATGCCGATGGCGATCGGCAGGTCGAAGCGCCCGGATTCCTTGGGCAGATCGGCGGGGGCCAGACTGACCGTGACCCGCTGGTTGTGTGGGAAGGCGAAGCCGCTCTCGCCCAGTGCGGCGCGCACGCGTTCACGCGCTTCGCGCACCTCGGTGTCGACCAGTCCCACGATGGTGAAGCTCGGCAGGCCGTTGGCCAGGTGCACCTCTACCTGCACCGGCGGGGCATGCAGACCGTCGAGGGCTCGGCTGTGGACCACTGCCAGTGGCATCGGGGCGTCCTTTCGTGTGGTTCACGCCGATTCTGCGGCCATGGGTGACGGACGCGCACCTCTTTGGTGCGCCCCACCTTGGGGCCCCCGAATGGGGGTGGTCGGTGGGGTGTGCTTGCCCGCGCACATTGGGGTGCGGCGCTGAAGGCTGCCTGCGATCGCATGTCGGCCCCTCCGCATGCATCCGATGAGGCCGAATCCTGGAGGTGGCACCGCCGAACCGGCGTGGTGCCCTGGGTCTGGGTCGAGAAGACAGCCGGTGGGCAGACCGAGGACCCGGACGACGCCGCAGATCGTCGATGGCACGGAACATGCTCACCCGGATCCGCATGCCGGATCGATCCGATTCCGGCCCAGCCGCCCCACCGACCAAGACGAGGATCCGAAATGAAGATGGTGACCGCGATCGTCAAGCCGTTCAAGCTCGACGAAGTGCGTGAGGCCCTCAGCGCCATCGGCGTGCAGGGCATCACGGTGACCGAAGTCAAGGGCTTCGGCCGACAGAAGGGCCACACCGAGCTGTACCGCGGTGCGGAGTACGTGGTCGATTTCCTGCCGAAGGTGAAGATCGAGGCCGCCGTGGCCGACGACCTCGTCGAGCGGGTCATCGAGGCCATCGAAGGCTCGGCCCGCACCGGCAAGATCGGCGACGGGAAGATCTTCGTCTCCGCACTCGAGCAGGTCGTGCGCATCCGCACCGGTGAGACCGGCAAGGACGCCCTGTAACCCTCCACGGACTTCCTGGGAATTTGCAGTCATGATGAAAAAGCTGTTGACACTTCTCGCCCTGGCCGTGGCTTTGCTCGGTCTGGCCGGCGTGGCCTGGGCCCAGGCCGCCCCGGCTGCAGCGGGCACGACCGAGGCCGCGCCTGCTGCGGCGGCGGCCACGACCGAAGCCGCTCCTGCTGCCGCGGCCGCCGCGGCGCCTGCGGAGGCCGCACCCGCGGCTGCGCCCACCGAGGCTGCCGCGCCCGCTCCTGCGGTCCACAAAGGTGACGTCGCCTGGATGATGACGGCCACGCTGCTGGTCATCTTCATGGCCGTCCCGGGTCTGGCCCTGTTCTATGGCGGCCTGGTGCGCAGCAAGAACATGCTGTCCGTGCTGATGCAGGTGATGGTGGTCTTCTCGTTGATCTCCGTTCTGTGGGCCATCTACGGCTACAGCCTGGCCTTCGGTGGCGAGGGTCTGATCTACGGCAACTTCAGCAAGCTCTTCCTCGCCGGCGTGACCATGGATTCGCTGGCCGACACCTTCACCGCCGATGTCAAGTTGCCGGAATACGTCTTCATCGCCTTCCAGGCCACGTTTGCAGGCATCACCTGCGCGCTGATCGTGGGCTCGTTCGCAGAGCGGATGAAGTTCTCAGCTGTTCTGCTGTTCTCGGTGATCTGGTTCACGTTCAGCTACCTGCCTGTCGCCCACATGGTGTGGGGCGTGGGCGGCTACCTGTTCGACAAGGGCGCGCTGGACTTCGCCGGTGGCACCGTGGTGCACATCAACGCCGGTGTGGCCGGCCTGGTCGGCGCTTATGTGCTGGGCAAGCGTGTGGGCTATGGCAAGGAATCCATGGCGCCGCACAGCCTGACGCTGACGATGGTGGGCGCGGCGATGCTCTGGGTGGGCTGGTTCGGCTTCAACGCCGGCTCCAACCTGGAGGCCACGAGCGGTGCTGCGCTGGCGTTCGTCAACACCTTGTTCGCGACCGCCGCCGCGGTGCTCGCCTGGTGCGTGGGCGAGGCGCTGACCAAGGGCAAGGCATCGATGCTGGGCGCGGCCTCCGGCGCGGTGGCAGGTCTGGTGGCGATCACCCCCGCCTGCGGCACGGTGGGCCCGATGGGTGGCATCGTGATCGGCGCGGTGTCCGGTTTTGTGTGCCTGTGGGGGGTCAACGGCCTGAAGCGCATGCTGGGCGCGGACGATTCGCTCGACGTGTTCGGGGTCCACGGCGTGGGTGGCATCGTCGGCGCCATCCTGACCGGCGTGTTCTCGGCAGCGTCCCTGGGCGGCATCAAGGGGGACGACTACTCCATCGGGTCGCAGCTGCTGGTGCAGATCGAGGGGGTGATCATCACGATGGTGGTGTCGGCCATCGTCGCCTTCATCGCCTACAAGATCGTGGACATGGTCGTGGGTCTGCGCGTGACCGAGGAGGAAGAGCGCGAGGGTCTGGACATCTCGTCGCACGGCGAGACCGCTTACCACCGCTGATGCCTCGAGCGGCGTCCCGGGACCGGCCCGGGACGACCCGCGCACGATGTCGAGCCGCCTGCGGGCGGCTCGCGCCTTTTTCGGCGTCTTCATTGCGTCCGAATCGTTCTCATCGTTCTTGCACGAGCGCTTTCACGCGCGTGCCACGGGCGCGTCCCTAGAATGGACACATGGTTCCCCACCTCATCACGGCCCTGACCGGGCCCATCAACGAGCTCGAGCAGCGCATCCTCGAGTCCATGCCCGCCATCGAGCGCTGGTTCCGGCTTGAATGGATGGAGCACACGCCGCCCTTCTACTCGTCGGTGGACATCCGCAACGCGGGGTTCAAGCTCGCTCCCGTCGACACCAACCTGTTCCCCGGCGGATTCAACAACCTCACGCCCGAGATGCTGCCGCTGGCGGTGCAGGCGGCGATGGCGGCGATCGAGAAGATCTGTCCCGAGGCGAAGAACCTGCTGCTGATCCCAGAGAAGCACACGCGCAACACCTTCTATCTGATGAACGTGCGGCGTCTGGTGCAGATCTTCCACCAGGCGGGGTTGAACGTGCGCCTGGGCACGCTGGACGAGGCCGTCAAGGAGCCGATGCACCTGAGCCTGCCCGACGGTGACGAGCTCGTCGTCGAGCCACTGGTCCGGGCGCGCGGGCGGCTCGGTCTCAAGCACTTCGACCCCTGCACCATCCTGCTGAACAATGACCTGTCGGGCGGCATCCCTCAGGTGCTGCAGGGGTTGTACGAGCAGTACCTGCTGCCGCCGCTGCATGCCGGTTGGGCCGTGCGTCGCAAGACGCGGCACTTCCAGAGCTACGAGGAGGTCGCCAAGCGCTTCGCCAAGCTGCTGGGCATGGACCCGTGGCTCATCAATCCTTTGTTCGGGCGTTGCGGCGAGGTCGACTTCGCCGAGAGCACGGGGCTGGACTGCGTGCAGACCCAGGTCGACACGCTGCTGGGCAAGGTACGTCGCAAGTACAAGGAGTACGGCATCGCCGAGAAGCCCTTCGCCATCGTCAAGGCCGACAACGGCACCTATGGCATGGGCATCATGACGGTGCGCGACGCCAAGGAACTCTCCGACATCAACCGTCGCACCCGCAACAAGATGAGCGTGATCAAGGAAGGCCAGACGGTCTCCGAGGTCATCATCCAGGAGGGCGTGCCGACCTTCGAGCGCATCAACGACGCGGTGGCCGAGCCGGTGGTCTACATGATCGACCGCTATGTCGTGGGGGGTTTCTATCGCGTGCACGCCGAGCGCGGCATCGACGAGAACCTGAATGCGCCCGGCTCGAGCTTCGTGCCGCTGGCGTTCGACCACAGCCAGCAACTGCCCCGTCCTGGCGAGCGCCCGGGTGCCAGCGCGCCCAACCGCTTCTACATGTACGGCGTGATCGGCCGCCTCGCGATGCTGGCGGCCAGCTACGAACTCGAGGCCACCGACCCGGAGGCCGAGGTTTACGAGTAGCCGCCGGCGGCGTCGCGGGCGCTGGCGGTGCCCGGGCGCCCGGCTCGCTCGATACGCAGCTTCATCACCAGGATGGTGCCAGCCAGCGCCAGCGTGACCACGTTGGACAGGATGATCGGCCAAGCGCCCAGCGCCAGACCGTACAGCAGCCACAGCACGACGCCCACGGTGAAGGCGGCGTACATCGTCAGCGAGATGCCACGCACGTCGCGCGTGCGAACGGTCAGGATGGCCTGCGGGACGAAGGCCGAGGTGGTCAGGACGGCGGCGGCGTAGCCGAGCCATTCGTGCACGGAAGACTCGAGGGTCATCGCGCGCCTTTCCGGGGCAGGGGGTCGGGAAGCAAGGGCGGGGTGGATCACGCTCGTGGGCGTGACCTCGGAGATTCGAAACGTATTGGAACCCAGTTCCCCTCGGTGCGTGGAGCCCTGGCCGTACCGCCGCTGTCTTGCGCGGCATGCCGTCCGGTCCGACGGCCGGGCGTTCAGCGGGTGGCGGCGCCGCCCAGCATCGCCCACTGCACCAGCGCATCGAGTGCCGGGCGTGCGGCGCCGGCGCGCGGATGCTGCACGATGGCCACGAAGACCCAGCGACTCGCGTCATCGCCCAAGACATAACCGGCCAGGCCGTTGACGTCGCGCAGGGAGCCCGTTTTCAGATGTGCGCGTCCCGCGGGGGCGCGTGAGCGACGCAGCGTCCCGTCCAGTCCCGTCACGGGCAGCGAGGCAACGAACTCGGGCATCACGGCGCTGGACCACGCGTGCTGCAACAGGTGGGCCAGCCAGCGCGCCGTCACCCGGGCGTCGCGCGACAAGCCCGAGCCGTTGTCGATGACGAGCTCACCTGGCGCCGGTTCGCCGATGCGGTCGGCGACCCAGCGCGTCAACGTCTGCCGTGCCGATGCGAGGCTGGCGGGCGACTCGGGCTGGCGCGCGCGTGCCAGCGTCAGGAACAGCTGCTGCGCCATGACGTTGTTGGAGAACTTGTTGATGTCGCGCACGACCTCGGCCAGCGGCGGTGAGCGCAACTCGAGCATCGGCGTGAGCCCCGCTGGCGCGGCCCCGTCCCGCACGCGGCCGCTGAGCCGGCCGCCGATCTCTCGCCACAGCATGGCGACGAGGCGGTGGCCGTAGCGGGCCGGATCGGGATCTGCCAGCGGCCAAGACTGCTCACCGCAGCTGGCGGGATAGCGTCCGTCGAAGCGCCAGCCGTCGTCTGCGGGCTGGGCCTGCAGCGCCGTGCGCCAGTCGCCGCAGGGTCCCTCGGCCAGCGGCACGCTGGCCGAGGGCATGCCGGCCGAAGGCCCCTCGATGTCGTTGAGCACGCGCGCCACCCGGCGTCCGGGGTCGGGCAGGAAACTCCAGGTCGACACATGGAAGTTCAGCAGCAGGGCATCGGGCTGGACGTTGTAGGGCCGCGCCGCGTCGCCGTCGAAATCACCGGGCGCCACCCCGGTCGGGGCGAAGGCGCTGCGGTCGAGCACGATATCGCCGCGGATCTCGCGCACGCCGGACTGCTGGATGCGCCGCAGGGCCTGCCAGAGCCTTTCGACCACGAGCCGCGGATCCCCGCGGCCCTGGATGTGGAGATGGCCGTCGAGCACTCCGTCGCGCACGTTGCCTTCCAGGTACAGCGGCGTCGTCCACTGCCAGGACGGGCCCAGCAGGTCCAGGGCGGCATAGGTGGTGAGCAGCTTGGCCAGGGAAGCCGGGTTCACCGACTCGCGCGGCCGATGCGACAGCAGGGTGCGGGCGCCACCGGCTTCCTCGATCACGACCGACAGGGCTTCCTCCGGGATCTGCGCGGCGCGAAGCGCCTGTCGGACCGGTGGGGGCAGGGCGGTGGGCACGGCGCCGGGCGCGCGTGGCCACGCGTGTCCGGCGACCAGCGCGGACAGGAGGGCCAGCGCTGCACGGCGGCCGGATGTCGCTGTCGCGCGTTCGGGCGTCCGGGTTCCTTCGTCGCTGCGGGAGGTGGTCGTGGGGGGCGATGCCGTTGGCATGGTCACGGGAGCTGGGGTCGATCGTCTTCATGTCCCGAGATCGGGGGCGGTTGACCAGCGCCTGCGCAGAGCCTGGCATCGCGCCATCCGCCGGATTGTGTGCGACGCCGCGCCGCCTCCGGCATCGCCCGGCGATGCGGTGCCGCACCCTCGCGGGAGCGCTTCGCTACACTGGCCGACCTCATGTCCGCCGTGCTCCTTGCCTTCGACACCTCGACGGAGACCCTGTCGGTGGCGCTGCAGTGGCCGGGCGGCAGCCAGGCGTGGGACGGTCCTGGTGGGGCGTTGGCCTCGTCGGCCTTGCTCCCCCGTGTCCGAACGATGATGGACGCCGCAGCCGTGTCGTGGTCGGACCTCTCGACGATCGCCTTCGGGCAGGGCCCGGGCGCCTTCACCGGTTTGCGCACCGCCTGCGCTGTCGCCCAGGGATTGGCTTTCGGGGCCGGCTTGCCCGTGTTGCCCATAGACAGCTTGCTGATCGTGGCCGAGGACGCCCGGCAGCAGACCGCAGCGGGGTGCCCGTCGCGTCTGGATGTCGCGGTGGCCATGGACGCGCGCATGGGCCAGGTCTATGCCGCGCGCTACCTCTGGGACGGCGGCGCCTGGCGGACGACGGTCGATCCCGCGCTGTGCGATCCGCCCGAACTGCAGACGCTGTGGTCCCTCGCCGGCGGATCGGCCTCGCCCCCTGACCTGATCGCTGGCACGGGCTGCGTCCTGCTCGCGGCCGCCGGTGGCGCGCAGGCGCCCTGGCCCGATGTGCCGAGGCGGCCGGAGGTGACCAGCCGCGCGGCGGCGCTGCGCCAGTTGGCCGACGGAGCCTGGCGGGCCGGGCGGTCGGTGGCCCCAGCACAAGCCCTGCCGCTGTACCTGCGCGACAAGGTCGCACTGACCTCGGCCGAGCGAGCGGCCTTGCGCGATGGGGCGCGTTGAAGGGTTCGGGGCCGGGCCGGCCCTGCGCGCGATGGGCGTACAGGACCTGGATCGTGTGCTGGCGGTCGAGGTGCGGGCCTACGGCTTCCCTTGGTCGCGTGGCAATTTCATCGATTCGCTGGCGGCAGGCTATCTGGCCGAGTGCCTGACCGGCCCGGATGGCGGCCTGATCGGCTACTTCCTGGCCATGCCGGGCGTGGCCGAGATGCACCTGCTGAACCTGACCGTGGCCCCGGAGCACCAGGGGCGGGGCCATGCGCGCACCCTGTTGTCTCGTGTGGTGGCGCTGGCGCGCGGCCGCGGCGACGAGGCGGTGTGGCTGGAGGTGCGCGCCAGCAATGCGCGGGCGCGGCACCTGTATCTGCAGGGCGGCTTCGCAGAGGTGGGTGTGCGCCGCGGCTACTACCCGGCGGCGGCGTCGCGGCGCGAGGATGCGGTCCTGATGCGCCGTGAGGTCGAAGCCCTCGCGGCCGGCGGTGACGTCAGGCATCCACAGGCGAGCGGCGCCGCCGGCCGCGCGGGGGAGCGCTGCGACGCTGCCGACGGCCAGGGCCGACCCGCGGGACAGCTGGTCCGGGCTGTGCCGGGCTGACAGGGGCCGTCTGATGCCCTTGGACCGCCGCCAGATCGCGATGTTGCGTGAAATGGGCGTGCCGTTCTGGTCCCCGCCCTGGCGTGACGCGCAGGAGCCACACGGCCCGGCCGGCGTCGCCGAGGCTGCCGCGCCCGAGGCCCCATCGGCGGGTGCCGACATGGCCGCGATCCGCAGACCCGCTGCGCCCATCGCCTCCCGTCGCGCGGCGGTTGCGTCGGCGGTTGCGTCGGCGCCGCAGCGCGCGGCCGTCGCGCCCTTGGTGTCGCTGCCCGAGGTCACCGAGCAGCGGGCCCCTGTGGAGGCCCCCGCGCTCGATGCCGTGGCCTCGATGGAATGGCCGGCCCTGCAGGAAGCGGTCCGTCAATGCCAGGCCTGCGCGCTGTGTCACAGCCGCACCCACACCGTGTTCGGGGTCGGTCATCCCAGGGCGCATTGGATGGTGGTCGGCGAGGCCCCGGGAGAGCAGGAGGACCTGCGCGGCGAGCCCTTCGTCGGGCCGGCCGGCGCACTGCTGGACCGCATGCTCGCCGCGCTCGGCCTCAGCCGTGACCCTTCGGGCGTCGATCCAGCTGGCACCGGACCGGATCCGGCGCGGCAGGTCTACATCACCAACACCTTGAAGTGCCGCCCGCCGCGCAACCGCAACCCCGAGCCCCTGGAGATGCAGCGCTGCGAGCCTTTCCTGCAGCGTCAGATCGCGCTCGTGCAGCCGCGTCTGATCCTGGCCATGGGTCGCTTCGCAGTCCAGGCGCTGCTGCGCACCGACGAGGCGATCGGTCGATTGCGAGGGCGGGTGCACCGCTATCAGGGCGTCCCGCTGGTCGTCACCTACCACCCGGCGTATCTGCTGCGCAACCCCATCGACAAGGCCAAGGCCTGGGACGATCTGTGCCTGGCGGCCTCGACACTGGCGCCGACGGTCCCCGAGGAGTGAAGCGCCGGCTGCGGCCGTGCATTGGTATGCATCGAGAGCTGGTCGCCGGTTCCAGGTTGCGGATCCGCGCGATTCCCATGGCTCCACTGCCAAAGATCCGGGAAAACCCTGATGGCCTGTGCCGAGCTGCGACCCTACAGTGCAAACGTATGCAGACCCGTAGGCCGCTGGCGGCCCGTCCCCTGTGAAGTCCCAGGTCACCTCGATGGACGTGGCGCGCCTGGCGGCGGTGTCCCAATCCGCCGTGAGTCGGGCCTTCACGCCGGGGGCCAGCGTGTCCGAGGACACACGCCGCAAGGTGATGGATGCCGCGCGCCTGCTGGGCTATCGTCCGAACGCGCACGCGCGCAGCCTGATCACCGGGCGCTCGCGCATCATCGGGCTGGTGCTGGCGCAACTCGAGAACCTGTTCTACCCGGCGGCCTTGCAGCAACTGGCCACGCGCTTGCAGCGCGACGGCTACCACGTGCTGCTGTTCATCAACGACCGGCCCGATTCCGACGAGGTCGTGCACGAGATCCTGCAGTACCACGTCGACGGCATCGTGCTGGCGGCCACGACGCTGTCGTCCCCGCTGGCCCAGCGCTGCGCCGATGCGGCCATCCCGGTGGTGCTCTTCAACCGTGTGATGGCCGGCTCGGCCAGCGGCGCCGTGAGTTCGGTGCGTTCGGACAACGTCGCCGGTGGCCGGGCGATCGCGCATTTCCTCGCCGACGGCGGGCACCGGCGTATCGCCTTCATCGCGGGGCAGGAGGCGTCGTCGACCAACCTCGAGCGCGAGCGCGGCTTCCGCGATGGCCTGGCCGAGCGCGGCCTGCGCATCTGGGCCCGCGGCGTTGGGGATTACCTTCCGGCGCGCGCCCGAGAGGCCGCGCTGGCGATGTTCGACACCTCCGACCGGCCCGATGCCGTCTTCGTCGCCAGCGACAACATGGCATTCCCGGTCATGGATGCCCTGCGATACCGCCTCGGGCTGCGGGTACCCGAAGACGTCTCGGTCGTCGGTTTCGACGACGTGCCGCAGGCGGCCTGGGACAGCTACGGCCTGACCACCTTCGAACAGCCGGTGCCGGCGATGGTCGAGGCGACCGTCGACCTGCTGCAGCAGGTGTTGCGCGACGGCCTTCAGGCCGGGCCCGGCAACGTCGTCGTCCCGGGCCGCCTGATCGTGCGCACGTCGGCGCGACGGCCCGGCGAGGTGCCCGCGACCGACACCGCACCGACCCTTTCCTGACCCCGGGGTCCGAACCCCATCCACCCACCTGCACAAAGGAGCGAGACATGGACAGAAGACAGATCATCCAGGCGGCCGCCGCGGCGGCCGGCCTGGCCGATCCGACCGGCCTGCGCGCGCAGGCCGGGCCGGCGCTCAAGCCCGGCAAGCCCTATGCCGGCCAGACCGTCAATGTCCTGAGCGTGGTGGCGCCACAGTTCAGCGCGCACGAGGCCATGCTGCCCGAGTTCGAGAAGCTCACCGGCATCCAGGTCAAGTACCAGTACGTCCCGTTCGCCAGCATGCGCGAGAAGCTCACCGCTGAGCTCGTGGCCAAGACCGACCAGTACGACGTGCTGAGTGTGATGGACGCCTGGGGCCCCTCGCTGTACCCGATGTTCGAGCCGCTGAATGCGCGCATCGCCGACAAGGGCATCGACATGGCCGCGCGTTACCCCAATGCGCACCTGCGCGCGGCGCGTGACGGCAACGGCACCGGCCGCAACTTTCTGGGGTTCCCCCTGCGCGGGCACGTGCAGCTGATGTTCTATCGCAAGGACGTGTTCGACCGCCTGGGGTTGAAGCCGCCAGCGACCTGGGACGACATGGTCGAGGTCGGCCGCAAGGTGCAGGCCGGCAGTGACCTGTCGGGCGTGGCCATGTATTACGGCAGGACCGGTGGTCAGAACCTGATGATCTGGATCAACTACCTGTGGGGCATGGGCGGTGACCTCCTGGACGCCCAGGGCAACCCGGCGTTTGCCTCGCCCGAGGGCATCGCCGCCACGCAGGCCTACGTCGATGTGCTGCTCAAGCACAAGGTCGCGCCGGCCGGCTCGGCGGCGTTCAACGAGACCGACGCGGTCAACTCCGTGGCGCAGGGCAAGAGCGCCATGGTGCCGGTATGGTGGTGGCGCTATGCCGGCCTGACCGATCCGAAGACCTCCACGCTCAAGCCCGAGCAGGTCGGCTTCGCGCCGCTGCCGTCGATGCCGGGCAAGGCCGCGACGACCTACACCAACACCTGGTTCTACGGCATCAACACCCACAGCAAGCGCAAGGACGCCACGATGGAGTTCCTGACCTGGCTGTCGCATCCGAGCGTGGAGCGCGCGGTGCTGCTGGACAAGAGCCGCAATGAGGTCGTCGCGGTGCAGAACAGCAACCTGCTGGACGCGGACGTGAACGCGCGCTTCGGTGGCATGCACCGTGCCGGGCATGAAGGTCTGAAGGGCGCCCGTGGCGTGCCGCTGTTCCCGCAGTGGCCGCAGATGTCGGACATCCTCGAGGCGACGATGAACGAGATCGCCACCGGCCAGGCCCAGGTCAAACCCGCGCTCGAAGCCGCGGCCTCTCGCGCACGCCGCGCCCTGCGCGGCTGAGGGACGGTTCCATGAACGCAGGAGTCCAGCCTTGACGCTGTTGCGGCGCATCCCCGCACCCGTGTGGCTGCTCGCGCCGGCCCTGCTGTTCGTGGCCGCGATGGCGCTGTTCCCGCTGGGCAGCGCCCTCGTGCTGAGTTTCCGCCAGTGGCGGCTGACCCGCAGCACCGAGCCCGGGCCCTTCATCGGGCTCGAGAACTACGTGCTGCTGTTCACGGATGACCCGGAGTTCCTCGAGTCGCTGTGGGCCACCTTCGTGTTCGTCACCAGCGACGTCGCCGCCACGCTGGCGGTGGCACTCGGGGCGGCCTTGCTGCTGCGTCGGGCCGGGCGCGTGAACTCGCTGGCGCGCGTGCTGCTGATCCTGCCCTTCGTGATGAGCCCGGCGTTGATCGGCATCTCCTTCCGCTTCTTCCTGAATCCGGAGTTCGGTATCGCGCAGTTCCTGATCGGTCAGATGATCCCGGCGCTGGAGGGCAAGGTGTGGCTGGCCGACCGCACGCTGGCGATGATCGCCGTCGTGGTCTCGGATGTCTGGCACTGGGCGCCCTACATGACGCTGGTGATCCTGGGAGGCCTGGCGTCGATCCCGGCCGAGACCGAGGAGGCCGCGCGCGTGGACGGCGCCTCGGAGTGGGCGGTCTTCCGCGACGTGACGCTGCCGCAGTTGCTGCCGGTGCTGGGCATCGTGCTGGTGCTGAAGACCGTGTTCGCGCTCAAGGCCTTCGACACCATCTTCACGCTCACCAACGGCGGGCCGGGCACCTCGACGCAGACGCTCGCCTACTTCGTCTACCACACCGCTTTCAACTACTACGACATGGGCTACGCCGCCGCGGCTGCCTGGGTGCTCACGGCGCTGCTGCTGGCACTGTCGGGCTTCTATCTGCGGCTGGTGTTCCGCAAGCGATGAGCACCGGCACGTTGACCCCCCCGTCCATCCCGGGATACCGCGCGCCCCCGGCCGAGCGCGCTGCCGACTGGCTGCGCGAGCTGGGTGTGTTCACGTTGATCGCGGTGATCCTGCTGCCGATCCTGTGGATCGTCATCACGGCCTTCAAGGTGCCGCGCGACGTCTACTCGCTCGATGCCGCGCTGTGGTTCACCCCGACGCTGGAGAACTTGCGCACCGTCTTCCAGCACCCGTGGAACCTGGGCTCGAAGATCGTCAACAGCGTGCTCGTGGCCGGCGGCACGGTGCTGCTGGCCATCCCGATGGCCACCATGGCGGCCTACGCCTTCTCGCGCTACGACTTCCGCTTCAAGCAGGCGATCTTCCTGACCGTCATCGCCTCGCAGTTCATCCCGGCGGCCATCGTTGTGCTGCCCTACTTCCTGATGTTCAAGCAGCTCGGGCTGCTCGACACGCGCACGGCACTGGTGCTGATCAACCTGTCCATCGTGCTGCCCTACGCGGTGTGGATGATCAAGGGCTTCATCGACGCCGTGCCGCTGGAGATCGAGGAGTCGGCCCAGGTCGACGGCGCCAGCCGCGCGCGCGTCATCGTGGAGATCGTCGTGCCCGCGGCGCTGCCGGGCATCATCACGGCGGCCGTCTTCAGCTTCACGCTGACCTGGAACGAGTTCCTGTTCGCACTGATCCTGGGCAAGCAGCACGCGCTGACGCTGCCCATCGGGCTGATCGGCTTCCGCACCGAGCGCGGCGACCTGTGGGAGCTGATGGCCGCCGGCGGCATCCTGATCACCGCGCCAATGTTCCTGCTGTCGCTCCTGGTGCACAAGCAGTTCGTCGGCAGCCTGACGGCGGGTTCGGTGCGCTGAAGCGCGCGACCGTCCGCCGTCCGGATCCCGCCCGAGCCCTGGTCCCCTCCCATCCGCCCGTCACCGCGTTCCCGATGACCGTCCCCCCGAGACAGCGCCGCAGATGACCACGATCTCCCTGAAGCACCTCCACAAGTCCTTCGGCACGGTGGCCGTCGTCAGGGACCTCAACCTCGAGATCGCCGACGGCGAGTTCCTCGTGCTGCTCGGACCCTCCGGTTGCGGCAAGACGACGACGATGCGCATGGTCGCCGGCCTCGAGCACCCCACCCAGGGCGAGATCGCCTTCGACGGCACGCGGGTGAACGAGCTGCCCACGCGCGAGCGCGACGTCGCCATGGTGTTCCAGAACTACGGTCTGTACCCCCACATGACGGTGGAGCAGAACATCGGCTACCCGCTGAAGCTGCGTGGCGTGCCGGCGGCCGAGCGCGCGCAGCGGGTGCTGCGGGCGGCCGAGCGCTTCGAGCTGGGGCCCTACCTCCAGCGCATGCCGCGGGCTTTGTCGGGCGGCCAGCGCCAGCGCGTGGCCCTGGCGCGCAGCGTCGTGCGTCAGCCGCGCGTGTTCCTGATGGACGAGCCGCTGTCCAACCTGGACGCCAAGCTGCGGCTGGTGGCGCGCTCGCAGATCAAGCACCTGGTGCAGGAACTGGATGTCACGACGCTGTACGTCACCCACGACCAGATCGAGGCCATGACGCTGGCGCATCGCGTGGCGGTGATGCACGAAGGGGTGATCCGCCAGCTCGACACGCCGGAGCATATCTACGATCGCCCGGCCGACACCTTCGTCGCCGGCTTCATCGGCAGCCCGGCGATGAACCTGATCCCGGTGCAGGCGTCCGACGGTCGGCTCCAGGCCGAGGACGGGCCGCCCATCCTCGTGCCGGCGCCGCGCGACGGCGCGCTGACGCTGGGCCTGCGGGCGGAGGACCTCGCGCTGGCTGGCCTGGACGACGCGCACCTGCACGCCGAGGTCTACACCTGCGAACTGCTGGGCGACAGCACCCTCGTGACGGTGCAGGTGGGCCGGCAGCTCGTGGCCGTGAAGGCCGACAAGGGGCTGCGCCTGTCCGCCGGGGCACGCATCGGCCTGAGGATCCAGCCCGAGCGTGCCCACTGGTTCGACCGCGGCAGCGGCCGCCACCTGTGAGCCGCCACCGGCGATCGAGGTCGGCGTTGCGCGCGGCATCGCGGCGTGACCCGCAGGCCGGGGGCGCTGCCCGTCGTGTGGTCCATTCTCCCGACAGGGGGGCGGCGGATCCGGCAGACCCTGCTCGGCCCTGCCTGGTGCTGATCCCCGGCACGCTCTGCGATGCGGCCTTGTTCAGGCACCAGAGCCGTGCCTTGCGAGCCCGAGCGCAGGTGTGGTGTGCGGATCTGCACGGCCTGGGCGATCCGGTCGACCGCCAACGCGACGTCGGCGCCTGGGCCGAGGCACTGTTGCGCGCGCTGCCGCCGCGGTTCTGTCTGGCCGGCTTTTCGCTGGGCGGACTGCTGGCGCTGGAGCTCCTGCGCCGCGCACCCGGACGTGTCGAGCGTCTGGCGCTGATCGCCAGCAACGCCGAGGCGGCGGGCCGTCGTGCGCGACGGCGTGGGCGGGCCCAGCGCGTGTGGTGGCAGCAGGGCGCAGGTCGGGCCGTGCTGCGGCGTTTGGCGCCGCTGTACCTTCCAGTCCAGCGCCGGCGTGCGCTGCACGCACCGCTCATCCAACGCATGGCCTGCAGGACCCCGGGCGTCGCCGCCCTGGCGCAATTCGACTGGGCGGCGTGCCGTCCGTCGGGGCATGCGGCGCTGGCCGCGCACGCCGCACCCTTGCTCGTGGTCAGCGGCGCCGACGACCGCCTGTGTCCGCGCGCGCAGCAGCAGCGGCTCGTGGCCACCCGTCCGGATGCCCGATGGGTAGAGTTGCGTCGCTGCGGTCATTTCATCCCCCTCGAGCGGCCGCGGCAGTTGTCGCGGCTGCTCGCACAATGGCTGGCCGCGCCCGCGCGCGGCGAACCCGGAGACCCCGCATGATCACTCCCGAGGCGCTGCAGCAGCGTCATATCCCGTTCTCCAGCCTGCGCTACACGACCGAAGCCTTCATCGACTACTGCATCCCGGAATGCACGCCGAAGTACAACTACGCACTGATCGGGCCCGGCGTGTCGCAGAACCCGAACCAGCCCATCAACCTGCGCGAGCCGCACGGCTTCCAGGTCGGCGCGGTGTCGATGCCGCACGGCAAGACCAATCCCGCGCACATGCACTTCACCTGCGAGGTCTTCATCTGCGTGCGCGGCACCTGGCAGGTGCGCTGGGGCTTCAACCCCGACGACCTGCACGCCGAGATCGGCGAGGGCGATATCGTCTCGGTGCCGACCTGGATCTACCGGGGATTCACCAATGTCGGTGTCGACGACGGCTTCATGTTCACGGCGCTGGGTGGCGACCACACCGGTGGCGTGCTCTGGGGGCCGACGACGCTGGCCGCGGCGGCCGAGCGTGGCGTGCAGCTCACCGAGGACTACCGCATCGTCGACGCCTCGCGCGGAGACGCCCTGCAGCCGCACGAGAAGCCGCTGCAGCCGATGAGCGCCCAGGAGATCGCCGCGCTGCGCCGCTGGTCACCGCAGGAGATGGCCGGCCGCATCGTGCGCCACGCCGACCTCGCCTGGACGACGCACGGCCTGCTCGACAGCGCCCTGCCCGGATGTGGCGCCCAGCTGGCGCCGGTCATCGGCCTGGGCATCAGCCAGGACCGCAATACCCAGGCGCCGGTGATGAATGCGCACGGACTGTCCATCGAGTGGCTGCGGATCCCGCCGGGTGGCAGCGTCTCGCGTCATCGCCTGCAGGACAAGCAGGTGGTCATCGCCAAGGTCGGCGACATCGATCTGGGCGTCGAGACCACGGAGGGCGAGCGGGCCTACCGCCTGCGCGGACAGGCGGCCGCCTGGGACACCTTCGCGCTGCCTGCCGACGTGTGGCGCACGCTGTGCAATCCCGGCGCGACCGAGGCGCGGGCACTGCTGCTGACCGCAGGCGACCATCGCAAACGCATCGAGTGGGACCCGGCTGTGGTGGAATCCGCCGCGCGCCAGGACTTGGCGATCGATGCCAACGGGCACGTCGCCCCCAAGCGCTTCGTCGACCGGGCGCAGCGCTGAACACACCAGGAGACGTCCATGAACCCGACCCGCCACCCGATCGACACCCGGCTGCCCGAGATGATGCGCAGCGGCCAGGCGGTGCGCGCCATCTTCAACGGCCTGCCCAGCCCGGCACTGGTGGAGATGTGCGCTTACGCCGGCTTCGACGCCGTGATCATCGACAACGAGCACGGCAGCGCCGACCTCGAGACCACCGAGCACATGCTGCGCGCCGCGCGTGCCGCCGGCATCCCGGCGCTGGTGCGCTGCCTCGAGCACGACATCGCGCGCGTGCTCGACATCGGCGCCTGCGGGGTGCAGATCCCGATGGTGCAGGGCGTCGAACACGCGCAGGCCCTGGTGCGCCGCGTGCGCTACCCGCTGCCCGGCGGCCTGGGCGGGCAGCGTGGCAGCGCCTACAGCACCCGGGCCGCGGGCTTCGGCGCCTTCGGCGGCCCGGCGCACACCCGGCTGAGCAATGAGGGCCTGGCCCTGGTGGTGATGATCGAGACGCCGCAGGCGGCGCAGCAGGCCCGGGCCATCGCCTCGGTCGAGGGCGTGGACGCGGTCTTCGTCGGCCCGAACGATCTGGCCCATGCGATGGGGCACGAGAACCGCTTCCACGACCCGGAGGTCCAGGCGGTCATCGAGCACGTGATCCGTGAGGTGGCCGCCGCCGGCAAGTGCCCCGGCGTGCTGGCGTTGTCGGCCCAGGACCACGCGCGCTACGCGGGGTGGGGGGCTCGGCTGTTCGCCACCGTCACCACCGGGATCATCACCCAGGCCCTGAAGCAGGCGGCGCAGATGGGCGCCGACGGGGTCAAGTACTGATCGAACGGCCGCGTGGCCGTCCGCGACCGGTCGCAGTCGGCGCACAATCCTATCCATGAACACTGACGTCCGCGCGGCCGTGCCGCCCTTCCACCTGGCCTTCCCCGTCCACGACCTCGATGCCGCGCGCGCCTTCTACGGTGGCTTGCTCGGCTGCCCGGAGGGCCGGAGCTCCCCGGAATGGGTGGACTTCGACCTTTTCGGCCACCAGGTGGTGGCCCACCTGGCGCCTGCCGAATGCCGTCTGGCGGGCACCAGCGCCGTCGACGGTGACGCAGTGCCCGTGCGGCACTTCGGCGTCGTCCTGCCGATGGCGCAGTGGCAAGCGCTGGCCGACCGCCTGACGGCCGCAGGCACCTCCTTCATCATCGAGCCCCACATCCGCTTCAAGGGGCAGCCGGGCGAACAGGCGACCTTCTTCTTCCTCGACCCGTCCGGCAACGCGCTCGAGTTCAAGGCCTTCGCCGATCTGGGCCAGCTGTTCGCCAAGCAGTGAACATCGTCATCCTCGGCGCCGGGCGCGTCGGCGAGAGCGTGGCCGAGAGCCTGGCGTCGGAGCGCAACGACATCACCGTCATCGACACCGACCCGGTGCGGCTGGGGGTGCTGCAGGATCGCCTGGACCTGCGCGGCGTGGCCGGCAACGGCATCCAGCCCTCCGTGCTGCGAGAGGCGGGCCTGGGCGACGCCGACCTGTTCATCGCCTGCGCGCCCCAGGACGAGACCAACCTCGTGGCCTGCAAGGTCGCGCACGACGTCTTCAACGTCCCGACCGCGATCGCGCGGCTGCGCTCGCCGGAGTTCGAGGACGGCTCGCCGCTGATGGACAAGGCGCGAGGCTTCGCGGTGGACCGCGTGATCTGCCCGGAGGAGAGTGTCACGCGCTACATCGGGCAACTCGTCGAGCATCCCGAGGCCCTGCAGGTGCTGGAGTTCGCGCAGGGCCTGGTCAGCCTGATCGCGGTGCGGGCCGTGGCCGGCGGGCCGCTGGTGCGCCACAGCCTGGCCGAGATCCCGGCCCTGATGCCGCGCGTGGACATGCGCATTGTCGCGATCTATCGCCAGGACCAGGCCGTCACCGACCTGGACGGGCGCACTCGCATCGAGCCCGGCGACGAGGTCTTCGTGCTGGCGGCCACGCGCGACATCGGCACTGTCCTCGGCGCTTTGCGCGCGCGCGACCGGCCGGTGCAGCGCCTGATGATCGCCGGTGGCGGAAAGGTGGGCCTGCGTCTGGCGCGCCAGGTGCAGGACCGGCTCGAGGTCAAGATCATCGAGACGCAGCGCGCGCGCTGCGACTACCTTGCCACCCAGCTGCCGCCCCAGGTGCTGGTGCTGCATGGCGACTCCACCGACGAGGAGCTGATGGGGCAGGAGAACGTCCAGGACATGGACCTGTTCGTCGCGCTGACCAGCGACGACGAGGACAACATCCTGGCCTGCCTGCTGGCCAAGCGCATGGGCGCGCGGCGCGTGTTGGCGTTGATCAACCGTCGCGCCTACGCCGAACTGGTGCAGGGCACGCAGATCGACATCGCCATTTCTCCGAGCCAGGCGGTCATTGGCGAGCTGCTGGCCTATGTGCGCCGTGGCGACGTCGAGGCCGTGCACTCGCTGCGCCGCGGTGCCGCCGAGGCGCTGGAGGGCATCGTGCGCGGCGACCGCAAGACCTGCCGTATGGCCGGCCGCCGGGTCGAGGAGATCGGCCTGCCGCCCGGCGCGCAGGTGGGCGCCATCGTGCGCGGCCTGCACCGCGCCGACGGCAGCGAGGCTGGCGCCGAGGCCCAACCGCAGGTGCTGATGGCCCACCACGACACGGTCATCCAGACCCACGACCACGTGATCTTCTTCGTGCCCAACAAGCGCACCGTGCGTCAGGTCGAGAAGCTGTTCCAGGTGTCGGCCATCTTCTTCTGACCTGCCTGTGCGCATCTGACATGGGTGCTCTTGCCGTCGTCGCCCTGATCGGCCGGATGGTGCTGATCTTCACCGTGCTGATGGCCCTGCCACTGGCCTTCGCCGTGCAGCGCCATGACGCCGCCGAGCAGGCCTTCATCGCCTCCATCGTCGTGACCTTCGCCGTCGGTCTGGCCATGAGCCTGGCCACGCGACGCTTCAAGCGCGAGTTGCAGCCGCGTGACGGGTTCCTGCTGGTGGGCCTGACCTGGCTGGTGCTGCCGGTCTTCGGCGCACTGCCGCTGTGGCTGGCCCTGCCGCAGCTCAGCGCCACCGACGCCTATTTCGAGGCCATGTCGGCCTTCACGGCCACCGGGGCCACGGTACTGACCGGGCTGGACGACCTGCCGCTGTCGGTCAACATCTGGCGCTGCTTCATGATGCTGATCGGTGGTCTGGGCATCATCGTGCTGGCCGTGGCCATCCTGCCCATGCTCGGCGTGGGCGGCAGCCAGCTCTTCCGCACCGAAATCACCGGCCCGGTCAAGGATCAGAAGCTCACCCCGCGCATCGCCGACACCGCGCGCGCGATCTGGATCATCTACGCGCTGCTGGCCATCGGATGCACGCTGGCCTACCGCTGGGCCGGCATGAGCTGGGAAGATGCCTTCATGCACATGTGCACGACGATCAGCCTGGGCGGCTTCTCGTCGAAGGACGCGAGCCTGGGGTACTGGGACTCGCCCCTGATCGAGGCCGTGGCCGTGGGCTTCATGCTGCTGGCCGGTGTCAACCTGACCCTGTACTTCGTGATCTGGCGCACGCGCTCGCTGGCGGTGTTCTGGCGCAACGTGGAGGTGCGCGCTTTCTACGGCCTGCTGCTCGGCGGCACGATCCTGCTGGTGATCTACCTCCTGGTCACCGGCAGCTACCCGCCCGAGCAGGCACAGACCGCCTTTCGCCACGTCGCCTTCCACGTCGTGTCGATCGCCACCACCACCGGCTACGCCTCCCACGACTATGCGCAGTGGCCGCTGTTCGCCTCGCTGCTGATCGTTCTGCTGGGGTGCTTCGCCACCTGCGCGGGCTCCACCGGGGGCGGCATCAAGATGATCCGCTTGATGATCCTGGCGGCGCAGGCGCGGCGCGAGCTGGTGCGCATCGTGCACCCGCGCGCGGTGAACCCCGTGGTGATCGGCGGGCGCACGATCGCCGATTCGACGATCCAGGGCGTCATGGCTTTCATGATGATCTACGGCGTGACGATCTTCGCCCTGACCTTGCTGCTGTTGATGACAGGCCTGGATCCGGTGACGGCCTTCACCGCGGTGGTGGCCTGCGTCAACAACATCGGCCCCGGGCTGGGCCAGGTGGGCCCGGCCGGCAACTACCAGGGCCTGAACGACTTCCAGACCTGGGTCTGCACCCTCGCGATGCTGCTCGGTCGGCTGGAGTTGCTGGCGCTGCTGGTGCTGCTGACGCCGTCGTTCTGGCGGCGGTGAGTCGCTGCACGCGTTGCCACGGTTCGCCATTTGCGCGCGGACGTGGTCTCGACAGGCTGGACTTGCAGGTGCCGGACCGGTATCGTGCCCGCATGGACATCCCGGCCCCCGCCCCCATCGACTTCTGGTTCGACTTCTCGTCGCCCTATTCCTACATCGCCAATGCCTGGGTCGACGCGCTGGCGGCGCGGCACGGGCGCGTGGTGCGGCGGCATGCCATCCTGCTGGGTGCCACCTTTCAGGCAGCGGAGTTGAAGAGCCCGGTGTCCTACCCGCTCAAGCGCGAGTACTCGATCGCCGACTTCGCGCGCTCGGCGCGCTTCGAGGGGGTGGCGTACACACCCCCGCCGAGCTTCCCGATCCCGACGCAGAACGCGGCGCGGGTGTTCTGGTGGCTGCACGATACCCAGGGGCCGCAAGCCGCCGCGCGCTGGACGCACGCCGCCTTCGACGCCTACTTCACGCGCGGCGTGCTGCTGAACGACGTCGCGGCCCTGAAAGCCCTGTGCGCGACCTTCGGCCTGGACGCCGACGCGGCAGAGGCGGCCTGGAACGACCCGGCCTGGAAGGCCCGCCTGAAGTCGGCGTGCGATGCGGCCATCGCCACGGGTGTGTTCGGCGCCCCTTTCTTCAAGGTCGACGGCGAGCCCTTCTGGGGCAACGACCGCAAGCCGCAGCTCGAGCGCTGGCTGGCCCACGGACCGTTCTGAGTTCTTCCCGATCGCCGCACGGCAGGCGCGAGGTTGGCGTCAGGCCGGGGCAAGGTCGGGAGGGGGCGGTCCCTACAATTGACGTGAACGTCAACGGCGGCGCGTACTCCCACCATGTCGGCAGGGGCGGTTGCCGCCTGTCGGAGTAGCCCCCATGCCCGCCCTGAGCTCGAAGATCAACCCGCGCGGCGAAGACTTCAAGGCCAGCGCCGAGGCGATGCGCGGCCTGGTGCAGGACCTGCGGGCGCAACTGGACCGCGTCGCGCTGGGCGGTGGCGAGGCGGCGCGCAGCAAGCACACCGCGCGCGGCAAGCTGCTGCCGCGCGACCGCGTCGAGGGCCTGCTCGACCCCGGCACGCCCTTCCTCGAGGTGGGCGCCTTGGCCGGCCTGGGCCTGTACGACGACGCCGCCCCGGGCGGCGGCCTGATCACCGGCATCGGGCGCGTCAGCGGCGTGGAGTGCGCCATCGTCTGCAACGACGCCACCGTCAAGGGCGGCACCTACTACCCGGTCACCGTCAAGAAGCACCTGCGCCTGCAGGAGATCGCGCAGCAGAACCGGCTGCCCTGCATCTACCTGGTGGACTC